>NZ_JAWRXV010000024.1:0-154318 GCF_046534875.1 Paraburkholderia sp. SIMBA_054 | reverse complement strand
AACAGGGGTGCCGTCACTACCGTTGCGCGTAAACGTCAGATCGGCGCGCGGTACACCGATTTATGCAACAACGCCCAGCGTACGCACGATGGCGGGCCCGCCTTCGAATTTAAGTTTTTTGACTCGAGGCCGATATAGATAGCGCGAACTTTCGATACTCAGTCACGCTGGTTATATCGCTTCAAGCGCTCGCCTTCATTCTCCCGGATACACACCCAATGACACGTCATACTTCCACACTGTTCGTTTCAATTGTGAGCTCAGTGCTGCTGTGCGCCTGCGCGGGGACGCCGTCTCAGACTGCGGCGGACTATCACCCGGAAACGGAAGCTCGCGTGCGTGTGTATTGGGGAGCGAACGTGATCCTTTATTTGAACACCCCGTGCGTTACAGGTGAGGCCAAGCACTTCGTCGCGTCCAAACCCGGCTTGTCGAGCCTGTCTAACAAGACCGTCGGCATGCCCGTGCCATCCGACGCGGCTCGGTATTTCCACGAGTACATTGTCCCAGCTGACCAGCCAATGACGGTTCATGCGCGGATTTCGAGCGAACAGTTTATCAACGGGAAGCGGTACAGGGTGACCGACGCGGCGAAAGCAAGCACCTTCGTGCCCGAGCATGGGCATGACTACGAGATCTTGGTCCAAGACAACAATGGACCTGACGAGATCTTTGCGCGCGAACTTGTCTCAAGTGTAAATGGCACCTCCACCGTACCGTATCCGCTCAGGTCGACGAGCTCCTGTAAGTCCTAGTTCGCTCGGTGTGTTCGATAGCCGCGAGAGGGAGAGCATCGAATTGGTCGCGTACCAATCCACACGACGCAGCTTGCTGATGAGATAACAGTGTTTTGAGCAAATCGCGCGGCGTGTCGGCACCGACTTTATCGCAACACGTTGCTCGTTGCGCTTTGCATACCAAACGGCGGTAATTCGCCGCGATCCGGACGCTAATGACCGAACGTCGAAGGTCCGTTCATGGCCGAACCCGGTCGAAGCTCGTCCAAGCCTGGCTGCCAGGAGTAACTCGCGCAACGTATCGCTTCCGGGAAGCATCCTCACTTCTTGGCATCAGGTATTTGGTGTGAGTGCGTTTCTGAATTTGTTCGTCCATTTCAGAATATACGATTGGATCGCTTGCACGGTTGAGTTCAAGCGTTGCGATGGCATGTTGAACCGTCCGTCCCTTCTCCTCGGGATGATTGCACCGCGCTCCAACTACATATTCTCTTACCGCATCTCGCAACTGCCCCGTTCGTATCTTGCTTCTGCCTTGATAGACAAACTCGCACGCCATCGGCACGTACGTCGTGTCCAGTGCCCAGACCTAGCCGCTGCGATCGATCTTCTAGTTGCGCAGCAGGTACGGTCAAACCTTGTGGGCCGCGCGGGCGTGGCGGACGACGCACGCGAGAACTATCTGAACTGCCATGTCAACTTGGCGACGCTGCTGCCCCAACTGAGCCCGGGACCGGGCGAAGTGTACGGCGCAGCGCCAGAAATCCCCTTATATTTCCCGCTGCCGCCGATTAGTGTATGAGCCTGTGCCGCAGCGTCGAACGTCGTATATAGCTGGTCACCATCGCTATCCGTCATGGTGCAGGCACCGGCCCCGCCGACCTCTCCGCTACCGGTCACGCGGTAGCAGAGGCAGTGCACCGACATGTCGTTAAAGAGTTTCTGATCGTCCATGTTGCGTGTGGTGCCAAACAGTTCTATCAACAGCGCATGACCGGTATCGCTCATATCCAGGTTGGCCAACGCGAGACCGGTGTAGTAAGTCACATAAGTCGCGGTACCTTGTTTCGGTATTGAAATCAGGTCGCCCGCAGCCATCTCGCAGCACAAAGACAGTACGATGGCAAGCATGATGGGAGTCAGTGTGTGCATGTGCGCCTCTTATGATCGATCGGCATCCTCGGATTGACCTGCGTGCTTCTTCCTCACTTTCGGAAAGCCAACTGCCGCGCAATCGCTAAAATTACATAGTAGTTCGGTCCGTTCATGGACCCGGAGCGGCCTCATGCGGTGTGCGGATTTCGTTCCAACGTGAGCCGTTGCGAATGGCGCTTCGGGGCCTCAACGAGAGTTGCGTAGTTGAAGGCTTGTCGTGGCAACCTCACGCGACTACCGGCCGCCCCTATAGGAAACCCATAGGTCTCTGGTTATCTGACTGGTCGTTCCGTAATCGCCGGCGAGCAAGAACCCTACATCGTGTCCCAAGGCTTCGCATCGTGGCGACGCCCGAATTTGCCTCTGACTCGGAGTCTGCGCGCGAATCGTCTGTCGCCACCATACGATTCTTATTCACGGGTAGCCGTTCGCCCATATGGCAAACGACATATGGCAGAAGGTGTCGTCACGCCTAGACTCAGAGTGCCGCCTTGCCGCGAACCGATGCGATGCCCGCCAGGATTCTGGAGGGGCTGATAGCACCGCGCTGGTCGCGGTCAGAAGAAACAACGATCCGTTCCCTGCGGTTATCCAGTCAAGCGCCGACATCCGTGATGGAGAATTTCATGAAAGGTCATCAAACCGCCTTGCTCATCGGCGCTGCGCTATGGGCATCGACACTATTCGCCTCTCAAGTGGCGTGTGCTCAAACGACGGCCAGCCTGGTCGGCACCTGGAAGCTTGTCTCACTCACGATTCTGAAAAGCGGAAGCCCGGTGGAGATTCTGGGCGAGCGCCCCGAAGGTCAACTCGTCTTTGGCGCCGATGGGCGATACACCCTGGTCGCTCTCCGTTCGAACTTGCCGCGGCTTGCATCGGGGGATCGTCTTTCAGCGACTGGGGACGAAAACAGACAGATTGTGCAGGGGAGTGTCGCGCATTTCGGGACGTACAAAGTCGATCCCGCAGCGCATATGATCGAATTTCACATTCGGAAGGGAACATTTCCGAACTGGGATGGCGAAACACAGGCGAGACCATTCGTCATTGAAGGCGACCGATTGACATATGTCACGCCGGGTAGCTTTGGATACGGCGCGTCAACAGTCGTCTGGCAACGGGAAAATAGCAAGTAGGGGCGACGCGAAGCGCTGGGCAATACCCGCGAATGGGAGATCTCAGGTTGCCCTGACTGTCTGAAGTCGTCACTCGAATGGCTACTTCGCATCCGACCTCCCTGATAACCGTCGAGTATGTCCAGGCCCCAGCTGACATTCACGTCTCACCTTTGGTAAGGCGGTTTAGGTTGCTCTTCTGCCATTCGCACTGCCGCGACCGCGAATGTCAGCTTTCGCTGCTGTCGAACGCGAACTTGCGACCCTTTGAAGCCCTTCGACCCAGCGAGAAATCAAGGGCGGCTTCCGAGGTACAACTGCCATTTGGTTCGTCACGCGGGACGGCGAGTGGTCGGCCTTATGGAAAGATTCGCAAAATTCAATGTCGACCCAGTTGCTACGTTGAACAGTCAGTGTTTTGACCATCTTTTTGCAGCCGGGAGAGTCTATTGAGGCACTGTGCTTGTAACGGACGCATGCCAAGCTCCTGGGCGATCATCAACGCCATGCAATAGTGATTGTGAGCTTCCTCAATCCGAGGCGCGGTAGCGTTGCCATCCGGGACAATGTCCCCCAACAGGCACCATGCCCAAGCTTCATTGCCTCGTTCGCCGGAGGCTCGTGCAAGATCAATGGCGTCATGTGCATGAGTGAGGGCTTCATCTTGTCGACCTGCGAGGTGGCACACTCGACCGAAATTTGAGAGCACTACCGACTGTCCGAACGTTAAATTACTCGCCGCCGCTATGCGAACTGCCTCTTCCAGAAGAGCCAGTGCCTCATCGGTCCGGCCCAGTGACGCATACGCCGCTCCCAGACAGGATGCTATCCGAGGAGCGTAGATTGGAAACTCAGCGTTCCTGCACATGGCCAGTGCTGGTTCAAGTGCCTCAACAGCGACGTCGAGGTTGCCTTGAATAAGGTGCATCCGTCCGACACCGAAGCCAGCAAAGATCCGCTCCTCTGGCCCATTCATCCCTCGGGCGAGGTCGGTCGCCTCTTGTCCAAGGACGGCAGCCTCGTCGAATCGGCCGAGTTCGGCAAGACACAACGTCAGCCAGACACGAGCGCTGACGCCCGCGGCGGTTAGGTCAGACTCATCGTGCGGGCCGTGGCCGGAGCCTTCATGCAGGAGATCTAGCGCCTTTCGAGCATGTCCCAGCGCGCGTTCATAGTCTCCGAGGCCATACCACGACCTTGCCAGCATCCTATTGATCCGAGCTTTCAGATCGGGATCGCTTCGCCGCTTTGCCAACGCCAGGGCGCGTTCGCCCGCCTGGACGGCACCTGTCAGATCGCCTAGCGAACCGAGCGTGTAAGTTAACCTTGATAAAACACGCGATAGGCGTTCCTCATCGCCGAACCCTTCGGCAAGATGTTCCGCGGTCTCGAGATTCACCCGGTCACGTGCCAAATCTCCCAGCGGATAAAGCGAGTGGTGGAGATCCCATCGGATGTCGATGATTTCACCGAGTGTTTCGGCCGACGATGGCAGGGCCGCGTAGGCAGTCAAAGCTTTCTCGAACAGAATCGACGCCTCGCGATGCGCGGCGCGTCTTGCAGTATTGTGACCGGCACGCCGCCATAGCCGGGCCGCCTTCCCCGTCAATCCGGCCTGGGCGCAGTGCTCGGCCAGGATTTCCGGTTGTTGCTCCGCTATGTCAGAAAAATGACTCTCAAGTTCCATTGCGATGCGGGCATGCAGTTGCTGTCGTCTATCCCGCAGCAGAGAGCTGTACGCGGCGTCTTGCACCAGGGCGTGCTTGAAAGTGTATTCCGCATCCGGTGGTGCCCCGTGCCGGAAAACCAGCTCGGCGCTGACGAGGTGATCCAATGCGTCGTCCAGGCGCTCTTTGGGCATCGACGCGACCGCGCTGATCACCTCATAAGAAAATCGCCGGCCGATTGCAGCGGCGATTTGCGCTACATCCCGCGCCGGGGCCAGGCGATCGAGACGCGCCATCAGCGAAGCGTGCAACGTCATCGGGATCGCCAGTGGTGGCAGCGGACCATCGAGGACGTAGCGCCCGTTCTGCTCGCGCAGTACGCCGCTCTCCAGCACTGTCTTGGTCAGTTCTTCGACGAATAGCGGTATTCCGTCCGTATGCTCGATGATCCGGTCTGTAACCTCTTTCGGCAGCGCCTTGCCAAGGGTTACCTGCTCGATCATCTCGGCTCGTTGCCGAGGATGAAGACGATTGAGAGTAAGGAGCATCACCTCTGGGCGGCCGATCCAAGGAGATACGAACTCAGGCCGCAGGGTGATAATCAGCAGGACAGTCAGGGTTTCAATACGATTGACAAGATGGTCCAGTGCTTCGAGCGAGCTGGGGTCGACCCAATGCACATCTTCGAACAATATCAGCAGCGGCTGGCGTCCTGCCCGGTCCTTGACCTGCGCAATGATCGTGCTAAGCGTCTTATCCTTGTACTGCTGCGGTGTGAGGTCAAGTTTTGGGTATCGACCTTCCGTCGAAATCGATAGCAACGCCGCCACCAGCGGAGCAGCTTCGCGCAGATTGTCGGCGGCGAACGCGAGCACCGCCTCAAGTTTGTCGAGACGTTGTTCAACGGTATCCTCACGCCGCAAGCCGGCCGCACGCTCGAGCTGGGAAATGAACGGATAGAAAGCGCTGTCTTGATGGCGGCGTGAGCAGAAATACCGCAAGCGGTCGTGCGGCTCGAATTGAAGCCGCTCTTCAAGGGCAGTGATCAGCCGCGATTTTCCAATACCCGATTCGCCCGACAGTAGCACTACCTGTCCCTCACCGTTCTTCGCCCTCCGCCATCGGCGCAGCAACAGCTCGATCTCCTCGTCGCGCCCGACGATTGGTGTCAGTGTGGTTCCATGCAGCGCCTCGAACCGGCTTTCGACCCTGCTGGGGCCGAGCACTTGCCAAACCCGCACTGCGTCGCCCATACCCTTCACAGTGGCCAGGCCCATGTCGCGGTAGTCAAACAGCCCGCTCGTAAGCCGCTGCGTGCTCGTAGAAATCACCACTGTTCCGGGCTCGGCCAACGTCTGCAGCCGGGCAGCGAGATTAGGCGTCTCACCTACAACGCCACGCTCCAGGGCTGCGCCTTCGCCGATGAGATCGCCGACTACCACGACACCGGTAGCGATCCCGATCCGCACTCGCAAACTCTCGTCCGTTCCGGAATCGAGTTTGCCGATGGATCGCACAAGCGTCAGTCCCACGCGTACCGCCCGCTCCGCGTCGTCCTCGTGCGCCCGGGGATAACCAAAATAAGCCAGTACACCGTCGCCCAGGTACTTTGCGATGAAACCACCGGCCGTAGTAACGATATCTGCGCAACCCCGGTAATAGGCGCCGATGACCTTCCGCAAGTCTTCCGGATCGAGCCGCGTCGACAGGGCAGTCGAGTCGACGAGATCGCAAAACATGACGGTGAGCTGGCGTCGGTCCGCGTCATCACCCGGGACGGGCGCGGCCGCGACCGGAGATATTGCAACGGCGCTGTAGCCAAGTTCGGCAATCGCGCGCAGCATTTTGCGGCGATGCCCAAGCAAGACGCCAAGATCCTTGAGATCCTGGTCCGTGAGATCGGGGAGGACCGAGGGATCGATACCATTCTCGGCAAAGACCTGGACATACTCAGACAAGCCGAGTGATGCTAACCACTCCGCAATGCTTCCCACCGGCTGTCTCCTGAAGGCGGCTTCCTCATGCAATGGTAGGAAACATATTTGTTCCGCGCTTGTCGACAATCAGCGCGGCGGCGGGCTGCATTCCAAAGTGCTTGATTCCAGTCGTTGTGCGGTGCGGCTAACGTACGATTTATTCCGCTTCCTGAAGGCAGCCGAACTTGGTTGTGAGGTTGTTGCTTGCCGTGGTTCCGTGTCCAAACCGGCGTGTCAGATCTTTCCGCGGAGGCTGAAGTGTGGGACATCCGGGCTGGGTCGCAAGTTCGCGTCCGCTTGGGCGCTCGACCGTGTCCCAGCGCGAAGGTCCGTTATCTGACCAGAACGGTCCTCTGAATGGCCGTGCGAAGACGAGGGCGAACGGCTGCAGTTGGCCCGCACAGCGACGTTCGCGATCGGCCGATTCGACTCACCCCCCCTGTAAAAGCTGGTAACGGGACGCGACGACCGAAACAATCCCGGTCCCGCGGTGCTCGGCGATCAACTTGAGCGATTTCTGCCAAAAAGCACGACCATGGATATCACGAGCCGCGCTAACAGCACCTCGGCCCGTTGCGACCGTATTTGCGATCCATGGACAGAATGAAGAACTCGCCCCGCGACAGTATCGGATCGGAGGGGTGACGCGAGGCCATGTGGCCGACATAGCGTTCATAGTCCGGGATGCCGAACATCTGCATGCAGGCTCCGCGCATGGTGCGCGCAAGTTCCGATAGCTGTGTCGCCAGTGTATTGCTGCTGGGGCGGCGGTTCGTGGCCTGAACCGGCACCGCCAGGCGTTTGGAATTGAAGATCGTTTTCATGATCAGGTTCCTTGAGCGCGCACAACAGCGGGCGTCTCGACGACGGTGGGCTGTGCCTGCCTCAGCGCCTGCAAGCAGATCTTGATGGCGAAGACGCACATCGCGAGCACCAGCACGACAAAGAAGCCGCAGACAGCCGCGTCCAGATAGTTGTTGAAGGCCACCCGCTGCATCTCCGCAAGCGACTTGGCAGGCGCAAGCACAGTCCCCTGCGCGGCGGCGTCGCTGAACTTGTTCGCGAGCGCCAGGAAGCCGATCCTGGGGTCGCTGTGGAAGATCTTCTGGACGCCGGCGGTGAGCGTGGTAATCAGGAGCCACGCTGTCGGCACCAGCGTCACCCAGACGTAGCGCTCGCGCTTCATCTTCACCAGCACGCTGGTGCAGAGCAACAGAGCGATGCCTGCGAGCATCTGATTGCCCACACCGAAAAGCTGCCAGAGGGTGTTGATGCCACCCAGCGGGTCGACCACGCCCTGATAGAGGAAGTAGCCCCACGCCGCCACACAAAGGCCGGTGCCCAGCAGGTTCGCTGGCAGGAACTGGGTGTCGCCGAGCGGCCGGTAGACGTGGCCTAGCATGTCCTGGATCATGAAGCGGCCGACCCGCGTGCCAGCGTCCACGGCGGTCAGGATAAACAGCGCCTCGAAGAGGATCGCAAAGTGATACCAGAAAGCCTCCATGGCCTGGCCGCCGAGTGCCTGGCCCAGAATCTGCGCCATGCCAACGGCGAGCGTCGGGGCGCCGCCCGCGCGCGACAGGATGCTGGTCTCGCCGATGTTCACGGCCGTCTGGGTGATCACATCCGGCGTGATGGTGAAGCCCCAGCCGGATACGACTTGCGCAGCCTGTGCGGCGGTGGTGCCGATAATCGCCGCCGGCGCATTCATCGCAAAGTAGATGCCCGGATGCAATACGCAGGCCGCCGTCAGCGCCATGACCGCAACGAATGATTCGGCGAGCATGCCGCCGAATCCGATCAGACGCATATGCGACTCGCGCTCGATCATCTTCGGTGTGGTACCGGAAGAAATCAGCGCGTGAAAACCCGAGACCGCGCCGCAGGCGATCGTAATGAACAGAAACGGGAAGAGTGCGCCGGAGAAGACCGGCCCGGTACCGTCGATGAAGCGTGTGGTCCGCGGCATCGAAAGAGTCGGGGCGACGACGTAGATGCCGACCGCGAGAGCTACGATAGTGCCGATCTTCAGGAACGTGCTCAGGTAGTCGCGTGGCGCGAGCATCAGCCACACCGGCAGGCTGGAGGCGACGGCGCCGTACAGAATGAGTGTCCACGCCAGTTGCGGGCCGGTCAAGGTAAAGAGCGGCCCCCAGGTGGGATCGTTGGCGACCGCCTTCCCCAGGAAGATCGAGGCGAGCAAAAGCACGACGCCGAACAGGGACGCTTCTCCCACCCGCCCCGGGCGGATAAACCGCATGTAGACGCCCATCAGCAACGCGATCGGTATTGTCGCTGCGATGGTGAAGAGGCCCCACGGGCTGGACGTGAGCGCCTTGACCACCACCAGACTCAGGACCGCGAGAATGATGATCATGATCGCTAGTACGCCGACCAGAGCCAGCGAGCCGGGAATCGGGCCCAGTTCCATCTTGACCATTTCGCCAAGGGATTTGCCGTCGCGGCGCACTGACGCGAAAAGCACGATGAAATCCTGCACCGCACCGGCCACCACGACGCCCGCGAGGATCCATAGCGTACCGGGCAGGTAGCCCATCTGCGCTGCCAGCACCGGACCGACCAACGGACCGGCGCCGGCGATTGCGGCGAAATGATGGCCGTACAGCACCCACTTGTTGGTCGGCACGTAATCCATACCGTCGTCGTGGCGCTCGGCTGGGGTCTGGCGAGTATCGTCGAGCCGCAGCACGCGCTCGGCAATGAACTTGCTATAGAAGCGGTATGCGATGAAATAAACGATGAGGGCCGCGGTCACGAGCCACACGGCATTCACACTTTCACCGCGCCCAAGCGCGAGGGTAGCAAGGGCAAAAGCGCCGACGGCGGCCAGCAGACCCCACACAAGAATGGACACAAGTTTGTTCATGACGTCTCCCTCTCTCGAACAACGCGTGGCAGAACCATTCCCGCGCAACTTATGTACCGGTGTTCTTCAGTGGTTGACCGCCTGGCAGCGCGCTCGCATCCCGGCACTACGGGGTCCAGCGAAAAACAGGCTACACCCAGCTCTGAGGTGCCGCAAGACGCGATTCCCCTGCGCACTCACCGCGAGGCCAGCACCCGGCGCGTCGCTTCGACTGGCAAGGCCCGTTACCGCGATGCTCCTCAGAGTTTGTCCAAACGTCCGGCCATGCGCCGCCAGCAGCAGCCTGGCGTGTTTGGCAGCACGCGCCCCCTCACCGACCGCTCACGAGTTGGAATGACGGCTTGGTATGTCTCGCGGACGACAACTATTGGCCGGCTGCCCTCTCACGCGTCCGGGCGAGCCCGACCTACGAGGAGGGGCAGTCGGCCGTCCTGGTAATGGACAGTCGCACGTGGTGATGAGAAACAGTTCATGGTTTTAATTCTTCTCAAACCCGATTTCAGTCGAAGTAGGCAGCCTCCTGACGTTCACGCCGCAACGAGGGGCGCGACGACCAACATCGCGTGCTCACCACCGGTGTTTCTGGTGTTCGATTTACGAGGCTCGACGGGTCATCGCATAAAATGAACTAGTCCGTTGCAGTACGCCCAAACGCAATCCTCAAGCAGACAAATCCAGATGACTCATGCATTTGCAATTTGGCATGAGATCTGATTTCGTTCGCCATCGCTTCTCTCCAGTCGGGGCACCGCGTCCTTATGTCGAGAATGACCACAAATGCGATGAGCCGCCGGCACCTGCTGACGCTGATCGGCAAGAACCTCGGCGCGGCCGCCATGATGCAAGGCATGGGCACGCTTGGGTTCGCCGCTACCTCGACCTACGCCGGACCGGTCAGACTCGATGGCGCACCCAGAGGAACACGAATTCTCGTGCTCGGCGCGGGCATGGCCGGCCTCGTCGCGGCCTTTGAGTTGAGGAACGCGGGCTACCACGTGCAGGTGCTCGAGTACAACAACCGCGCGGGCGGTCGGGCCTGGACTGTCAGGGGCGGTGATCGTTATACAGAACTCGGCGGTGCCACCCAGGACTGTGATTTCGCTGACGGGCTTTATCTGAACCCAGGGCCATGGCGCATTCCGTATCACCACCAGGGCGTACTCGACTATGCAAAACGCCTGAAGGTGCCGCTCGAGCCGTTCATCCAGGTCAATTACAACGCATACCTGCATTCGACGGAGGCTTTTGGTGGCAAGCCGCAACGATTCCGCGCGGTGCAGACCGACTATCAAGGCTATATCGCCGAACTGCTTTCCAAAGCAATCCGCAAGGACGCACTCGATGATGCGTTGTCGGTCGAAGATGCGCATCTGCTACTCGAATCCCTGCGCCAATGGGGTGCGCTCGATCGGGATGGTGGCTATCAGGCGGGGCGGCGAAGCAGTGAGCGCCGTGGCTTCGCGACCGCGCATGGCGGTGGTCTGATGCCCCCGGCCGTGCCGTCGAATCTGCTCCCGCGCGACCCCTTGCTTGCATCGCGTTTGTGGCAATGGCTCTCGTCTGGAAACGAACAGGACTATCAGAGCAGCATTTTCCAGCCCGTCGGCGGCATGGACAGGATTGCCCATGCGCTTCATTCGCAGGTCGCAAGCGCCGTAGTGTTCAACGCCAGAGTCACGGCCATCTTGCAGGACGAGCAAGGTGTCACAGTGCGCTATACCGATACGACCACCCGGACCGAACGGAACGCGCACGCGGATTGGCTGGTGTGCACCATCCCGCTCTCGATTCTGAGTCAGATCGACATTGCCGTCGGCCCGGACATGCGCGCCGCGATCGATGCGGTGCCCTACGAGACATCGGTGAAAATCGGGTTGCAATTCGGCCGACGATTCTGGGAAGAAGACGAGCAGATCTACGGCGGCATCACGCATACCGACCTGCCGATCTCGACGATCGGCTATCCGGCAACAGGTTACGGATCGATCGGCCCAGCGGTGCTGCTCGGCGCCTACATGTGGGGGCCCGCCAGCTATGAGATGGGTGCGCTGCCCCCTGCCGAACGGATCGCGGTGGCATTGAGCCAGGGCAGCCAGATTCATCCGCAGTACGCGCGCGAGTACCAGAAGGGCTTCGCGATGAGCTGGAGCCGATCACCGTTCACGAATGGCTGCTTCGCCGCATGGACGGATGCGTTGAGAAAAGCGCATTACGCGAATCTCTGTCAGATCGACGGACGGATCGTCCTTGCTGGAGAGCACGCTTCTCATATCCCGGCATGGCAGGAAGGCGCCGTGCTGTCGTCACTGGATGCGATCACCCGGTTGCATCGGAGAATCGTCAATGAATAGGCCGGCGCTGATCCTCAGCGTGATGCTGATGGTCTTGCTGACAGGAAGCGCGACGGTGTCGGCCCAGACCGTGGCACAGGACGTACCACGCACCTTCGCGATCTCGCCGGGCTACCGCTTCACCGAAATAAGCGGCGAAGCGCTTTACAACGCTACATGTGCGGGATGCCATATGCCGGATGGAAAAGGCGCACAGGGCGCGGGTCACTACCCCGCGCTCGCTGACAACCCGGCAGTCGAAGCAGCACCCTACGTCATCACCAGCGTACTTCATGGCCGGAAGGCGATGCCATCGTTTGGAGACGAGATGAATGACGATCAGGTCGCTGCTGTCGTCAACTACACGAGAACCCATTTCGGCAATCGATTTGCCGGAAGCGTCACACCGAGCCAAGTTAGAAGTTTGCGCTGAGTTCCCGTGGCATGGCTATCGCCGAATAGCCGCCAGACTCCCCTTCCCCGGTCTTCGTCACTCTGCAGATCCCGGATTCGACAAGAGATCTCAAAGCGGAGCGAAAGCGGCAGCTGTACCCCGTCAGGCTCCAGAATGAATCAAGGCGAGCGTCGCCGGCGAACACAACCGAATCCTATGCCTGCCGATAATAAAGATTCTGCGGATGCCGCGCTTCAGCGAAGAAAAACCACCGCTCGGCGACGAGCCCCGCGTACTGAATCGCGGACGCCGCACACAACAACGCGAATGAAAACCCAATCGACCGGACGCTGCCGCCGAACGCCACCAGAACGAATGGCACGATGAAACCGGCGACGATAAACGTCCATTTGATGCGCCTCAGCGTCTGAGGTGTCTTGCCATGAAAGAACTCGCGCAGATTGAATGCGCCTGCCGTGAACCCGCGCGATTTCTGCTCGACACGCGTAGCGCGAATACCTGTCGCACTTTGCACCGTTGACTTCGGCCTGAGCCGTGCATTGCGCGCCAACGATGCACCGCGCGACACGCAACCAGCGAGCGTCAACACGCAAGCCGCTACGGCGAGCGGCGAGACGAGCACGGGCGCGAGCAGCGCGGCACAGGCCGTCGCGAGCGTGAAGCCTGACGCGCAACCGAGCAGCGCAAAGTTGACCAGCGTGAGCGGCGTCGCCCACTCCTGCAGGAAGCGCAGACACGCGTAGATCATGCCCGTGCAGACGAACAGCAGAGCACTCACGATCACGGCGATCAAGCCAATCGCGAGCGTGTAAGGCGAAGCAAACGCATGCGCGCCACCGTAAGCGAACGTGCAGGCAAGAAACGCAGGCAGGCACAGGCATTCGCGCGAGAGCCACGAAGTGCGCCACATCGCGATGGCCCGCCACGCGCGCTCGGGATGACCGAGATGAAAGAACGATGCGACGAGCCCCAATGCGCCAAGCAGACACGACAGAGCGGCGCCGACGACATACAGGATCGGTGGCACGGCGGCTGCATCGCCGAAGCCCAACCACAACGCCGCCTCGACACCGACCAGCGCGATCAGCAACCCTTGCCCCGCTCCGATCAACGTCGTAAGGAACACCACTGAAAAAGCCGGATTCATGCCACTCTCCCTTGACGTTCAGCTTCAGACCCGCGTCGCGATCGACGCGAGATGCAGCTCGCCGCGTTCGACCTGCGTTTCGACGGACGCAACTTCGTCGCCCTCGGGCGAGGTCTTGCACGAGCATGCCTCGCCGCCACACGCCGACACCTTCTGGCGCGGCAGATAGTGATTCGCGGGCCGCGTGCCCCACTCCGGCATCAGCTGATAACCACCGCGTTCGCGGATCGCCTTCGACACGACCGACTCCGGATCATGAATATCGCCAAACAGCCGCGCCGAAGTCGGACACGCCAGCACGCACGCAGGCTTGCGATCGCGCTCGGGCAGCGCCTCGTTATAGATGCGGTCCGCGCAGAGCGTGCACTTGGTCATTTCCTTGCGCTGCTCGTCGATTTCGCGCGCGCCGTAGGGGCAAGCCCACGCGCAGTACTTGCAGCCGATACAGCGGTCATAGTCGACCAGCACCAGGCCGTCTTCCTTGCGCTTGTAGCTTGCTCCAGTCGGACAGACGGGCACGCACGGTGGGTCCTCGCAGTGCAGGCACGACTTCGGAAAATGAATGGTGTCGGTAAGTGGAAACTCGCCGGCTTCGTAGGTCTGCACGCGGTTGAAGAACGTGCCGGACGGATCGGCGTCGTACGGACGAAAATCCGCCAGACTGCCCGCCTCTCCCGACGTGTTCCACTCCTTGCAGCTCGTCACGCACGCGTGGCAGCCCACGCAGACGTTCAGATCGATTACGAGCGCCATCTGTGTCATGCGATGCTCCCCGTTCAGTTGCGTTGCGTCGTCTTTCGTTGCACCGCTTTCAGCCGCGCCGCGAACTCGCCGCGGCCCGCGAAATAGGTCTGCACGATGCGATGGATCATCCCACCCGACTCCGTGCCGACCATGCCGGGCATCGAGGCAGGCATCGGCGCGAACTGCGGCAAGGTGTGGTCGGCGTCCGCCTCTGCCGGATAGATGCGCACGCGTACGTCGTACCAGGCGGCCTGCCCCGTCACGGGATCGGAATTCGACGTTCGGACATGACGCAGGTCGTCGACGGGAATCTCATCCGTGATGAGGTGATTCAGCAGGAACCCACGCTGCGATTCGTTGGCATCGGGGCCGAGATTCCACGCGCCCGCCGACTTGCCGATCGCGTTCCACGTCCACACCGTGCCCGGCTCGACGGCCTCGCTGTAGCGCGCGATGCAACGCACCTTGCCCCATTGCGATTCGACGTAGATCCAGCCGCCATCCTCGATACCTTGCGCGGCGGCCGTGCGCGGATTCATGTACAGATAGTTCTCGCCGTGTATCTGGCGCAGCCACGCGTTCTGCGAGTCCCACGAGTGATACATCGCCATCGGACGCTGCGTGATGGCCGCGAGCGGAAAGCGCGCGTGATCGGTGGTGCCGTGTTCGAGCGGCGGATACCAGCTCGGCAGCGGATCGAAGTACCGCGCGATCCGCGCGCGCAAATGCTCGGGCGGCTGCCGGCCTTTCGTCTTGCCCTGCGCGGCGAGCCTGAACTTCTGCATCACGTCCGAATACAACGCGATCACGATCGGCGTGTTGAACTTGCGAAAGCCCTTCTCTACCGCGAAGTCCAGGTATGGCCCGTTGCAGTTGCGCATGTACTGCAGTGTCTCGGGCAGCGTGTAGTGATAGACACAGTTGTGCTTCGCGTACTCTTCCCACTGTTTCGGATTTGGCTCGCCGACAAGGACATCCTTGCCGTCCTTGCCGCGCCAGCCGATCAGGAAGCCGACGCCCGACCCCGGCGCAGTCTGATGATTGACGATGAACTCCGGATAGTCGCGATACTTACGCTTGCCGTCGGGCGTCGTGAAGGCCGGAAACTTCAGGCGGCTCGCCAGTTCGACGAGCACTTCCTGGAACGGCTTGCATTCTCCTGTCGGCGGCACGACGGGCACGCGCACGGAATCGACGGGACCATCGAACTCGGAGATCGGACGGTCGAGCATCGACATCGCGTCGTAGCGTTCGAGGTACGTCGTATCGGGCAGGATCAGATCGGCGAATGCCGTCATCTCCGACTGGAACGCGTCACAGACGACGATGAACGGAATCTTGTACTCGCCGTCTTCATTGCGGTCCACGAGCATCTTGCGGACTTCGACGGTGTTCATCGACGAGTTCCACGCCAAGTTGGCCATGAAGATCAGCAGCGTATCGATCGGGTACGGATCGCCGCGCCATGCATTCGTGATCACGCTATGCATCAGGCCATGCACGGCGAGCGGGTACTCCCACGAGAATGCCTTGTCGATGCGCACGGGTTCGCCGCTGTCGTGGATAAACAGGTCCTCGGGGCCTGCAGGCCAGCCGAGCGGCCCGTTCGCGAGCGGCGTATTCGGCTTGACGTCGTCGGGGCTGTTCGGCGGTTTGGCCGACGGCGGCACCGCGCGCGGATACGGCGACTTGTGACGGAAGCCGCCCGGCCGGTCGATGGTGCCGAGCAGCGACATCAGCACGGCCAGCGCGCGTATCGTCTGAAAGCCGTTTGAATGTCCGGCGAGTCCGCGCATCGCGTGGAAAGCGATCGGCGCGCCCGTCACGGTTTCATGCGTTTCGCCCCACGCATCGGTCCATTGGATCGGCAGCGTGATCTTCTGGTCACGCGAGACATCGGCCATTTCGCGCGCAAGGCGCCGGATCGTGTCGACGGGAATGCCCGTGATTCCAGATGCCCAGTCAGGCGTGCAATCGGCAAGCTGCTCGCGCAGCAGCACAAACGACGGGGCGACGGGCGTGCCGTCCGCAAGCGCATAGCGCCCTTCGAGCGCCGGACGCACACCCGGTGTGTGATGCAGCACTTCGCGCTGGCTGACGGGGTCCCACCACAGGTGGTTCTGCGGGAACATCGCGTTACACGCCTGCGCGTCTTCGTCACACACGAACAAACCCTGCGTATCGCTGTCTTCGCGCATGTCGAGCAGTTCGCCCGCATTCGTGTAGCGCTCCACGAACTCGCGGTCATACGCATTGCTTTCGATCAGCTCACGCATCAGCGCCATGAATAACGCGCCATCCGTACCCGGACGGATCGGCACCCATTCGTCGGCAATCGCCGCGTAGCCGGTGCGCACCGGGTTGATCGCGATGAAGCGGCCACCCGCGCGCTTGAACTTCGAAATCGCGATCTTGAGCGGGTTCGAGTGATGGTCCTCGGCCGTGCCGATCATGAAGAAGAGCTTCGCGCGATCGAGATCGGGGCCGCCAAACTCCCAGAACGAGCCGCCCATCGTATAGATCATGCCCGCCGCCATGTTGACGGAGCAGAAGCCGCCGTGAGCCGCGTAGTTCGGCGTGCCGAACTGCCTGGCGAACAGGCCCGTCAGCGCCTGCATCTGGTCGCGGCCGGTGAAGAGGGCAAACTTCTTCGGGTCGGTGGCGCGGATATGCGCGAGACGCTTTTCGAGCACGTCGAACGCGACGTCCCATGACACCGGCTCGAACTGCGCCGTGCCGCGCAATGCATCGGGCTTGCGCATCAGAGGCTGGGTGAGACGCGCGGGCGAATACTGCTTCATGATGCCCGACGAGCCTTTCGCGCAGATCACGCCCTGGTTGAGGGGATGATCAGGATTGCCGTCGATATAGCGCACCTCACCGTCGCGCAAATGCACGCGGATGCCGCATCGACAGGCACACATGTAGCAGGTCGTCGTCTTGACTTCCAGCTTCTCGTTTTGCGTGCGGGCTTTGTGCTCCATCCTCACCTCCTTCAAATCGCTCTTTCCCGGCGAACTCGCGCCATGAGTAGCGAAACGTCGCTTGCCAGATTCCGTACCTCGTCTCTCCATGCTAAGAGCGACGTGCACCAAAGAAAAATCGCCGTTTCGAATCCAAATCATCGCGGTAGCCGATAGATCACACAATGGCATCGGCCATTACACGCGCGCGAACTCTTCACGCTCGCCACGGAATGAGGTCTCGGGTGATCGTTCCTTTCGTTCCTTTCGTGCCCTTGCATTCCTTGCGCGGCACCGGAACAGGCACATCAGTTCGCAGACTACGTGCGTCGCAGCCACCATCCATGAAAACCCCTACGTACAATCGAGGAGCAGGTGGTTTGTTTGAACCATGAACGACAATCCGAACGCAAAGGGCGGGCTTGTCACCAGCGCATCGCCCATTTTTCGCCGTTCTGTGCGAATGATCATTACCCTGGGGATAACAGTCACACCCCGAACGTGATTGAATGCGTGCCCCTCGCTCCCTAGACTCGCCTCATGTCTTCAGCGAGAGCACACATGTCGAGTCAAAATCAGCCTCCCTCCCGTTGGGCCACGCGCCGGGCGGAGAAGCAACGTCGCATCGCCCGCGTCGCATCGATCGCCGACGGCGCGGTCCTGCCCACCGACCGCATGGTCGAAGTCCTGCAAAACCTGATTGCCCCGGGAGACCGCGTGGTCGTCGAGGGCAACAACCAGAAGCAGGCCGACTTCCTGTCGCGCTCGCTCGCGAAGGTCGACCCGGAAATCGTTCATGGCCTGCACCTGATCATCCCGAGTGTGAGCCGTGCCGAGCATCTGGATCTGTTCGAGCGTGGCATCGCCCGAAAGCTCGACTTCGCCTTCGCCGGCGCGCAAAGCCTGCGCATTTCACAATTCCTGCAGGACGGCATCCTCGAAATCGGTTCGATCCACACGTACGCTGAACTGTATGGCCGGCTGTACGTCGATCTGACGCCGAACGTCGTGCTGGTCGCCGGCTACAAGGCGGATCGCGACGGTAATCTTTATACCGGCGCAAGCACCGAAGACACGCCTGCCCTAGTCGAAGCCGCGGCGTTTCGCGACGGCATCGTGATCGCCCAGGTCAACGAAATCGTCGACGATCCGAAAGACCTGCCGCGCGTCGACATTCCCGGTTCGTGGATCGACTTCGTGGTCCAGTCGGACAAGCCATTCTTTATCGAGCCGCTATTCACGCGGGACCCGCGCCTGATTACTCCCGTCCACATACTGATGGCGATGATGGCGATTCGAGGCATCTACGAACGGCATCAGGTGCAATCGCTGAATCACGGCATCGGCTTCAACACTGCCGCAATCGAACTGATCCTGCCGACCTATGGTGACAAGCTCGGGCTGAAGGGCAAGATTTGCCGCCACTGGACGCTGAATCCGCATCCGACGCTGATTCCCGCAATCGAAACCGGCTGGGTCGACAGCGTGCACTGCTTCGGCGGCGAACTGGGCATGGAAGCCTATGTCGCGCAACGGCCCGATGTCTTCTTCACCGGCCGCGATGGTTCGATGCGCTCGAATCGCGCGATGTCCCAGCTCGCCGGCCAGTACGCGATCGACATGTTCATCGGCTCGACGCTGCAGATGGATGGCGCGGGCAACTCGTCGACGGTCACGCATGGGCGACTCGCCGGCTTCGGCGGTGCGCCGAACATGGGCCACGATCCGCATGGCCGCCGCCACGCGACGCCTGCCTGGCTCGATCTGCTGCAAACCGACAGCCCGCTCGAGCGCGGCCGCAAGCTGGTTGTGCAAATGGTCGAGACGTTTCAGGCGGGCGGCCAGCCGACCATCGTCGAGACGATCGACGCGGTGGAAGTCGGACGCGAAACGGGCATGCCGATCGCGCCGGTGATGATCTACGGCGACGACGTCACGCATGTGCTGACTGAGGAAGGCATTGCGTATCTGTACAAGGCGCGTTCGCTCGAACAACGTAAGGAAATGATCGCGGCCGTCGCGGGTGTGACGCCGATCGGCCTTTCGAGCAGCGCAGAGAAGCGGGCGGCACTGCGGCGCGACGGTCTGATCGCCCTGCCCGAGGACCTCGGCGTTCACCGCAGCGAAGCGAACCGGTCGCTGCTTGCCGCGAAGAGCATCGCGGATCTCGTTGACTGGTCGGACGGACTGTACGAGCCGCCCGCACGTTACCGGAGCTGGTGATGCGCGAGAACCTCGCAATAATCCATTCGCCACTGCAACGCGCTTCATCCGACCTCGCCGGGGATTTCGGCGCACAGGTGGTCGGCGCGCTGATCGATGAAGTGACGCTCGCGCCGAAACCCGGACTCGTTGATATCCGCAGTCAGGGCGCGCATCACGATCTCGACTGGAAGCTCATGTGCAAATCGGCGTTGACCCTACAACTGACCTTCGTGGAACTCGCTCAGGCCGGTATCGAAACGCGGCCGCTGCCCGAATTGCGTGAGCGCATCGGCGCAATCGGCCGCGATGGCGAAGCACGGATGATGGACGCGACGCATGGTGTCAACACGCATCGCGGCGCGATCTGGGCGCTCGGCCTGCTGGTGACGGCAGCCGCACGAGAGCCGGACGACCTTGCAGCCGATGCGATCGCCGCACGCGCAGCCGAGATCGCGCGGATCGCCGACCGGCACGCGCCGCTGCAAACCGGCCACAAAGGCGAGCAGGCACGCATCGAATACAACGTCGGCGGCGCACGCGGACAGGCGCAGGCCGGTTTCCCGCACGTCGTGCAAGTCGCGCTGCCGGAGCTCGTCCGCTCGCGCCAGCGCGGCGACAGCGAGACGGCCGCCAGGTTGAACGCGCTGCTCGCGGTGATGGCGAGCCTCGACGACACCTGTGTGCTTGCACGCGGGGGCCGCAGCGCACTCGCCGAGATGCAAAGCGGTGCGCGGCGCGTCCTTGCGCACGGTGGTGCCGCTACTCTGTCCGGCCGCCGTGATCTGAAGGCACTGGATCGCCGTCTCGTCGAGCTGCACGTGTCGCCCGGCGGCGCCGCCGATCTGCTCGCCGCCACGCTCTTTCTCGACCGGCTTCAGGTCGAAGCCCCGGCGACGACGAAACCCAATACGACGAACACATAGGAAAGCGAATGGAAACCATCGTATTTGAATTCCCGGCGGCACAACCCGCGCAACGCCGTGCAGTGGCCGGCGTGGTCGCGTCGGGCGACCTCGAAGTCCTGCTCGAAGCCAACGCGGCGCACCTTACCGTCGTGAACATCACGACTTCCGTCGACGGCAAGGCCCGTGTCTGGGAGGCGGTGCTGGAACGCATCTTCGGCGACGGCTCGCTGCCGGCCGCGAAGCTCGAAATCAACGATTCCGGCGCGACACCTGGTGTCGTGCAAATGCGCATCGGCCAGGTGCTGGAACAATTGCAATCAACGGGCGGAGCATAACGATCATGGATACACAGGAACTGCTCGAGCGTCAGAGCTTCATCGAGCTCGACGCGCGCAGCCGGGCGAAGCGACTGCTCGATGCAGGGAGCTTCAATGAACTGCTCGATCCGTTCGAGCGCGTGCGTTCACCCTGGCTCGCGCGGCAAGGGATCGTCACGCAAGCTGACGACGGCGCCGTGGTCGCCAAAGGACTGATCGACGGCCAGCCCGCTGTCGTGCTCGCAATCGACGGTGGCTACCAGGGCGGCAGCATGGGCGAGGTGTCGGCGGCGAAGATCGCGGGCAGCCTCGAACTCGCCGCCGACGACAACCGCAACGGCATCCCGACACGCGCGGTGATCCTGTTCGAGACGGGTGGCGTGCGTCTGCAGGAGGCGAATCTCGGGCTCGCCGCGATCGCGGAGATTCACGCTGCGATCGTCGACTTGCGCCGCTATCAGCCGGTGATCGGCATCACCGCCGGTCCGATCGGCTGCTACGGCGGCATGTCGATCTCGGCAGGGCTGTGCAGCTATCTGATCGGCACGCGCGAAGCACGGCTCGGCCTCAACGGGCCGGCTGTCATCGAACAGGAGGCCGGCATCGCCGAGTTTGACTCCCGCGACCGGCCGATGATCTGGAGCTTCACCGGCTGCGAGCAGCGTCATCGCACCGGTCTCGTCGACGTGTACGCAGCCGACGATACCGATGCGATCCGAGCGGCCGTCATCGAGCTGTTTCGCGCGGGACGTCCGGCCGTGTGCCGCAGCGAACGGGTCACCGGCTTTCTGCAACGGCTTTCTGAGATTGATCCGGGCGTGCAGGCCACACCTGAACAAGTGGTAGCGATCTACGGCAAGGGGTTCAATTCATGAGCACACAGCAGCTTTCCGCGCGGGGCGCCGTCTGGCTCGACGCGCTCACCTACAGCGCACCTTTGCAGCACGGCTTTCCGTCCTCAGTACGGGTGGTCGATGCGCGGCTCGGCGAGCACCCGGCCCGCTATATCGCGGTGGTGCCCACTCCCGACAATCCGTTCCCGCGCGTACGCGGCGGCGAGGTCGGGCTGATCGAAGGATGGGAACTCGCGCGCGCGGTGCGCGAGGTGATCGACGCCGATGCGGCGCGCGAAGAGAAGCGCCCGATCGTTGCGATCATCGATGTCCAGAGCCAGGCGTATGGACGGCGCGAAGAAGCCTACGGGATCCACCAGGCGCTGGCAGGCGCCGCCGATGCATACGCAAGTGCGCGTCTGGCCGGTCATCCTGTGATTGGGCTGATCGTCGGGCGCGCGGTGTCGGGCGCGTTTCTCGCGCATGGCTACCAGGCGAACCGCCTGATCGCGCTCGCCGATCCGCAGGTGATGGTGCACGCGATGGGCAAGGAATCCGCCGCGCGCATCACGCTGCGCACGGTGGCCGATCTCGAAGCGTTTGCCGCGAAGGTACCGCCCATGGCCTACGACATCGACAACTACGCGTCGCTCGGGCTGCTGTGGAAGCTCCTTCACGTGAGCAACGCGGATGCACCCAGTGGCGCCGACCAGACGACGATCGAAAAGACGCTGTACGACGCGCTCAACGACATTCGAGCCGACCCGTCGCGTGGCCTCGCCGGGCGGCTCGCAAGCCCGCACCGCGCGGCATCCGCGACCGTGCGGCAAAAGTTGCGCGAGCAATGGCGTTGAACCCGCCATGACCTCTGCCCCGATGCGGCATCAGATGCCGCGCCGGGGCACGCTCATCAGCCGGTACCGACCCATCAGTGGTCCATAAAGCAAACATCGCAATCAACTTGCATGGGACCAGAGTAAGACGCTAAAGCGTCAACTCTGGTCGACAGGAGACAGCACATGATCATCTACGGAACCGCACTACTGGCGTTCTGCCATCTGGCCGGACTTTTTCTCGGCGACCTGCTCGGGGTCGCGATCGGCGTCAAGACGAATGTCGGTGGCGTTGGCATCGCGATGCTGCTGCTGATCTTTTTGCGCCTCTATCTGCACGGGAAAGGGTTGCTGCCGAAAGAAACAGAAGCGGGCGTCGGCTTCTGGGGCGCGTTGTATATCCCCGTGGTCGTCGCGATGGCCGCGAACCAGAACGTCGTGGCAGCGATCAAGGGAGGTCCCGTCGCGCTGCTTTCGGCACTCGGTGCGGCAGCCGTTTGCGCGTGCTGCATCGCCGTTCTTTCCCGTACCGGTCGCGACAGCACCTCGTTCGTGAACGCTCCCCACCTCGAAGAAATCTGAATCAGGAGTCCATCATGTTGCACATGCTCGAAAAAGAACTGGTTCAGAACGGCCTCGTGACTTCGTTCGCGCTGGTGGGTCTGATTATGTGGGTGTCGTCTTTGATCTCGCGCAAACTCACCTTCGGACGCGTGCACGGTTCGGCCATCGCGATCGTGATCGGCCTGGTGCTCGCGTGGTTAGGCGGCGTCTTCACGGGCGGACAGAAAGGTCTCGCGGATTTGCCGCTCTTTACCGGTGTAGGCCTGATGGGTGGTGCCATGCTGCGCGATTTCGCAATCGTCGCCACCGCGTTCGAAGTGCAGGCCAATGAGGCGCGCAAGGCCGGGCTCATCGGCGCGGTGTCGCTGCTGCTCGGCACGCTGTTGCCGTTCATCGTCGGCGCGAGCATCGCGCATGCGTTCGGCTACACCGACGCGGTCAGCATGACGACCATCGGTGCGGGCGCCGTCACTTACATCGTCGGGCCGGTGACAGGCGCGGCGATCGGCGCCAGTTCCGACGTGATTGCGCTGAGCATCGCGACCGGCCTGATCAAGGCGATCATCGTCATGATTGGCACGCCGATCGCGGCTAACTTCATGGGGCTGAAGACGCCCCGCTCCGCGATGATCTTCGGCGGCCTTGCGGGCACTGTAAGCGGCGTCAGCGCGGGGCTTGCCGCTACTGATCGGCGGCTCGTGCCTTATGGCGCGTTGATCGCGACGTTTCATACGGGCGTCGGCTGTCTGCTCGGACCGTCGGTGCTGTTCTTTGCGACGAGAGCGCTGGTGAACCCGTGAGCGTCGCTTCCAGGAAAATCGGCATGCGCACCGCTCGAGCCACTGACGCAACGTTGCGCCCGCACGATCTGCTGTGGATCGGTGACCCGCATGACGTTCGATCGACTTCACCGGTGCCTGCATGGGCCACGCGCAAATGGCTGACTCTTGCCCCGGTTGTGGTGCGTCGCGAAACGGTTATCGATGATGGGTTGGTGCCCGTCGGCTTGCGCGGACATGAACGCAGCCAGCGCTTCGCCGCCTGCGTGCCGCGCAAGCGCATCCAGCGCCATGTCACACCGGAATCGCTTGCGCAAGCACGGGCCTGGCGCCGTCATGCCGGCTTAGCGAAGCTGCCGTGCGTGAGCGCGCTGAACCGCGTTGCGCCTGAACTCGACCGCTTGCAGCTGACGTGGGGCATCACTGGCAGCGTCGGCTTCGCGTTGGCAAGCGGCATCAGCACACTGCGACCGGACAGCGACCTCGATCTGCTGCTGCGCGCCGCGAAGCCGTTGTCTCGCGACGATGCGCGCTCGATTCTTTCTGTTCTTCAGGCTGCTGGCGCACGCGTCGACATGCAGGTCGATACCGGCGACGCCGGCTTTGCACTCGCCGAATGGGCGGGACTCACAGACCGCGTGCTGTTGAAGACGGGTCAGGGGCCAATGCTTGTCGCCAACCCGTGGGCTGCTCACGCCCCGTCTCTATCGCAACCGTCATGAGCATCCTGTTCACCTTCCCCGGCCAGGGCTCGCAAAAAAGCGACATGCTCGATGCGCTGCCGGATCACATCGAAACGTCCCTCGCGCTCGAAGAGGCTAGCGATACGCTCGGCTACGATGTCCGCTCGCTCGATGACGTCGCTTCGCTGCGCTCGACCATCGCCGTTCAGCTATGCCTTTTGATCGCGGGTGTCGCGCAGGCGCGTGTGTTCAGTGCGTACGGCTACGAACCGGACATCGTCGCAGGTCTGTCGATCGGCGCCTATCCGGCCGCAGTGACAGCTGGTGCACTGCGCTACGCGGACGCGGTCAGGCTCGTAGCACTGCGCGGCCAGTTGATGGAACGCGCTTATCCGAGCGGCTATGGAATGACGGCGATCGTCGGCCTCAGGCAGCGCCCGCTCGAAACGCTGATCGCACAGATCAACCGCGCGGCCACGCCAGTCTTTCTCGCGAACCTCAATGCCGAGACACAGATGGTGGTTGCCGGCAGCGACGCCGCAATGCATGAACTCAATACACTTGCACTGGAACACGGCGCGCAACGCTGCGAGCGGCTCGACGTCGCCGTGCCATCCCATTGCGCATTGCTCGATGAGCCAGCGGCTGCACTTGCCGAAGCATTCGCGCACGTCACCGTTCATGCGCCTCGCGCGGTGTATCTGAGCAGCAGCGCGGCGCGGCCGCTGTTCGACGGCCCACGCATCTCGGCCGATCTTGCCGGCAACATGGCGCAGCAGGTGCGTTGGTTCGACACGATGCGGCTCGCGTGGGAGCGCGGCGCCCGCCTCGTAATCGAGATGCCGTGCGGCAACGTATTGACCCGCATGACCCGCGCAACCTTCAATGAAGGCATCGCGGCCAGCAGCAGCGAGACCGCATTACCCGATCTTTGTATGTTGATCGAGCGCGAACGCTCGCACGCATGACGGCCGAACGCCGAATGACCTTCAATCGGCGTTGCGGGTTCGCAGACGGCAGACCGCCATCAGCGCAAGCAGGTTCGGATCGCGTTCACGCGCACGCAGATAGCTGACACCAATGGTCTGACGCATCAGGTATTGTGGCTTGAGCGGAATGAATTGCACCTTGTCGCCGAACACGCCGCGCACGCGGCCCGGCAGCAGCGTATAGCCGACCCCGCCGCTCACCAGATTCATCAGCGAGAAGATATCGCCGACCTTCATCGTCACGTTCGGCGTGAAGTCCGCCACACGAAACGCGTCCCGAAAGCCGTGATAAGTGACGAAACCCTCGCCAAGCGACACGAATGTCTCGTCGCGACAATCCCTCAGGTCGACCGCTTGCTGATTCGCAAAGCGCGAGTTTGCGGGTGCCGCGAAAAAGATGTCGTCTTCGAAGAGCGGCAACGAATCGACTTCAGGCTCGCCCTCGGCCACTGCCATTAGCGCCGCATCGACCGCGCCCTGCTTCAGCTTGTCGAGCAGCTCGGCATTCGACCCGAGCACGAGTTCGACCTGAAGGGTTGGCCGACGCACCTTCAGGTCGATGATGATGCCCGGCACGGTCTTGATCGTCAGCGAATACAGCGAGCCGATCTTCAGACGGTCTGACGAATAGCCCGCGGCCTCGCGCGTCGCGCGAATGCCGTCGGACATCAGTGTGAGCACTTCTTCTGCCACGTCGGCGAGCATCTGTGCGGCTTCCGTCGACTTCAGATTGCGGCCCTCGTGCCGGAACAGCGCGCAGCGCACGCCTTGTTCGAGCGAATGCAACGCCCGGTGCACGCTGACCGTGCTGACGTCCAGGACCTCGGCCGCCTTCGACAGGTTGCCCGTCTCCATGAACGCGAGCAGGACTTCCAGCTTGCGAAAGGTGATCTCATCGTCGATTCGGTCGCGCATCTCGGGCTTTGGATGTGTCGGAATTGAGAGTTATCGTTTCGCGCTAACGGGTGTCAATAGCGTTACCCCGCATCCTTCGGCGCTCAGACGGCGATGGTTCGCTCATTCTGCTTTGCCGGGGAGAGGCGGGGATTGCCATGGTGACTCGTTGATCGTGTGCGAACGCGAGGGCACAGATACCATCCCTCAGTATACGTCGACGCTAGAACGCCTCGCCCAGTTGCTCCAGAATCGCGGGATTTTCGAGAGTCGAGACATCCTGGGTGATTGTTTCACCTTTAGCCAGCGAGCGTAGCAGTCGCCGCATGATCTTCCCCGAGCGGGTCTTCGGCAAGTTGTCTCCGAACCGGATGTCCTTCGGCTTGGCAATCGGTCCGATCTGCTCGCCTACCCATTTTCGGAGGTCGCCAGCGAGTTGCCGCGCTTCGCCGCCCAACGGACACTCGCGCTTGAGCACCACGAAGGCGCAGATGGCCTCCCCGGTCACTTCATCGGCACGACCCACTACGGCGGCCTCGGCCACCAGAGGGTGGGCCACCAACGCGGATTCAATCTCCATCGTCCCCATCCGGTGTCCGGAAACGTTGAGCACGTCGTCGATGCGACCCGTGATCGTGAAGTAGCCGTTGTCCTTGTCGCGGATCGCTCCGTCACCAGCGAGATAGAGGTTACCTCCAAGTTCCGCGGGAAAGTAACTCTGCCGGAATCGCTCAGGATCGCCCCAGATCGTGCGGATCATCGACGGCCATGGGCGCCGGATCGCAAGGATTCCGCCACTCCCATCCGGCAATGCCTGCCCGCTTTCATCGACCACCGAGGCCATGATGCCCGGCAACGGAAGCGTGCACGAGCCCGGCACGAGCGGCGTCGCACCGGGCAAAGGCGCGATCATATGGCCGCCGGTTTCGGTCTGCCAGAAGGTGTCGACAATTGGACAGCGATCGCTGCCGATGTGATGGTGATACCACTGCCACGTATCTGGGTTGATTGGCTCGCCCACGGTGCCAAGCAGACGCAAACTCGTCAGGTCATAGCGGCTGGGGTGCACCTGTGCATTCGCGTCGGCTGCCTTGATCAACGAGCGGATCGCCGTCGGCGCGGTATAGAAAATGCTGACCTTGTGGCGCTCGATCATTTCCCAGAAGCGGCCCGCGTTGGGATACGTCGGCACACCTTCGAACATGACCTGCGTTGCGCCCGCCGCGAGCGGCCCGTATGCAATATACGTGTGCCCCGTGATCCAGCCAATATCTGCGGTACACCAGAACACGTCCTCCGGCTTGATGTCGAATGTCCATTGCATCGTGAGCATCGCCCAGAGCAGGTAGCCGGCGGTGCTGTGTTGTACGCCTTTAGGACGGCCGGTGGAACCGGACGTGTACAACACAAAGAGGGGATGCTCGGCGTCCACCGGTTCGGCTTCGCATGTCTCGGGCTGGCTCGCCGAAATCTCGTGCATCCAGCGATCGCGATTTTCAATCCATTCGATCCTGTTGCCTGTCCGCCGGTAAACCACTACGTGACGCACGGACTCGCAGCCTCCCATCGTGAGCGCCTCGTCCGCGATGGACTTGAGCGGAAGCACCTTCCCCGCCCTCATCTGTTCGTCCGCCGTGATCAGCAAAACCGCACCGAGATCGGCGATACGCTCCTGCAGTGCCTTCGCCGAAAAACCTCCGAAGACCACCGAATGGATCGCTCCAATACGAGCGCAAGCCTGCATGGCCACTACGCCTTCGATCGACATCGGCAGATAGATGACGACACGGTCGCCCCTGGAGACACCAAGGCTCTTCAGCGCGTTTGCGAACCGGCAGACTTTGACATGCAGCTCGCGATATGTGACGCGCGTTAATGCACCGTCGTCTGCCTCAAACAGGATTGCGGCTTTGTCGCCGTTCCCGGTTTGCAGATTGCGGTCAAGACAGTTGTACGACGCGTTGAGCTGACCATCACCAAACCATCGATAAAATGGCGCGTTGCTCTCGTCCAGAGCCTGCGTAAACGGTCTGGACCAAAAAAGATTACCGCGAGCGAGGCGAGCCCAGAATCCTTCGTAGTCTCTTTCTGCTTCTGCGCACAGCGCGTTGTAGACGCCCATACCTGCGATCGTCGCCCGCTTCGAGAACGCGTCTGGCACCTCAAAAACGGGAATCTCTCGTTTCATTGATTTGATGTCGTGCATGGTGTCTCCTTCGAATGGGCTTGATGCGCGCTATCCCCCTTCACTGGCCTGGCGTGGAGCCGGGCGCGCGGCGATTCTGGGCCGGTGGTGACGCTGGGTTTTTCGTAAAGTAACCCGCGCCCCATCTGCGGATCAATTAACCAGGATGACGGATGGTTAGCCTGCGCGAAATTCCAGGCTTCTTGTTGATCCACGTGTTGAACGATTAAGGTTGGAAGCGAGCAGCCCGATTTTCCAGAACGTCGGTCGTAGCTTGCGCATGGAATGTTCCTCGTATGGTTTCATGAGGGCCAGCAGACCACAACGTTTTGTTGCCGATTGGCTCGGCGCCGTTCGCATCCGCGTGATCTCGGCACGCGTATAAACAAGCTTGGGCGCTAGCCCGCCGTTCTGTCGAGAGGCCCCCTCATGAAAACCATCAGAATGCGGTCGCGATGTCTGGTGTTGGCCGTCACGACGGCAGCAACGTTCGCGGCATGCAGTCCCGTCAAGCTCATTGACGCGCTCGTACCGCGGACCGGTTACTCGGCGCATACTGCACTCGCATATGAAAGTGGCGACCGGCACGCTCTTGACGTCTATGTGCCGACGTCATCTGCATCAGCAGACACGCCGAGACCGCTGGTGGTCTTCTTCTATGGCGGCAGCTGGCAAACGGGTGATCGGCGTGATTACCGGTTTGTTGGAGAGGCGCTGGCGTCGCGCGGTTACGTGACGGTAATTCCTGACTACCGGCTCTATCCCGACACAATCTTTCCGGGATTTATCGAGGACGCAGCCGCAGCGGTCGACTGGGCGCACACGCACGCAGCAGACTTTGGCGCTGACCCGCAGCATATGTTTCTGATGGGACATTCAGCCGGCGCGCAGATTGTGATGCTGCTCGCAACGGATCGGCATTATCTGATGCGATACGGCATCGACGCGCATTCACTTGCAGGCGCAATCGGGCTGGCCGGTCCGTACGATTTCCTTCCCTTGCGGGACGAGAATCTGAAAACGATCTTTCCAGCCGAACTGAGAGAAGACAGCCAGCCGATCAATCACGTCAACGGATCCGAGCCGCCGATCTGGTTGGGGGTCGGCACAGCGGATCGCACAGTTGATCCAGGCAATACGACGCGCTTCGCTGCGCGACTCGAGTCCGCCCACGACCGCTTCACCCTGGAACGTTATACAGGAGTGAACCACGCAATCATCGTCGGAAGCCTCGCGCGCCCGATTCGCGCGCTCTCGTCTGTCATCACGGTCGCACCCGTCCTCGACGATGTGTCTGCGTTTATCGATGCGCATTCCGGCGATTGCTTGCCTCGTGTGCTGAGGCACCGCGCAAGATCGTGACCGACCAGCTACGCAGCTATCCGGCCGCGAAAGCCGGGATTCCCGCACTGCCTCACGTCAAACACGTCTTCGTCAAAGCCAGCGCGCGGGTCGATAACCGGGCGAAAAACAGTCATCAGCCGACGCGCGAACGCGAGCGACGCATGCGTGGCTTCCGCGAAGCCTGAACGCACGCAGACTTTCTTATCGAGCTTCGGTCCGATCCGGCAGCACTTCGCGCTCAAGCGACACCTGCTACGCGCCTCACTCTATCGCAAACAACTCGCCGCACACTTTGCCGCCTGGCATCGTTTCACTGAGGCCGCCCAAGATCCGCCCGCATTCTGAGCAAACATGTGCCCTCTCTACTATTGCGTCGCGAACAATTTAACGTGACAGCGCCGTTTCGACAGATTGCCGGAAAACATAAAAAAGAACTGTGCGCATCGCACAATCAATATACCGCGGGCATGCCCTGTGGACGATGCTTGAAGCGTCGATGCACCCAGTAGTACTGGGCAGGAAATTTCAGTATCTGGGTCTCAAGAAACGCATTCATGCAACGCGCATCATCCGTATCGCTTCCCGATGGGAAATCGCTGAGCGGCGCAAAAACGTTCAACCGATACCCTTTGAAATCCGGCAGTACTTCCGTGACGAACGGCACAACGCGTGCGTGCCCCATTCTCGCAAGTCGAGAAACAGAAGTCAGCGTGCACGCTGGGACGCCAAAAAAAGGCACAAAAACAGAGTTTTCGATGCCGTGGTCCATGTCCGCGGCAAGCATGACCGGCTTGCCCTCGTGAAGGAGTCTCACGATCTTCCTGGCGCTGGTCGAGCGTTCGATCATCTCTGCGCCGAATCGGCCGCGCTGCCGTCTGGCCAGATCGCAAAGTCGCGTGTTGGACATGTGCGTGTACAAGGAAGCGGCGGGCATCTTCAGCGAGTAAAGCATGCACCCAACCTCGATGCTCACGAAATGAAACCCCATAAAGATGGTGGGCGGAGCATTCCTGTCTTCGAGATCAATCGCGCTTTGGACCTGGACAATATTTCTTATTCTTTGGGCGCTACCAAACCATTGAATGCCTCGTTCGAGATAGCTGCGGACGACGTGCCGGAAGTGTTCCCTTGCAAGCTCATCGCACTCACGTGTCGTCTTTTCCGGAAAACAGAGACGCAGGTTGACAAGGACTATATGTTTGCGACGGCCAGGAATCGTATACAGGGCCGCGCCGAGCCCACTGCCAAGCCTCGCGACCCATTGGTACGGAAGTATTGAGAGCGTGCGCAGTAAAGCGACGACGAGCAAATGACCGATTTGTTGCAAGACCATCTCCTGTGTGGCGGTCGGCTATGCCAACTGAAACGCCTCTGTTCGTTGACCACAAACGTTGATCAGGTAAGACGGCCAAGGCGATGTCGCTGTCCTGGCGTACCACACTGAAGCAAAGCATCGATAGGGCGAAAGTCAAACTCCTACACCGACTTCCCGATGCTGTCCAAGCGACGCTTGATGGAAGCGACGAAGATTGGCGCCGGGACGTGAAAGGCCTGTAAAGGGCGCGGATCCTGGCTTGCCCCCCACGAGTAACAGACAGGTGTCTGGCGCGACAATTACTTCTGCCGCCCCGGCAGTTTTAGTTGACGTCGACACGTGGACCAACAATCCGACGGTGACTCTACGTGAGCGGATGGCCTAATTGCCTCGCAACCGGCGTTGCTTGCATGATGCGTTGAAGGGTCTCCGGTTATATCTTCGACTAGCTTGCGCTCAGGCAGCCAGTCATTTACTGAATTGGAATTGCCGGTAAGGAACATGCGACCGTTGTAAGGACGACTGTCATGCCGCCATAAGCCGAAGGTCCACTGCCGTAGTGTACGCGTCAAACATTAACGCGACCTTAACCGATTGGCAGTTTCGAAAAAATATTCTGCGCAAGTGACTGGTGCGGGTTGCCGATAGGCCACCTGCCGAAAAGCGGCGAAACGTTTGGAGAGAACTATGTCAGTCCGGGCGGTTGGTCAAAATTCGACCCAGTCGGTCACCACACCTTCAGCCGCGCAACCAGCAGATGGCGCATCCTTAGCGGGTGAGCTCAGTAAATCGATGCCACGCGGCAAAGCGTTCGCCGAGTTGTTTTCGATACAGCGAAGCACACAGCAGATGTCGTTTGAGTGCGAAGTGCTGCCGGATCAAACCAAAGCTCGATAGAAATGCCTGCGTGCGTTTGCGCTCGCGAAAGCCCCGCATGCGACGCTCCCGTTCGCGCGTTGGCTGATGACTGTTCTCGGCCCGGTTGTTTAACCGGGCCGCCGCCTTAACGAACACATGCTTGACGTTGGCCAGTTCGCGGATGTCCGCCTTCGCGACCGGGTAGCTGCGCAGCTGGTCGGTGACGATTTTGTGTGGCACCGGACACGAACGAAGCACGTGTTTGAATAAGCGTCTGGCGGCGGCCTTGTCGCGTCGCTTCTGCAACAGGATTTCGAGCTCGGCGCCATGTTCATCAACCGCACGCCAAAGCACGTAAGGCTCACCGCGCAGCGTCACAAACATCTCGTCGAGATGCCAGGTGCTGCCTGTCTTGCGTCGGGCAGCTTTCACGTGGCGAGCAAAGCCTGCACCGAATTTGTCGCACCAGCATCGGATCGTCTCGTACGTCACGACCACGCCGCGCTCGAAGAGTCACTCCTCAATGTCGCGCAAACTCAACTGGAAGCGAAAATACCAACGCACGGCGCAACTGACAACACCAGCGGGGAAACGGTGACCCTGATACAGCGACTTTGATTTCTTCATCGCACCATCTTACGCGATGACCAGAACAACCTGACAACGCCCTCGCGAGGCGTGTCAGGATTTCCACAAATTGCGGCGGACGCCTTGATACTCATCGAGCGATATCGTCGAGTGCAAGGCCCGTGGTACGCGGTCCGAACAGCGCGACCGCAAGCACGACGATCGTCATTGCGCAGCCAATAAAGGCGAACACGCCGCCGGGGCCGAACTCGCGCAGGAAGAACGCGATGAAGAAACCGACGAAGATCGACGACAGGCGGCTCCACGAATAGACGAAGCCCACTGCGCCCGCGCGCATGCGAGTCGGGAACAATTCCGCCTGATACGTGTGCACGATGGTCGAGAGCCAGTTGACGACCAGCGTCTGCACGATGCCCACGGCAATCAGCCAGCCCGGCGCCTTCAACATCGAGAAGATCACGCCGATCACCGCCACCGATATCGCGCTCCACACAAGCTGCCATTTGCGCTCGAAGCGGTCCGCGACGAGCATGACGATAAACGGCGCGATGGGATAGAGCAGCACGATCAGGAAGGTGTATTCGAGGCTGCGCGTCACCAGGATGCCCTTCGCGATGAGCAGCGTCGGAATCCAGCTGACGAAGCCGTAATAGCCGATAGTCTGGAAGAAGTTGACGACGACGAGCATCAGCGTGCGACTGCGATACTGCGGGCTGAAGGCTTCACGCAACGTGCCCTTCTGCTCGTCCGCTTCGGGCGCTTCGGCGGGTGTGGGCAATTCCTTGCCGTACTCGTTACGCACACGGGTTTCGATCATCTGCATGACGCGCTCGGCCTCTTCGACGCGGCCCTTCTGCGCGAGCCAGCGAGGCGATTCCGGCAGACGCAGTTGCAGATACCAGACCAGCAATGCGCCCACCGAGCCAAGCGCGATCACCCAGCGCCAGCCGTCGAAGCCGAACGGTGCGATGGGCACCAGCACCCATGCCAGGAACGCGATCAACGGTGCGCATATCTGCGCGACGCCGTACACGAGTCCAAAGGCCATCCCGCGCGCGTGACGCGGCGTCAGCTCCGACACGTAGGAGTCGATGGTCACGTACTGCACGCCCACGCCGATGCCGCAGATGACACGCCATACATTGAGGCCGAGCGCCGTGTCCTGGAACGCGATGATGATGGCCGCGACGCAGTACCACAGCATCGACGCGGCGAACACGCGGCGCCGGCCAAAGCGGTCCGCGAGACTGCCGAAGACGATCGTGCCGATGAACAGGCCGATGAACAGCGATGCGAGAAAACCGGCGAGGCCGTTCATCGCGAAGAAGGTCGGCGTGGTCGGCGTGAGGATGCCCGAGTGAAACAGGCCCGGCGCGATGTAACCCGCGAAGTACACATCATAGAGCTCGAAGAATCCGCCGAGCGCGACGAGCAAGAGCAGCTTCCACATGGTGGCAGTCATCGGCAGCCGGTCGAAGCGCGCGGTCACCGAGCCCGCAGTGATGGGACGCGACGGATAGTCCGCCCTTTCAAGCGAGCCGACGACATCGGCGCCAATCGCCCTGTTCGGGGTGCTCATCGTGTCTTCCTCCTGTGCGCCCTGTCTGGATGGTCGCTCAATGCTGAGCCCCACATCGACTGGGACAATCATGTCGGGATACTAATTATTTTCATTCGAGACATCGTGATCGTGAGCGCGACGCAATCAGCTCCCCTGACACGCCCCTCTCCAATCCACCAGTCCGGCTGCTATTCCCTTTCAGTAGAGCCCAGTCTAGTGACGCGCGCGATGGCCCACAATACTTGATCGTTGAATCAACTTCGCTTTATTTGCACGACGACGCGAACGGCGCCCGACGATCGACGCATGCAATAAAAACGGCCCGCGCAGGGCCGTTGAGGTAGCAGCGTTCGACGAGGCGACAGTCAGGAAGGCGATTGCGCCGCCAGCATCGCGCCGCCGACGGGCAGCAGGTCCTCTGCATCATCCGAAGCCGGACGCGCCTGCAGATAATCGGCGCGCGGACGGATCAGCGCGCCCGACTTGCGCTGTTCGACAATATGCGCAAGCCACCCCGCCGTGCGGCTGATGATAAACAGCGAAAACGCGCTGCGCGGCGGCAGACCCAATGCGATCGTGAGCAACGTCAAGCCGAATTCGAGACTCGGCAGACAGCCATGCGTCGCCGCGATGTCCAGCGCCGCATACAGCGGCTCGACGGACGGATGACGGCCCTCGAGCCGCCGCGCGACGTCGATCAGATAGCGGGCGCGCGGGTCGCCTTCCGGGTACAGCGGATGATTGAAGCCCGGCAGACTCCCGTGGGCCGCATGGTGCTCTTCGAACAGCCGTTGTGCCTGCACCGTCGTCTTGCAGGCGCGCAGCAGGTCTTCGGTGGCTTCGTATGAGCGCGCGGAGGTGAGCCCCGTTTGCGTCAGGATCGCCGCCGCGACGCATTCGCCGACATCGGCGCCCGCCGACGCGGCAATGCGCGCGACGAAGGTCGCCTGCGCGAGCTCGTGATCGGCGCACAACACGAGGGCCGCATCGAGCGCGGCAATGTGCTGCGGCGAAACCGTTCCGCCCAGCACGGCGAGCAGCGTCGCGGACAGCCCGCCGCCGCGTTTGCGCGCGACAGCCGTCGCCGCACTATCGTGCGAACGGCGCAAATGGACGAGACAATGCGCCATCGTCGCGATCATCCGGCTCGCCGCGACGAACTGCGCATCGGATGAGCGCGCCCCGCGCAGATGTTCGCTGCCGAAGCGCAACGCGATGTCGGCGAAGAACCGTACGAGTTCGCGCCGAGGCTGCATGCCAGCGATGCGCGGCCACGCGTCGGCAAAGCGCAGCGTGCGGGCGCAGGGTTGCCATGACAGCGTGAGCTCGTCACCGGTATTCCATAGCGCTTTCACGACGGCTTCGAAGGTCTGCCCGTCGCGGGCCATGTCGAGCGCCCCCACGCCGCGATAGCGCGGTCCTTGCGCGGTGATCTCCGTGAGCGTGCTGGAGATGATGGGCTCGCCCCAGCGCATCGCGGCCGCTGCAACGGGGGCATGGCCGCTGCGCGCATCGGCGCGCGACTTCATGCGCTCGGCGTCCTGACGCGAGTACAGCCGGCGGCCCTTGTCGCCCTGCGGCACGCTGCGAATCAAGCCGCGGCTGACGTAGGCATACAGCGTTTGCAGCTTGATCTGAAGCAGCGCGAGCGTTTCGGCGCGTGTCAGATAATCGCCGGCCGCTTGCACGGGGACTGCCGCGCCGTCTTGTCGGTTCCGTTGCACCTCGGTCTCCTTGCCGACGGCGGGACGCCGTACGGGGGCACAGTGACCGACAAGATAATCGAATGCCTGTGAGCTCACAATCCGGTTATGCCAGTAGCCCTACACGGACTGACGGTCTCGCTACGCATGAAGCGGTGCGAGCACACGGTACGTCTTCGGAATGCCGGCCTTGGACACCTGCCCGTACATCGGCTCGGCGGGCACGCCTTCATGCAGCAGATCGCGCGCGGCGATCAGTTGGTCCAGGTCGATCCCCGTATCGAAGCCCATGCTCTCCAGCATGAACACCAGGTCTTCGGTGACGATGTTGCCCGACGCGCCCGGTGCGAACGGGCAGCCGCCGAGGCCCGCCAGCGCCGAATCGAACGAGCGAATGCCCTCTTCCAGTCCGGCGAGCGCATTGGCGAGCCCGAGTCCCATGGTGTCGTGCAGATGCAGCTTGGTCAGCCGGTCGCCGATCTCGGCGCGCACCGCCTTGACCATCTTTCGCACCTGCGCCGGATTGCCATAGCCGACCGTGTCGGCCAGCGCGACGGCATCGACGCCGGCTTCAGCCAGCGCCACGGCTGTTTCGATCACTTTCTGCAGCGGAATCACGCCGTCGATCGCGCAGCCGAACGCGGTCGCACAGCCGGGCTCGATCGCCATCGGCCGCTCCTGTTCCCTGACCCATTCGACGATCCGGCGCACTTCCGCGACCTGCTCCATTGTGCCCTTGCGCGTGTTCGACCGGCTGTGGCCTTCGCTCACCGAAACGGGCACGCCGACTCCATGGGCGCCCGCCGCATACGCCGCTTGTGCGCCGCGCAGATTGGGCACCAATGCCATCACGCGCAGGCCCGGCTGCTGCAGCGCGGCCTTCACGATCGCATCCGTGTCCGCCATCTGTGGCACAAGCTTGGGCGGCACGAAACTCCCGACTTCGATCTCGCCGACACCCGCCTGCGCAATGGCCGCAATCCAGCGCGCCTTCAGCTCCGTCGGCATGATGTCGTGCGCCATCTGCAGGCCATCGCGAGGCCCCACTTCGCATACCGCTACCTTCTCTCTCATGTCACCGCTCCTTCAGATAGATTGTTCAGCGGGCCGATCAGGCCGATCGAGCCCTCAGCGCAGCACGCCCGCTTCCGTCAATGCTTCGATATCGCCCGCGTCGAGTCCCAACAGCTCGCGGAACACGTAGTCGTTGTGCTCGCCAAGCCGTGGCGGCGGCGTGAAATCGCCTCGAAAGCCCCCGCTGTCACGCCACGGCAGCGCAATGCTGCGCGAGCCGTCGGCCAGTTCGGGGAATAGCCCGCGCTTGGCGAAATAAGAGTCTTCCATCACGGCGCCGATATGCCGCGAACGCGCCGCCGGCACGCCACGCGATTGCAGCGCATCGAGCGCCTGCCCGGCCGGCTGGTGCGCGAGCCATGCGGCGAGCAGATCGTCCGCTTCCGAACGATGTGCAGCGCGGGCAAGCGCGTCGGCAAAGCGCGAGTCCGTGGCGAGTCCGGGCTTGTCCATTGCATCGCATAGCGCGCGCCATTGCCCGTCGTCGCAGACGGACACGGCAAGCCACGCGTCATCGCCCTCACAGCGAAAGCATCCGGACGGGGCGGCGCTCCATTCGCGCGCGCCGCTCGCGGCCGGCGTGGCGCTGCCCAAGGCCTCGCGAAACAGTAGTTCCGGCAGCAGCGCGACTGTGCTCTCCAGCATGGAAAGGTCGATGAAAGCGCCTTCGCCCGTCACGCGGCGGTGGCGGATGGCGGCCAGCACCGCACAGCACTCCCACAGCGCCGTGATCGGATCGGTCCACGCCGGCAGGATGCCCATCGCCTCGACGCGCTCGTTCGGCGTGCCGACCACACTCGCGCGGCCGCTGTAGGCCTGCAAAAGCGAGCCGTAGGCGAGCGCGTCGCGCTGTGGTCCCTCGCGGCCGGTGCCGGACGCGGAGACGAAGATCAGATCAGGCCGGATCGCGGCAAGCGCCGGGTAGTCGAGCCCGAACTTCGCCAGCACGCCGTTCGAGAAGTTCTCGACCACCATGTCGCTCTGCGCGATCAGGCGGCGAATCAGCTCGGGGCCCTGCGACCGGCTGAGATTGATCGTGCAGCTCTTCTTGCCCGCGTTCACCACGGCCCACCATGGCTGACGCTGCGTGTGCTCGCGCCGGGTCGACGACTCGATCTTGATCACTTCCGCGCCCATGCCCGCGAGCATCTTGGTGGTCATCGGGCCGGCCAGTACCCAGCTGAAGTCGATCACGCGCAGGCCGGACAATGCCCCGCTTTCCGCTTTTCTCATCAGACCACTCCCTGCTGTCGCAGTGTTTCCATGTGAGCCGGCGACAGCCCAAGACGCTCTTCGAATACGGCGCGATTGGCCGAGCCCAAGCGAGGCGACGCCACGTCGCGCCCGCGCGGCAGTTCTGCGCCGGAACTCGTGCGCAGGCAAAACGGCAAGCCCGGCATCGACAGCGGGGTGTCGCCCGTGCCTTCCCAGCAATCGAAAAAGCGCCGCGCATTCAATTGCGCGTTCTCGAGCAGATCGCGCGCGCCGCTAACGGGAAAGCACGCCACGCGCGCCGCCTGCGCGCGCTCGAACACATCCGCGCGCGTATGCTCGCGCGTCCACTTCGCCATTTCTTCCTGAAGGGTCATCCAGTTCTCGTTGCGCGCGGTGCGTTCGCCGCACAGCGCCGCATCGCGCGACCACGGCGGATTGCCCAGCAGTTCGACCCAGCGTTCCCACTGATGCTCCTCGCGCGGCGAAATCATCACGAAGCCGTCCCTGCAGGGCAGCAGCCAGATCAGCCCGCCCGCGACTTCCGTGCCTTGCAGTTCCTCGCGCAGGCGGCTGAAGGTGCGTTCTCCGCGTCCGTAATCGGCAACGGGTTCGATCAACAGATGAGCAATGACGTCCAGCTCCGCGCATTCGATGCTGCGGCCCTCACCGTGCAGTTGGGCTTCGAGCAGGCCCCAGAGCGCGGCGTTCGTCGCCGCGATACCCGTCGCGAGCGCCACTTCGCGATCCGCGCACGCGACGGGCGGCTGCTCGCTGGGCGCATGCACCGGCCGCGCCTGATGGAACGCATAGCCCGCATGATGCGTGAGCGTGAAATCGGTGAAGGCGGCAGGCGTGTCGGCGTCCGTCCGGTTCGCCGACGCGTCATCCGCGAGTCGTGTTCCGAATGGCGTGACGGCGAGCGTCACCAGTGCTGGCTGGAGCTTCCTCAGCGTGTTGCCGTCGAGGTCGAGTTCGGCGAGGCGCGACGCGTGCGCGGACGTGATCAGCAGATCAGCCGATTCGACAAGGCGCTTCAGCAATGCGGCGCCCGCCGGGTACGATGGATCGAGCGTCGCGCTATGCTTGCCATGATTCAGGTAGGCGAAGAGCGCGGCATCGTCGCCGTAGGCCGCGTGCGGCGCGAACGGACCAACGCGCCGCAATGGATCGCCCGCGCCCGGTGGTTCGAGCTTGAGCACGTCGGCGCCGAGATCGGACAGCACGCGCGCGCAGAACGACGCCGACATCGAGCCGCTCCATTCGATCACACGCACGCCAGCCAGGGGCGCTGCAAGGGACACCGTCGACGCCCGCGGCGGCGCGGCAGAGGCGGCCGTACTCACGCTGCCTCATCGAGAACAGCGGGATCGAACGGATACGGCACAGGTGCGCCATGCCGCAGTGGCAGGACGACCGTCGCGGTGCCCGGCGTGCTCTCCCTGCCTTGCTGGTTGCGCAGCCCGATCTCCAGATGCACGAGACCATAGCGGCCGCGCCGCTCGCGGCCCGTCACGCGGCCCCAGGCCGTAATCACGTCGCCGGGCACGTTCATGCCGCGAAACTGGAACTGGAGTTTCCATGCCCAACCGCTCTCGCCGACCCAATCCGTCAGGAGTTGCAGCATGATGTGCTGCTTCCAAGATCCGTTGACCATCACGTCGGGCAGCTTGTCGTGCCCGGTCGCGAAACGCCAGTCGTAGTGGATGCGGTGCCAGTTCTCCATCGAAGCCGACCAGCGCATGATGTGCGCCGTGGTCATCGGACCTTTGACGACAGGCGGAATCTCCGTGCCGGTTTCGACGTCTTCAAAACATAGTGCGGCCATGACAGTCCTCGCCTAGCGCATGATCTGCGTATTGGTGACCTTGAGCAGCTTTTCGCCGGACTCGGTCGTGTAGGTCTCCTCGATGATGACGAACACCATCGGACCGCTCTTGCCGTCGCGTTGCACGATGTCCTTGTAGCGTGCCTGACGCAGCACCTTCTCGCCGACGCGCGCGTAGCGATACAGCTCGTATTCGTAGCCGCCGTTCAGGTCGCGCGGCAGTTCGACTTCGACGGCAGGCAGGCCGCTGAAGCTGCGGCTCAACCCGTCGTAGTCGGGCTTGTTCATGTCGTCGAGCGGATCGGGCGAGTTCGCTGGCCGGCGAAATGCATGCACGGGAAAACCGGGCGGCGCGACCACGCTGCCGTAGCGGCTCGTCGCAGCCCAGTCTTCGTCCCAGTAGCGGCGCGCGTCGTCCATCGTCGCGTGATGGAAGCGGCGCACTTCGCCCGCTTCGACGGGATGTGTCGACACAACCCAGTCGGTCTGCGCACCGATGATGGCTTTCACCTTGCCGGTGATGTATTCATTGCTCACAGATGTCTCTCCTCGATCCCCGTTGCTGTCAGCGAGAAGATGCAGCCAGCGCTGTGCTGCATCGGCGAGGCCAGTCTAGGTGAGCATCCGTGCAGCGCACAATACTTGATCATTGAATCAACGTCTTCTCAGCCTTCGTTCATTCGACTATCGTCCGTCTCATACCGCAATGGCCGGCATTCTGTGCGAGCCGCTGCATGACATCGACGAGGGGAGACATGGCGATGGAAAAGAACCGCTACGACGCAAATGCGCTGCGTGACTATGCGCGCAACGTGCTGGGCAAAGCGGGCCTCGCCAGCGGATACGCGGACGACGTTGCACGCACGCTCGTCGAAGGCGACCTGATGGGACACGATACTCACGGCCTCGCGCTGTTGCCCGGTTACGTCCGCGAACTGCAAGCGGGCACGATGACGTGCGACGGAAAGCCCGAAGTTGTCTCCGACCGCGCTGCCACTTTGCTGTGGGATGGTCACCGGCTGCCGGGGCCGGCACTCGTCCACGCCGGAATTGATGCGCTGATGCCCCGCGTGCGAGAACTCGGCAGCGCAACGCTCGTCATCCGACGCAGTCATCACATCGCGTGCCTTGCCGCGTATCTGCTGCGCGCCACCGAGTCGAATCTGGTGATGATGCTGGCGAGCTCCGATCCCAGCGTGCAGAGTGTTGCGCCTTTCGGTGGCACGCGCCCGTTGTTTACACCCAACCCCATCGCGCTCGGTATGCCCACGTCGACCACGCCGATATTGATCGATATTTCGGCATCCGTAACGACCAATGCGATGAGCGCACGCCTTCACCAGAATGGCCAGCTGTTCGACGAACCATGGATGCTCGATGCGCATGGCGAGGCGACACGCGATCCGGGCGTGCTGTTTGCCGATCCGCCTGGCACGATCCTGCCGCTTGGCGGACTGTCGGCGGGTCACAAGGGGTTCGGTCTCGCGTTGCTGATCGAGGCACTCACTGGGGGTCTCGCTGGATTCGGCCGCGCCGACCCTGCGGAGGGCTGGGGCGCGACCGTCTTCATGACGCTGTACGATCCGGCCGCACTGGGTGGCATCGAAGCGTTGCGACGGCAAATGGACTGGCTAGGCGATGCCTGCCGCAGCAATGCACCGCGCGTCCCGCATGATCCCGTGCGCCTGCCCGGCGACCGCGCGATGGCCCGGCGCGGCGAGCAGCTCGCGCATGGCGTGCGCCTGCGTCCTGCTGTCGTCGCGGCGCTCGAAGCATGCGGCGCACGGTACGGCATACCATCCCTTGCGGCGCTGGACGTAGAAACCGGCAAGGAAGCCGTCTGATGCGCACGACCACGGACTCTGAAGCGACGCCGCTTGCCGCTGCCGCGGCATCGACTGATCCCATCATCCGGCTGCATCCCGATGACGATGTCGTGATCGCGCGACATCAACTGGTTGCGGGCATGTGCCTCGGTAACGGCATCACCGTGCGCGGCCTGGTGCCGCCCGGACACAAGGTCGCCCTACGGTCTGTCCAAAGTGGCGCGCCCGTACGACGTTACGGGCAGATCATCGGATTCGCGACGCGCCCCATCGAGTCCGGCGAGCACGTGCACACGCATAATCTCGCCATTGGCACGTTCGAGCGAGACTATGCGTTCGGCGCCGGCGTCCGGCCGACGATACACGTGCGACCGCCCGCGCAGTTTCAGGGCATCGTCCGCAGCAATGGGCGTGTCGCGACCCGCAACTACATCGGGATACTGACGTCGGTGAATTGTTCGGCCACGGCCGCACGCGCCATCGCCGACTACTTCCGGCGCGACGTCAATCCGCAGGCACTTGCCGACTATCCGAACGTGGATGGCGTCGTCGCCCTCACGCACGGACAAGGCTGTGCGATCGACGCCAACGGCGAGGCGCTCGAAGTGCTTCGCCGCACGATCGGCGGCTACGCGCGCCATCCCAACTTCGCCGCTGTGTTGATCGTCGGGCTGGGCTGCGAAACCAATCAGATCGACGGGTTGATGGAGGCACAAGGTCTCGCGGGGAGCGCCACGCTGAAGACGATGATGATCCAGAGCAGTGGCGGCACCTCACGCACGGTGGCGGCAGGCATCGACCAGGTCAAGGCAATGCTTGCCGGGGCCAACCAGGTGCGACGTCAGCCAGTCGATGCCAGTCATCTCCTGGTTGGGCTGCAATGCGGCGGCTCCGATGGCTACTCGGGCATCAGCGCCAATCCGGCATTGGGCGCAGCCGTCGACCGGCTGGTTGCGCACGGCGGCACGGCGATTCTCTCTGAAACGCCGGAAATCTATGGCGCCGAGCATCTGCTCACGCGCCGCGCGGTGTCGCAGGCAGTGGGCGAGAAGCTGGTTGCCCGTATTCGCTGGTGGGAAGCTTACTGTGCGCGGATGAACGCGAGTCTCGACAACAATCCGTCGGCCGGCAACAAGGCGGGAGGACTGACCACGATCCTCGAGAAATCGCTTGGCGCGGTGGCCAAGGGCGGCACGACGAATCTCGTCGACGTGTACAGCTATGCCGGACAGGTCGACGCTCATGGTTTGGTGTTCATGGACACGCCCGGCTACGATCCCGTTTCCGCCACGGGACAGGTCGCGGGGGGCGCGAACCTGATCTGCTTTACAACAGGACGTGGCTCAGCATACGGATGCGTGCCGTCGCCGTCACTGAAACTCGGGACGAATACGGCGCTTTGGCATCGACAGCAGGAAGATCTCGATCTCAACTGCGGCGCGGTCATTGACGGAACACGCACCGTCGAGCAGATGGGGGAGGAAATTTTTCAACTGATGCTGGCGACCGCTTCCGGGCAAAAGTCGAAAAGCGAGTTGCACGGATACGGCCACAACGAGTTCGTGCCGTGGCAACTAGGTGCCATCACCTGAAGCTCGCCACTTGTTTGCGACCGCGTCTGGAATGCCCTGTGACGATGACGCGATCGCCGTCGCGGTTTGCCGGTGGCGGCGATCTCCGCGAGCAGGCGATGAGCGTCTTTAACCGTACAGCTTCGATTCTGCCATCAACGCCTGCGTCCCGATCACGTCGTTAATTCCGTCGAAATCGAGCATGCGATCTTTCCAAGGGTAAGTCGTTCCGGTCTCACGCAGACTGGAGAAATACCCCTGCAACGTATGGGCGACCGCGCGCGCCGTGCCGCCGGGAAAAATAACAATGCGAAATCCCAGTTGCGTCAGCGCCTGCACGCTGTGCACCGGCGTTTTACCGCCCTCGACCATATTCGCGAGCAACGGAACCCGTCCTGCGAAGCGATCGCAGGCCGCTTTCATCTGTTCGACCGAGCGCAGCGCTTCAATGAACAACGCATCGGCACCTGCTTCCAGATATCGCTCGGCGCGATCGAGCGCAGCGTCCAGTCCCTCGACGGCCACCGCATCGGTGCGCGCCAGGATCATCGTCTCGCTGTTCGATCGCGCATCGACTGCCGCGCGCAATTTGCCGCACATCTCTGCAACCGGGATTAATGACTTCCCGTCCAGATGCCCGCAACGTTTCGGGAAGGTCTGATCTTCCAGCTGGATCATGGCCGCGCCAGCGCGTTCGAAGCCACGCACCGTGCGCTTGACGTTCAACGCATTGCCGAAGCCCGTATCGGCATCGACGATCAACGGAACATCGACACGCTCGGTAATCCGCGCAAGCGTATCTTCGACTTCGGATGACGTCGTCAGACCGACATCCGAGCGGCCAAGCCGCGTGTAGGCGATCGATGCGCCGGATAGATACAGCGCCTCGAAGCCAGCCTGTTCGGCGATCAACGCTGTCAATGCGTCGAAGACGCCAGGGGCAAGGACTGAACCTTGCTGAAGGATGGTCTTAAGTCCGTTTACTTTTGTCGCCATCGTCTCTACTCCTGTTTTCGGTCGGGTGATGCCGCCGCCATCCATGGCGACCAACCAGCCTCTTTTCTGCTCACGCGCCAAGGCGGCTCTGGAAAGCCTCGCACGTCGTCACCTCACCGACCGTGCAAAGATCGGCAAGCGCGGCGTCGTGCGCTGCTTGCGTCGATGCCGCGCAACCGTCGCCCAAAACGAGCACGCGATAGTCCCGCATATGCGCGTCGCGCGCGGTGCTGGCCACGCCGCCGTTGGTGACGATGCCGCAGATCGCCACGACCTCGATGCCCGCGCGACGCAACACCCAGTCGAGCTGCGTGTTGAAGAACGCGGAATACGCGACTTTCCACACCGACACATCGACCAGATCGTCGAGTGCGGCGACGGTCGCGTGACCGTTCGACCCAGCGACAAAGTCACCTCGACGCAGGAACGGGCGCAGTTGCCTGAGATGCGGCGAGATCATCGGCTCACCCTGGGCGTCGGGCCATAACGTGAACTGGCTTGCCGCGACAAATCCGCCTCGTTGCTTGAGCACGCGAGCCACTGGCGCCACGCGCAGCGGCAATGCGCGCGCCGCGTCCGACGCCGCGCCGCCGCGATGATAGGCGCCGCCTTCGCTCACAAAGTCGTTTTGCAGATCGACGATGATGAGCGCGGTCTGTCGCGGATCGAGTTGCGTGCCGGAAGTCATCATGCGTATCTCTCAGGTCGTGCGGCGCGTGATCAGCAGATTACCCAATGGGTCGACTCGACCGCTGAAACCGGGTTCGAGCCAGATCGTGGTATCGGCCTGTTCGAGGATCGCGGGACCGTCCACCGTTGCGCCCACCGGCAAGTCGAGGCGTGCATGGCGCACGGCGTCCCACCACTGGCCGTCATGAAATACCGCTTGCGTGCCGGGCGAGGCCGGCATCGTCGTTGCCTTCGGTGCCAGCACGGCCAGATCGAACTTGGGCCGGACACCGATGCGCGCATAGCGGAGGTTCATGATGCGCACGGGAATGCCGTCCAGCGCGCGCCCGAACGCCGTGCGGTACGCGGCTTCGAACGCGGCGCCGATCGCCGCACGATCGAGCGCGTCGCGCTGCACTTCGACGCGAACCGTATGGCTCTGGCCGACGTACAGCATGTCCAGTTCGACGTTCTCGCGCACCGCTTCGAAGGCAACGCCCGCCGAATCGAGCCGCTGCTGGCACGCGTCGGCCATGCCCGCGACGCGGGCACGCAGATCGTCGACATCGAGTTCGGCCAGCCCCCGGTTCAGCGTCTGCACGGCGTCGTGGCGCATATCGGCAATCACGCAGCCGATCGCCGACGTCACGCCCGGAAAACGCGGCACGATGCCCGTCGTGGTGCCAACTTCGCGCATCATCGCGCACACGTGCAGCGCGCCGCCGCCGCCGAACGGCATGTAGGCAAACTCGCGCGGATCATGGCCCCGCTCGATCGACACCAGGCGAATCGCACCCGCCATCTTCGCGTTCGCCACCGTCAGGATCGCTTCGGCCGCGGCGTACGCATCAAGTCCTAGCGGCGCAGCGACGTGCATGTCGATCGCCTCGCGCGACTTGCCGGCGTCCATCCGTGACAGAAGCCCGCCGCCCAGCGGACGATCGGCTGCTATCCGACCGAGCAGCACGTTGGCATCGGTGACGGTCGGGCGCATGTTGCCGCGTCCGTAGCACGCCGGGCCTGGGACGCTGCCGGCGGACTCGGGGCCGACCTGCAGCAGGCCGCCCGCATCGACCGATGCAATCGAGCCGCCGCCCGCGCCGATCGTCTCGATCTGGATCATCGGCGCGCGCACTACCATGCCGAAATCGATCGAGGTCTGCGCGGACAACGACGCTTCACCGCGCGCAACCAGCGACACATCGAACGATGTGCCGCCCATGTCGCCCGTCACCAGATTCGGGAAGCCCGCGGCACGTCCGATCGCGGCACAGGCGATCACGCCCGCAGCCGGGCCGGACAACGCCGTGCGCACGGGCACATCGCACGCGGTCTGGCGCGACATGATCCCGCCATTGCTCTGCACCACCAGCAATTCGCCGCCGAATCCATGCGCTTTCAGATCGCTCTCGAGACGCGTCAGATAGCTGCCTACGACGGGCTGCAACGACGCGTTCAACGTGGCCGTCGAGCATCGTTCGAACTCGCGGATCTCGGGCAACACTTCGGTCGCTGCCGTGACGTTCGCGTTGGGCCAGATCGCGCGCACCGCGGCCACTGCGAGCACTTCATTGACGGAATTCGCGTAGGCATTGACGAAGAACACGCACACTGCCTCGCAGCCGCGTTCGAGCAACGCGCGCGCGGCGGCCTCGACCTGGGCGATGTCCACGGGTGTATGCAACGTGCCGTCGGCCAGCACGCGCTCGCTCACTTCGAGTCGCAGATCGCGTGGCACGACCGGCTCGAACGTCCCGCGCAAGCCCCAGGTGCGCGGCCGGTCGCGGCGCCGCATTTCGAGCACGTCGCGAAAACCTTCCGTCGTGATGATGCCGGTGCGGGCAACCTTTCGTTCGAGCAGTGCATTGGTGCCGACCGTCGTGCCATGCACGACCGTCGCAATCGCACGCGCGCCGCCATGCCCTTCGCCTTCGCCGCCGATGCGTTCGATGCCGTTCATGAAACCGCGCGCTTCTTCGCCCCGTGTCGACGGCACCTTGACCACGCGCGCGGTGCCGGCGGCTTCGTCGAGGACGAACAGGTCGGTGAACGTGCCACCCACGTCGACGCCGACGACCAGAGAACCGTGTGCCGCATCCTTCATGCCTGTTGCTCCTTCACATCCATCGTGACATAACCCATCGCGCGGTCGTGTTCGCGTGCCGCATCCGATCGTTCCGACGGCGCGCCATAGCCGCCCCCGCCGGGCGTTTCCAGCCGCACGCGTTCGCCGCGCTTCAGGCGGATGCCGAGCATCTTCGACGCCATCGGCGGCGTGTGCCATTCGCCATCCTGCTGATAGCGGAACACGTTGCGCACCGACGCCGCGCCGCCCGCGATGCCTTGCGGCGCGGAGCGTCCGCGCTCGCCGAAGATGAACGCTTCCGCTTCGTCTTCGAGCAGTTCGATTTCATAGATCGCGCCCAGCCCGCCACGATAGGTGCCATCGCCGCCCGAATCGGGACGTAACGCCCATTGCGTAAAGCGCACCGGATAGGCGGCCTCCAGAATTTCCAGCGGCGGGATCGTCGCGGTCGAAATCGGCGCATTGCCGTGGCTCAGGCCGTCGCCTTGCGAATGTCCGCCGTGACCGCCGCCAAAGAAACTGAACATCACCCAGCGCTGACCTTTGCGTGCGCCGCTGCTGCGATGACCGGCTATCGACAGCGCGTTGATCGTGCCGTAAGCCTGCGCCATCGCGAGTTCCGGCGCGGCCTGGGCCATCGCACAAAAAATCACGTCGATCATGCGCAAGATAGTTTCCGTATAGCCGCCGACCGGACGCGGCCGGTCGGCTGAGATCACGAGCCCATCCGGCAATACGAACGACACGGCGTCGAGCACGCCCGCATTCGCGGGCACGTCCGGGAACAGATGCTTGAGCGCGACATAGCAGGCGGCGATCGCCGTGGCCCGCGAGATGTTCACAGGTCCGGCGCAAGCCGGCGACGTGCCGGTGAAATCGAGTGTCAGCGTGTCGCCGGCAACGCGCATGCATAAGGCGATCTTCAGCGGCTCGTCGCGCACGCCGTCGTTATCCAGCATGTCGTCGAACGTATAGTCGCCGTCGGGCAGCGCTGCCACGTGCGAGCGCATCAGCCTGACAGCCCGTTCGCGCAACAGCGCGAGCGATTCAAGCACGACGTTGTCGCCGTAGTCGCCGAGCAGATCGTTCAGGCGGCGCGCGCCGAGTTCAAGCGCGGCAAGCTGGCCGTTCAGGTCGCCCCACAGGCTATCGGGCAAGCGGGTGTTCGCTTTGAGAATGGCGAGCACGTCGGCATCGAGTTCGCCGCGCCGCACGATCCGCACGGGCGGAATCTGCACGGCTTCCTGCCAGCACTCCGTAGCGGCCGGGTTGTAATTGCCGGGCACCGCGCCGCCGACGTCGTGCCAGTGAGCCGCTGACGCAAGGAAGCAGAACAGCTTGCCGTCGCGGAACACGGGACGCACCAGCTTGAAGTCGTTCGCGTGCGTGCCGCCTTCGTACGGATCGTTGAAGAGCCAGACGTCGCCGTCGATCATGCCGCCGCGCTCGCCTGCTACGCGGATTGCCGCCTTCACCGCGAACGCCATCGCGCCGACGAACACCGGCAGGCCCGACTTGCCCTGCACCAGCGTCGCGCCCGAAACGGCGTCGTAGATACCGTGGCAGGCGTCGTGTGCTTCCGCGATGATCGGATTGAAGGCGCTGCGGTACAGGGTCGCGTCCATTTCATCGGCGATCTGTTCCAGCCGGCCCTTGAGGACCGCCAGCGTGACCGGGTCTAGCATGAGATGACTCCGTTGGGTGTGGGGTAGCGCTGCTTGAGCAAATTGAGCAGACCGCCTGCGTCGACCATGTCGAGCAGAAATGCAGGGACGGGATCGCACGGCAGCTCGCGCCCATCGGCCAGCAGGATGCCGCCGCCGTGGGGGTCGATCGCGATGCGCTCGCCCTCTCCGATCGTTTCGGCGTCGGCGCACGTCAGCAGCAACAGGCCGACGTTGAATGCGTTGCGAAAGTACAGGCCATTGAACGCTGGTGCGATCACTGCCCGCACGCCCAGGCGTACCAGCGCAGCGGCAGCCTGTTCGCGCGATGAGCCGATGCCGAAGTTCGGCCCGGCCACGAGCACGTCGCCCGTCTGGACGCCCGCTGCAAAATCGGGGCGCTCGTTTTGCAAGCAATGGCGGGCGATTTCGTCGATACCGAATTTCATATACGCGCCGGGCGCGAGCGAATCGGTATTGATATCCCCACCGACCCGCCATACGCGATGCAGATCGGAAGTCCACCCGGTTTCGGCGAACGCCGTGCGGCAAGCGGTCATGCGAGCACCTCGCGAGGATCGGTAATGCGTCCACGTAACGCAGACGCCGCAACCGTATAGGGCGAACCCAGATAGACCTGCGCCGTCTCGGCGCCCATACGGCCTTTGAAGTTGCGCGCGGTGCTCGACACAACTGTGCTGCCTTCGGGAATCGAGCCGCCATAACCGGCACACGCGCCGCATGTCGTAGCGAGCACTTGCGCGCCAGCTGCTTCTAGCACATCCATCACGCCTTCGCTTGCCGCTTGCGACTGGTCGCGGATACTGGCCGGTGCCACGACGAGTTGCACGCCCTCGGCCACCCGGCGCCCGCGCAATATTCTGGCCGCCGCGCGCAAGTCTTCGAGTTTCGCGCCAGTGCACGCGCCGATATAGGCGACCTGCACGGCGACATCGCCGAACGCGCCGACATCGCGCGTATTCGCCGGGCTGTGCGGCGCGGCCACTTGCGGCGCGAGTTGCGCGGCGTCGAAGTCGTGCGTCTCGACGCGTGCTTGCGGATCGCTTTGCCAGCGAGCGACATCGATCTCATCTTGCACGCCCGCGGCGCGAAGATAGTCGACCGTAATCGCGTCCGGCGCAATCAGGCCGACCTGCGACCCCAGTTCCGCGCTCATGTTCGACAGCGTCATGCGTTCCTGCATCGACAGCGCGTTGATGGCTTCGCCGCAGAATTCGACGGCCTGATAGCGGCCGCCGTTCATGCCGAAGCGGCCGATCATATGCAGCATCATGTCTTTCGCCGTCACGCCGCATGAAAGGCGATGACGCCAGTTCATCTGCAAGGTCTCCGGCACCTTGACCCAGATCTGCCCGGATACTGCGACGCCGAGCATCTCCGTGCTGCCGATGCCGAACATGTATGCGCCGAACGCGCCGCCTGTCGGCGAATGCGAGTCGCCGCCCACGCAGAACATGCCCGGTCGCAGGTGGCCACGTTCCGGCAACACCACATGGCAGATGCCGACACTGTCGTAGACGTTCGGCAACTGCTGTGCGCTTGCCCATTGACGCGCGATGCGCACGATCCGGCGCGATTCGTCGTCGGCCTCCGGCACATAGTGGTCGATCACGAGCACGACCTTCGACTTGTCCCACAACGATGCGCCGAGCTGTTCGAGCATCGGCTGCAACCGGCGCGGACCGCTCGAGTCATGGAACATCGCGAGATCGACGTTGCACGTGACGATTTCTCCAACTTCGACTTCGGGCCGCCCGCAGGCCGCCGCAATCAGCTTTTGCGCAAGCGTTTGTGCTGCTGCCATCGACTACATCCCCAAATAGGCGCGACGCAATTCGTCGCTGGCCATCAACTCCGCGCATGTGCCGGAGTAACGGACCAGCCCGTTCTCCAGCACATAGCCACGTTGTCCGGTTTCGAGCGACTGGCCGACGTTCTGTTCGACCAGCAGAATCGCGAGTCCCTCGTTCTGCAGCCGCGCAATGAGCGCGAACATTTCTTCGACCATCAACGGCGACAAACCCAGCGACGGCTCGTCCAGAATCAGCAAACGCGGCTCGGCCATCAAGCCGCGGCCGATCGCGAGCATCTGTTGCTCGCCGCCCGACATCGTGCCCGCCGGCTGATCGATCCGTTCGCCAAGACGCGGGAATATCTCCAGCATCCGCGCGAGGTTGCGGCTCCGATTCGGCTTGCCGCGCGTATATGCACCAAGCTCGAGGTTTTCGCGCACACTCAGGTTCGGGAAAATTCGCCGACCTTCCGGCACCTGGATCAGGCCGGCTCCGACGACGGCGCGGTAGTGTCGCCCGGTCAGGTCGTGACCGTCGAACCGCACGGCGCCCTGCCACGCAGGATTAATGCCGCACACGGTGTTGTTCAGCGTGGTTTTGCCGACACCGTTACTGCCGAGCAGCACGACAATCTCGCCTTCGTCGACACGCATATCCACGCCGCGCAGCACTTCGGTGCGCCCATAGCCTGTGCGAAGCCCGCTCACTTCGAGCAATGCGCTCACCGACGTTCTCCTTCACGCGCCAGCCGTTGGGCCGTGCCGTGACCGAGATACGCTTCGATCACGGACGGATCCGATGTCACTTCACGCGGCGTGCCGCCCGCGATCAACCGGCCTTGCGCCAGCACCCATACGTGTTCGGCCAGGCTCATCACCGCGCGCATCACGTGCTCGATCATCAGCACCGTGACGCCGCTGTCGACCAGGCCACGAATGACGGGAATCATCTCGTCGATCTCGCTTGGATTCAGTCCGGCGAGCACTTCATCGAGCAACAGCAAACGAGGCTTCGTCGCAAGCGCACGCGCCAGTTCGAGACGCTTGCGGCCGCTCACGGTCAGATCTGCTGCTGGTTTATCGAGGTTGTCATGCAGATTCACCCGCGCCGCGACCTCCTCTGCGGCCGCCAGCGCGGCCCGCCGCCCAGGTTGATGCAGGTGTGCGCCAACCGCAATGTTCTCGCGCACAGTCTGTGCGCCGAACGGCTGCACGATCTGGAACGTCCGCGTCAAGCCAAGCCTTGCCGACTGATGCGGCGCCATCCCCGTAATGTCGCGCCCCAGATACTGGACGCGCCCGGCGCCGGGCCGAAGAAACCCCGACAGCAACGCAAACAGCGTCGTCTTGCCGGCACCGTTCGGACCGACGAGTGCCGTCAGCGTGTTGGGCATGACATCGAGACTGACGTCCTGCACCGCCTTCAGGCCGCCGAACGTGATGGACAGGCCACGGGCCTGCAAAAGCGCATCAGACACGGGCTTCCTCCTTGCGCTCGCTAGTGCGATTCGGTTTCGCCGGCCGGCCCATCATGCGACGCACCGACATGCCCGCACCCGTCAGGCCGCGCGGCAAAAACATGACGATCACGACCAGCACCACGCCATAGATCACCATGCTGATACCCGGCAATTCGCCGAACAGGTTGCGGGTCGATTCACCAAGGACATAAAGGAGTGCCGCGCCCAGTACCGGTCCCCACAACGTGCCGACTCCGCCGACAATCACGCCCACCAGCGCTTCGATCGAGATCGACGGGCCGAACGCGATACCTGCATCGATGTACTGGAACATCTGCACATAGCACGCGCCCGCCGCACCCATGAACGCAGCCGACAACGCGATCGCGCCCAGCTTCACGCGCACCGGATCGACGCCGATCGCCCGTGCGGCGCTTTCGTTGTCCCGCACTGCTTGCAGGTATGCGCCGAAACGCGAATGACGCAACCATGCGGTGACCAGCAACGCGGCAATCACGAATGACAGCAGCAAATACACATAGCCGCGCCTGGACCCAAATTGCAGGTTCGCCGCGCTCGCATGCAGCGGCACCATCAGACCCACGCCGCCGCCCGTAAACGACACCGACACCGCGAGAATGCGCGCCACTTCGGCAAACGCCAGCGTCACCAGCGCGAAGTAGGAACCCTTTAATCCGCCGCGAAACGCTAGCGCACCCACCACCAGCCCGGCAAACGCGCCGAATGCGATTGCAACCGGCAACGCGAGCCACGGATTCCAGCCCCAGCTCAATTGCGCAATGGCCTGCGTGTATGCGCCGACGCCGAAGAACAATGCATGTCCAAACGACAATTGCCCGCCATAGCCGCCGAGAATGTTCCATGATTGCGATAGCAACACCGCATATAGCGACATCATCAGAAACGTGAGCAGCACGCCAGATTGCAACACGCTGGCGGCCACGGCCAACAGCACACCGAAGATCAGGATCGAACGAACGTCGCGCATCGGTTAGGCCCTCGCGCCGAAAAGCCCTTGAGGGCGTACCAGCAGCACAACAATGAAGATCGCGAAGATGCCCATCTGGCCGAGCGAATCACCGAACCACAAACCCCCTAGTGATTCAACCACGCCGATGAGCAGACCACCGACCAATGCGCCCGCAAAGCTGCCCATGCCACCCAGCACGACGATCGTGAAGGCGATCAGCACAAAGCCGCTTCCGACCTGAGGATTGACGTAGTACGTCGGCAACAGGAAACAGGCCGCCGCGCCGACACACGCCATGCCGATACCGAAGGACAGCGCATAGACCTTGTCGACATCGATACCCATCAGCTTCGCGCCGTGCTTCTCGCGAGAAACGGCGCGTATCGCGCGGCCCAGATCGGTCATGCGGATGATCAGGAACAACACCGCCGCGACGACCAGCGCACCGAAAAAGGCGATTACCTTGGGTAACGCAATCATGGCCGGGCCGATTTCGATCGTCGACAGCGTATAAGCCGTTTCGATGTTGCGCGTGTCGGAATGGAACCATACGAGGGCGAGGTTTTCGAGCACGATGGACAGGCCGAGGGTAACCAGCAGAATGTTCTCGTCCTTGCCGTGGCTCGCGCGGTTGATCACGAAGCGCTGCAGCAGGTAGCCAAACGCGAACATCCCGAGCATCACGATGGGCAAGGCCATGTACGGGTCGATGCCCAGTCGCTCCTTCAGCAGGAAGACCGCATACAGCGCGATCATCAACGCCGCGCCGTGCGCGAAGTTGATGATATGCAGCACGCCGTAAATCAGCGTGAGGCCGAGCGCGATGAGTGCATACACCGCACCCGTCGTCAGTCCGTTGAGCAGCGCCGACAAAAGGATGACTGGATCGAACATGCGCGGCCTCAGCTCTTCAGCGGAAATTGCGGCGCGACTTCGCGGTAGGCGGGCGGCAGCACGACCTTGATGTCGCCGCCGAGCACCTGTGTCAGCAGCGGCTGCGCCCCCGTGTTCTGACCGTTGACGAAATGCGTCGGCCCATACGGCATCATGTGATCTTTAAACGCGCTCGATGCAAGCGCCGCATTGATTGCCGCGCGATCGGCCGATTTGGCGCGCTCGAGCGCATCGGCAAGCAGCATCGTCGCCGTGTACGTCATGAACACTTCGTACGAGAAATACGCCCCCTTTGCCTCGACCCGCTTGCGCAACGGCTCAACTCGCGCATCCTTCGGATTGAACCAGTGGTTGCAATCGATGATGCCGTCGGCAATATCGGGAAACTCCTTCAGAAACTTGTAGCTCGACGCCGCGCCGCCCAGCACCGAATAGATTGCTTTCGGACGAACCTTCTGCTGCTTCATCGCTCGCAGCAGCAGAGCGTACTCGTTGTAATAGTTTGCCGGAATCACGATATCCGGATTGACCGCGCGCATGCGCAACACGATATTGTTGAAGTCGCGTGTCGGATTCGGATGCTTGATGACTTCCTTGATCTCGAAGCCGTACTTAGGAAGCTCGCTGCTGAGCAACGTGGCGGTGCCCGTCCCGAATAACGACTCTTCGTGCACGATCATTACCGTTTTGGCCGGCTTGCCGGCGTCGGTATTCAGTGCGTTGAGGTTCTCCACCGCGCGTGCACTGCACATCCGGTAGCCGGGGCCGAAGCGAAATGTGTTGGTCAAGCCGCGTTCAACAATCTGATCCGCCACACCCACATCGACGACATGCGGCAAACCGTATTTCGCAGCGGTTTGCGTCGTCGCGAGACAGATTGCCGATGCATATGCGCCGACAATCGCCGAGACACCTGCCTCGTTCATCTTCTCGACTTCGGCCGCACCGGCCTCGGGACGCGACTGCGCGTCGCCCAGCACCGGCTCGATCAGCGCACCGCCCTGCGACTTGATTCCGCCTGCGTTGTTGATGTCTTCAATAGCCAGCAGTGCACCGAGACGACATTGCTGCCCCGAATAAGCCAACGCTCCCGTGACAGGATGCAGCACGCCGACCTTGATGCTCTTGCCGTTCGCCGCGCGAGCGACCCAAGGTGCGGCAACCAGTGCTGCTGCGGCGGTGGACTGGCGCAGAAATGTGCGACGCGAACTCATGCGATCTCCGTTGGATAGCGTTAGTTGAATGTGGCGGACAGTTCTTCGCTGACCCAGACCTTGGCGTCGATGTCGCCGATTCGCGAGAGCTGTAGTTGATATTGATAACGGTCAGGCCTGTAAAGGCCTTGCAACAGTTGTACGGGTCGCTCGTCGGTGTCACGCACCAAACGGGTGACCGCGAGCAGCGCCGAACCGACAGCTACGTCCAGATGGCGCGCCACCACGGCATCGGCAAGGCGCGCGGAAATGGTTTGTGTCGCACCGCCAAGTTGCACGCCCGCTTCCTCGAGCAGCATCAGCAAGGGCTTGCGCTTGAGGTCGCGGCTTTTGATTTCCGCCACTGCTTTCGGCACGTGCGTTGTGATGAACGACACAGGCCCCGCCGACGTGCTACGCACCCGCACGCTTTTATAGACGGCATCGCCCACAGCCAGGTGCAGCGCTTCGGCGACGGCCTCCGAGGCGAGTACCACCGTGCTGTCGAGCACTTCGACCGTGGTCCGCAGGCCCATATTCACGATGTTTTCAAGCAGACCGGTCAGATGCGCTTTCTGGCGCGAAACCGGCGCAGCTTTCGAATCACCCTGCTTTTTTCCTAAGTCAACGCGCAGTGGCCATGTGCCTACGCCCGGTCGCCGTGTTACCAGCCCGTCCGCGACGAGCATCTCCATTGCTTTGCGTATTGTGATACGCGCGACCGAAAACTGTTCGGCGAGAAGATGTTCACCAGGCATGCCTTCGTCGTCGAAGCGGCCTTCCTGAAGTTGCTCGCGCAACACCAGGTAGATCTGGTGGTATTTCGGCAGTGGCAGCGTCGTTTCCATAGAGGTCACTCTAGAAGTGTCGTAATGTCAGGTCAATAGAACAAACTGGAAAATAAAGATTGTTCTACTTCGTATGCGCCTATGAAGGCCAAACTCCTCGTAAGAGGTTCGCAAGCTTTGCTTCCGTCGTCGGATCTTCTCCGGGGCGAATCAAAAACATGCACGCAACGGGTCGCATAGCCGGCACCGCATAACCAATGGAACAAGCACCGTACGAGCTTGTTCCATCGGGAAAACACCCAAAAATCCGTGCATCGCAGACGACTCAACATTCTGCACGGCAATAGGACATTTTGCGCATCAAATGTTCTATTGACAAGACAAAATAGGATGCTTAATTTTCGTCGCAAATGAAATCCGCTGCGGTTCTGATTAGCTATCCGTCGATTGTGACGAGCGCCAGTAGAGCGACCCGAGTGCGCTTGCATGCGCTCCTTGTCCCCACGCGCTGTAGACGATCGAGCCGATATTTCATCGATTTTCTTTGTTTAGGATGCCTGCTTTGCAATTAGCCTCGCGGCCGGTGAATCATGACCGTGAAAAATGCCCTTGGCTTCGCACTAAGGGACCCGACGTCAACGAACAATTCTGGAAACAGGATGAAAAAATCAATTTGCATCGCCGGATTCATCGGAGCACTTGGAACATATTGCGCTGTCGCACAGGCGCAGAGCAGTGTCACCCTTTACGGCATTGTCGATGAAGGCCTGACGTTCAATAACAACTCGCATGGCGCGCGCCAGTACAGCCTCGTCAGCGGTGAAATTCAGGCAAGCCGGTGGGGTTTGAAAGGCGTCGAAGACCTTGGCGGCGGCACGAAGGCGCTATTTGTCCTCGAAGGCGGCATGGATCTCAGCAGCGGGAAGCTTGGTCAAGGCGGGCTGCTCTTCGGGCGCCAGCTGTATGTCGGCCTGGGCACACGGTATGGCACGGTGACACTTGGACGACAGTATGATTCCGTGGTCGACTACGTCGGCCTGTTCGAAGTCGGCGATCAATGGGGCGGATTCTATACCGCACATCCTGGCGACCTCGACAATATCAACAACTCGAACCGGGTCAACAACGCGATCAAGTACACGAGCAACAACTATGGCGGCTTTACGTTCGGTGGCGTGTATAGCCTCGGCGGCGTAGCTGGCCATCTCAGCCAGAACCAGATCTGGTCGCTTGGCGGCTCTTACTACAACGGCCCGCTCGGACTCGGTGTCGGCTACCTGAACATCCGGAATCCGAATACCTCGTTCTACGGCACCAGCGCACTCGCGAATACAACGGGGTCCGCACCGCTCGCGTCACTCAATAACATCGCGTCGCCAGTGTTCTCCGGCTTCGCCGATGCACGCACCCAGGAAGTGTATGCGGCGGGCGGCGCGTACACCTATGGCGCAGCCACGTTTGGCGGAACCTATTCGAATACGCGCTTCGACGATCTCAACGGTGGCGGATCAGGTCCGAATCCGTTCGGCAACCGCGGCACCGCCGTGTTCAACAACGTCGAAGCCAACTTCAAGTATCAGATAACGCCGGGATTCCTCGTCGGCGTGGCCTATGATTACACGAAAGGCAGTTCGGTAAGCGGCAGGGACGGCGCGACCTATCATCAGGCGCAGGCAGGCGCGGACTACTTCCTGTCGAAGCGCACGGATGTGTACTTCGTCGGGATCTATCAGAAAGCATCCGGTACGGATTCGACCGGCAGCAGCGCGGTTGCTGCAATCAACGGCGTCACGCCGTCGAACGACAACCATCAGGTTGTGCTGCGGGTGGGGATGCGTCACAAGTTCTGATGTGAAGCGGCGACGTATGTCGCCGCACTGAGGAAAACTAAACTGATTATGGGTGTGATTCCGCCTGGCAGATGGCGATTGGCTATCCGTCTGAGCGGTTCGCCTGTTATCCACCGGAGCAATTGCATCTCGACACGTGCTCCGGCGAAAGCATACGACACGCAACGTCGCGACGTGCCACTGGACCGCATCCGTCTCGCCCCGCTTCTCGATGTCTACATAGCCCGCATCGGCAAAGGCAATCTGCTCCTTGCCGCGTAACAGATCATGTGCCACCGTGATGTCGTGAACTGGCTTCTTCTCCACATATGATTGTGGCGTCAAAGGTGGACGTCCGGTCATGAGCAAGGCAGTGCGCATCCTCGTGCTACTCCACTCTCGAGCCAAGTCCGTCGAGCGATTGAACAGCGGTAATCTGGCGCCGTCCGACGCGGACGCCGAAACTGCGCTTTCGCTACTGAGCCTGATATACAGAGAGCTGAGATGGGCTCGCTGATACGCGCGTACTTCCTCTCTGATCGAAGTGTCACGACCTTGCGTCGGCCATAACCGGCGCCGCTTTCGAGGATCGCCGTTAGTCCCTTTGCAACTGTGATCGTTTAAAAAGCAGGGGACACATTCAATACGTCTGGCTGCCGCTGCATGAAAGCACTCGCAGATCGGAAGGTCACTGACACGTTCTCCGACCTCTGCTCATCTACCGTTGGCATTTCAACCGGCTAAAGCGCTGAGCACATGCGGACCATCAGTACCGTCTGCCCGACGACGGGCAATTCGGGCGAATTCTGCAGCCAACCCACGGCGTTGCGCTCATCACGAGGTTTGAACCCTACTGCCGGCGTCGATCCTTGCCCGTCTTTCGGATGGACGGCCACGCTACCGTGCTGTCATGCTCCGTGCCGGCACTCACCGCCGCCTATGTCGTATCCGAACCGCTACAGCTCATCATCTGGCCAGGAATCCGTATGCCGCTGGCGGACGTAGCTCCCCTCGCCCGTCCCGCTCGGCCCACGCAAATAGACGCTGGCGGCGTAGAGGCGCGTATAGAGCGAGCGGCTTAAATTTTTGCACTCGGGACCGCCCCCGTGCATACTCTCTTTCCGCCACGAGAAAGTACGGCGCGGCGAGAAGACCGCGCTTCCGGAGACTCAATGCGTTTCGATTTCCAGTCGCTGAAACTGTTCGTTGCCGTCTGCGAGCACGGCAGTATTGCCCGCGCGGCGGAAGCTGAAAACATCGCGCCTTCGGCGCTCAGCAAGCGAATGTCTCATCTTGAGGACACCCTCAAGACCGCCCTCTTTGTGCGAAGCAACAAAGGACTCGAGCTGACGATCGCCGCTACCGCCCTATTGCAGCACGCCCGCGTGCTGCTGCGCGATGTCAAACAAATGGAAAGTGAACTGCTCGACCACGCCGAAGGCGTGCGCGGACAGATCCGGCTACATGCGAGCCTCTCGACCATCGTCCAGTACATTGCCAACGACATTCGCGACTTCCTGGCACTGCACCCGGGACTACGCATCGACCTGCAGGAAAGTTTGAGCCCGGCCGTGGTCCGCGCAGTCGCGGAGAACACAGCCGACATTGGCGTGTTCGGCGGCACGACAGTGACTGCCGGCCTGCAGGTATTTCCCTATCACAGTGACCGGCTGGTGGTGATCATGCCGCCTGATCACCCACTCAGCCGTGCAGACAAGGTGAAATTTCGCGAGATGGCCGAGTACCCACTGGTGGGACCACAAGCTGGCAGCTATCTGAATTCGCTGGTCTTGCGCGCGGCAGCAGACCTGGACCACCCGCTCAAGCTGTCGATCCGGGTAAATGGCTTTGAGCCCGTACGCAGCATGGTCGAAGCGCGGCTTGGCATAGGGCTGGTACCTGAACATCATGCCCACCGCTACGTGAGTTCGGGGCCACTGGTCGCCGTGCAGCTTGACGAAGTCTGGGCCGAACGACACTGGAAGATCTGTGTGCGCGAGGCCGAGACGCTCCCCGCACCAGTTCAACTCTTTCTCAAGCACCTGCTTGCACGTAGCAGTCAGGAATAAGCCAGTCTCAATCCCGCTTGCGGCCAGGCCAAGGTCCCCAGGCGCCCCGTGCCTGAGAGCGTAAGGTAAGCCGTCTTCATGTCGGCACCACCAAAACAGATGTTGGTCACCATGCCATCTGGTACCGTCACCTGGCGCAGTACCTCACCAGAGGGCGCAACCACCGTGATGCAACCCGTGACCAGCGTGGCTACGCAGATATTTCCCTCTGCGTCCACGGCCAGGCTATCAAAGCGTTGGTAGCCCGGTAGCCCGCAAATCAGGCGACCGCCGTGCGGGGACGGATAAGGATGCTTGCGCGCCCGGCCTGGCACCTCAAGATCGAATGCCCATAAGCGCGCGGTCTCGGTCTCCGCCACATACACAACACTATCGTCTGGCGACAGGCCAACCCCGTTGGCCGTCGTGAGCGGATAGGCTACTTCAACGATCATTGATCCGTCGGCTCGCCCGTAATAGAGACCTGCATGATCACGCTCGCGCAACCGGTTCTTGCCGAAGTCGGTAAAGTAGAAGCCGCCGTCGTGGTCAAAGACGATGTCGTTGGGACCGCATAGCGGGTATTCACCACAGTGGTCGTACAAAGTCTTCAGGTCCCCCGTGTGTGGGTCGAAACGCTCGATGCGCCCGCTGGTATAAAGCGGGTGCACGCCTGGTTTGGTGCGATTCAGACCGGCAACGGTACGGAACAGGAAACCTCCGTTATTGCAGATGTAGAAAGCTCCATCCGGCCCCAAGGCCAATCCGTTGGGCCCGCCACCCACCTCCTTCAATACACTGACCGTGCCGTCCGGCGTCACGCGACTGATGGTCTCGCGCTCGATTTCGACCAGGACGATTGAGCCATCGGCCATCGCCACCGGCCCTTCGGGAAACTTCAACCCTTCCGCCAGGATTTGAACGCAGTTCTCCATTATTAAGTTCCTCGCAAGTCAGTGCTTGATGGCATTCTCGACGAAGCGGTTGTCGTACGTGGCTTTCAGGTCGATTGAGGCCTTGCCGATGTCGGGATCGAAGGCGGCGAGCACATCGCGTACCGTGTGCGCGGCGGCGTCCGTCATCAGGCCGTCGCGCGAAATGCAGTTCTGCATGTTGCCGTAGGCTTGGGCGAACACAGCCTTGTCGGCCAGCGCGTATTGCGGCGGCACTGCGGCGGCAACCTGCTCGGGCGTCGCATGCGCCATCCAGCGCTCGGCCTCCAGGATGGCATTCGTCACCGCTTGCACGGTATTCGGATACCTGGCTGCGAATTCCCTGGTGGTGTAGACGGAAGCTTCCGGATAGTCGCCGCCCAGCGTCGCGCGAGTCCCGGCCGGATCACGCATCACCGCCAGAGGAAAAAGGTCACCACTGCCCTGCAGTACGGTTGCGACCGGGTCGTTGCTCATCAATGCATCAATCTGCCCGCTGCGTGCTGCGGCAATCGCACCAGCAGACGAACCAACGCCAATGATTGAGACATCACCCGGTTTGAGGCCGGCCCTGTTTAGCAGATAGTTGACGCCCATGTGGAAGCTGGAACCGGGTGAGCTTACTCCGATGCGTTTTCCCCTGAGGTCCGCATACGTCTTCACCTTGTCGTGGCTGGCGCGGGTCACACCAAATACCCAGCCCGGACACGAGGCCAGGGTCACGAACGACACCAGCTTCTGCCCCTTCGCCGCCATCGTGATCGTGTTGGAATAAGCGCCCGCGACGATATCGGCGCTGCCGCCTAACATCGCCTGCAGAGCCTTCGCGCCACCGCTGAACACGCCAATCTCGACATCCAGTCCAGCCTGCTTGAAGTATCCCCGACTTTCCGCAATGACGAACGGAAGATAGGGGAAGCCCACGCCTGCAGCAGCAAGGCTGAGCTTCGGTTTCTCTGGCGCAGACGCCGCGCTCGCGCCCGACTGGCTCAGGAAGGCCGCGCAAGCGGCTAGTAATGGCAACAGCAGGCGCCTGACCGTTATCACGATGTTTGTCTCCTTGTTGTCCAGACCCGTTCGGCCGCGAATATCTAACCCTGGAGAACGTTCTGGCGTTGCTGCCCCAAGCCCTCGATGCCAAGCGTCACCACGTCACCCGGTTTCAGGTAGACGGGCGGCTTTTGCCCCAACCCAACGCCCGGCGGCGTGCCGGTGGAAATAATGTCGCCCGGCTGCAGCGACATGAACTGCGACAGGTAGGCTACAAGGTAACGCACTCCGTAAATCATGGTGGCCGTATTCCCGTTCTGGTAGCGATGGCCATTAACCTCCAGCCACATGGGTAATGCTTGCGGATTATGCACTTCGTCTGAAGTCACTAGCCACGGGCCCGTCGGACCGAAGGTGTCGGCCGACTTGCCCTTGGTCCATTGCCCCTGACGCTCTGCCTGAAACGCGCGCTCAGAAACGTCATTGATCACGCAGTAGCCGGCCACATGATCCATAGCATCGCTCTCGCTCACGTACTTTGCGGTCTTGCCGATGACGACACCCAGTTCGACCTCCCAGTCCGTCTTGAGAGCGTTGCGCGGGATCTCAATGGCATCGTTCGGACCTACGATCGCGCTGGTAGCCTTCATAAACACGATGGGCTCCGGCGGTATCGCGGCGCCTGTCTCGGCGGCATGGTCGGAGTAGTTCAGCCCGATGCAGATGAATTTTCGCGTACCGCCCACGCACGGGCCCAGGCGTGGATCGCCTCCCACGCGCGGCAGCGAAGTGACGTCGAGCGCTTTCAGGCGGGCCAAACTGTCGGGCAGCAGAACGTCGCCGGAGATGTCGGCCACATGGCCCGACAAGTCCCGCACGTTTCCATCGGTGTCGAGCAGGCCCGGCTTCTCCCCGCCGGGCGGACCGTAGCGTAACAGCTTCATCTTTTAAGTTCCCTTCAATAGGTAGCCCGGCCACCAGACAGATCAAAAACCGAGGCTGTGGTAAATGAATTCTCTTCACTGACAAGCCAGGCGATCATTGCGGCTGCTTCATTGAGTTCGAGGAAACGGCCACGCGGAATCTTGCCCAGCATGTAGCGGATATGCTCGGGCGATTGTTCCATCGCGCCGGGCGTACGCGCCACTGCGGGCGTGACGCAGTTGACCGCGATATCGTGGCTCGCCAGTTCCTTTCCGAGCGACTTGGTCATGGCAATGACAGCAGCCTTGGCTGAACTGTACGCTGCGGCGTTGGGGTTACCTTCCTTGCCGGCGACGGAAGCCAGATTAACGATGCGACCGTAGTTCTGCCCGACCATCACGGGTACCACAGCGCGGCAGCAGTGGAAAGTGCCGTTGACGTCGATGTCGATCACCTGCTTCCAGACGTCGATGGGATACTCGGCCAAGGTCGCATTTGGGCCAACGATCGCCGCGTTATTGATCAGGATATCGATGCGTCCGGCGACTTTCAGCGTACCCGATACAGCAGCTTCGACGCTGGCATAGTCGGCGATATCAACACGTTCGACGTGAATATCGGAATGTCCCAGTTCTGTACGGGCCCGCTCCAGGCCTGCGGCATTGATGTCCCAGATCACGAGGCGCGCGCCGGAGGCCAGCAGCCGGCGGCCGACCTCCAGACCGATGCCTTGCGCGCCGCCGGTCACAACAGCGACGCGGTCGTTCAGATTTATTGCGTTGGTCTGCAAGATAATTTCCTTAACGTTGATGTGTCGATCGCGGTGCACATGCTCATGCGCTCGCGGCCACGGTCTGCCCGGCGACAGGACGCCAGCGCAGAAGGTAGTCCTCGACGAGGGATACCGCTGTATCGAGCAACAGTGCAAATAAGGTCAACACCAGAATGCCCGCGATAACCGAGTTGATGTCGAACACGCCCTCTGCCAGCAGAATCAGATACCCTACGCCCTTCTCCGAGCCTAGATACTCACCGACCACGCTTCCAACAAACGCGATGCCGATCGCGTTGTGCAAGCTTGAGAACACCCAGCTCGTCGCCGAAGGGAGATACACGTGCCGCATTAGCTGACGCGCATTGGCGCCCAGCATTCGGGTGTTGGACAACACCGCAGGGCTGACCTCGCGCACCCCCTGGAAGACGTTAAAGAAGACCACGAAGAAGACGAGCGTCACGCCCAGCGCCACCTTGGACCAGATGCCGAGGCCAAACCAAAGCGCGAAGATCGGTGCAAAGATCAGTCGCGGCATGGAATTCATGGCCTTTATAAATGGATCGAACACGACCGCGAGGAACGGATTGAGCGCGAGCCATAGACCGCAAGCCAGACCGGACACCGTACCGATCGCGAACGCCAGCATGGTTTCGAGCAGAGTTGTGTACAGGTGGCGAAACACCGAGCCGGTCACAGTCCATTCGACGATACGATGCGCAACGCCCAGCGGATCGCCGAAGAAAAAAGGCGACAACCATTTCTGACTGGTGCAGATCCACCACAGGAACAGAACGCCGAACAGGAGTGCGAGCCGCGTGACAAGAACAGCAACGCGATTGTTTGGGTCAAACACGATTGCGCGCATAGCTTTTCAGAACCTCCCCTCGAAGCACGTCCCAGATCTGGGTGTGCAGTTGCAGGAAACGCTGCGTCATACGGATTTCTGACATTTCGCGTGGACGCACAAGGTCGATTTCAAACTCCGCGATAGGCCGCGTACCGGGCCCTGCCGACAGCACGATGACGCGGTCCGATAAGGAAATAGCCTCTTCGAGATCGTGGGTCACGAACATCACAGACTTGCGGTCGTGCGACCACAGCCGCAGTAGCTCGTTTTCCATCAGGTGCCTGGTCTGGATGTCCAGCGCACTGAAGGGTTCGTCCATCAGGATGATGCGAGGATTCAGCGCCAGTGCTTGCGCCAGGCCGGCACGCTTGCGCATGCCGCCCGACATCTGGTGCGGATACTTTTTGCCGTGGCCGTGCAAACCCACCCGCTCAAGCCATTCGTGCGCCACCTTCAGCGCCTCATCGTGGCGCGTGCCACGGAAGATGAGGCCCATGGCGATGTTCTCTTCGGCCGTCTTCCAGGGCATGAGTGCGTCGACCTGGAACAGGTAGGCAGCTTGCTTGTTCAGGCCATTGGTCAGCTTCTCGCCGAACACGCTCAAGCTGCCCGACGATGGCCGGGTGAGCCCGGCTGCCACATTCAGCAACGTGGACTTGCCACACCCCGTAGGTCCAACTATCGAGACGAACTCTCCGTCGCCGATCGCCAGATTGCCGCCGGAAACGGCCGTGTAGGTCTGAGCGTTCTTGCCATTGCCGGCGAAAGTGCAGGTTACATTGTCAAAGCGCAAAGCCTCACGCATTGCAGTCTGGCCACGATCAACGACGATATTGCACGGCACAGTGCTCATGGCTGGATCTCCGCCGCTTTCTCGACAAACCGGTTGTCATAGGTCGAGGAGAGATCAATTTTGGCCGCCGCCACGTTCGGGTCGAACGCCGACAGCACATCACGCACGGTCTGTGCACCTTTGGCCGTAATCTCCCCGTTCTGTGCGATGCACCGGCGGCTATTTGTGAAGGCTTCGGCATACAGTGCCTTGTTCTCGCCCAGGTACTCAGGCGGCACATTGTCCGCGACTTGCTGGGGCGTGGCTTTGGCGATCCACTTCTCCGCGCGCACGATCGCATTGGCGACCGCCTGTACCGTCTTCGGATTCTTATTGATGAAATCCTGAGTCGCAAACAGGCTCGACTCCGGATAATCCGACCCGAACACCTTGACGTTACCCTCTGCGGTACGCATGTTCTCCAACGGTTTGAGGCTGCCGTCCTTCGTCAGGATTGTGGCGCTCGGATCATTGACGATCAGCGCATCGATCTGGCCCGCCCTCACTGCCGCTACGGCTCCCGCAGCCTGACCAACACCGATGATGGATACGTCCGATGGCTGAAGCCCCGCCTTGTGCAGGATGTAGTTCAGTGCCATATGTGTGCTGGAGCCCGGCGCACTCACGCCGATACGCATACCCTTCAGGTCCTTCGTCGACTTGACTTCGGCCTGGCGCTTCTGGGACACGCCGAAGATCCAGCCTGGACAATTGACCTGCGCTGCGATCGTCACCAGGTGCTGCCCCTTGGTAGCCATCGTGATGGTGTTTGAATAGGCGCCCGCTACCATGTCGGAGCTCCCTCCCAACAACGCCTCTAATGTCTTGGAACCCCCTGAGAAGGCAGCGATGTGCACATCTAACCCTTCGTCCTTGAAATAGCCGCGTTGCACGGCGACGAGCATCGGCAGATACGTGATGCCGACGGAGGCCGCCGCAATGTGAAGTTCGGGTTTTTCAGGCACATCCTTGGCCACGGCCGCGACAGAACCGCAGCCAAGCTCGAACGCGGCACAAAGCGCGATGGCAAATTTCAGCTTCATGGTTGTCTCCTCCCTTTTAGGGAATATTTTGGTGCGACCTACTGCCGAGGATGGACCGGGGTCTTCACGAACCCGATACCTTTGATGCAGAGAACTGCCGAGGATCATCGGCTCCTCATGCCCCCGATCCTCTTGCTTCTGACCTTCTTCCTGCTGCGCGATGCGCGCTTACGCCGCCTGCTTGCGCAGTGCCTCGACCACCGCATCGCCCATGTCTCGGGTACCCACGGATTGCGTGCCTTCCTGATGGATGTCGGCAGTTCGATAGCCGGCGCCTAGCACTGCACGCACGGCCTGCTCAACGCGGGTCGCGGCATCTTCCATCTCGAAGCTCTCGCGCAGCATCATCGCAAGCGACAGGATCGCGGCGAGCGGATTGGCGATATCCTTGCCTGCAATGTCCGGCGCCGAGCCGTGCACAGGCTCGTACAAGCCCTTGCGGTTATAGCCCAGCGATGCTGAAGGCAGCATGCCGATTGAACCGGTCAACATCGCCGCAGCATCCGAGAGAATGTCTCCAAACAGATTGCCCGTGACGATCACGTCGAACTGCTTGGGTCGACGCATGAGCATCATGGCGGCGGCATCCACAAAGAGATGGGTCAGTTCGACATCCGGGTAATCGCGCCCGACGCGCGTGACAACTTCGCGCCATAACTGGCTTGCCTCGAGCACATTCGCCTTGTCCACTGAGCACAACTTGCGGCTGCGGCGTCGAGCGCTTTCGAAGGCAGCACGCGCAACCCGCTCGACCTCTGATGCCGAATAGCGCATTGTGTTGAAACCCACGCGCTCCCCGGCCTGGTTGGTTTCGAACCCACGCGGTTGACCGAAATAGACGTCGCCATTCAATTCACGCACGATTACGAGATCCAGCCCATCGACCACCTCTGGCCGCAAGGTCGAAGCACCGATCAGTTCCGGGAACATATAGGCCGGCCGGAAGTTGGCATACAGGGTCAGCGCTTCGCGCAACTGCAGTAATCCCGTACCGGGACGACGTTCACGCGGGATATCGGCCTCGTCGGCCACACCCACCGAGCCGAACAGGATCGCATCGGCCTTGCGAGCCAGCTCCAGAGTGGGTTCGGGAAGTGGCACTCCATGGGCCTGAATGCCTGCCTCGCCGATGGACGCCTCCTGAGTCTCGGCATGAGGCGCCACGACCCGTAGCACCTTGACCGCCTGCGCCACCACCTCTGTGCCGATACCGTCACCCGGCATGACTGCAATCTTCATCTGAGCTTCTCCTTGGTTGTTATCCGTAAGGGTGCGCCTTCAATACGCGCGGGCATGGTTGCGCTCGAACGCGTCGATGCGATCCTGATGCGACAGCGTGTAGTCGATCTCGTCCATCCCTCGCAGCAGACACTCTTTCGCGAACGGCTCCATCTCGAAGACATGGGCCGAGCCGTCGGGCAACGTCGCGGTCTGTGCGGGCAGGTCGATGGCAATGCGACTGCCCGGACTGGTCGACAAGGTGTCCAGCAGCGGCAAAACCACGGCCTCTGGCAATACGATGGGCAGTAGCCCGTTTTTCAGGCAGTTGATGAAAAAGATATCGCCGAAGCCTGGCGCAATCGCCGCCCGGATACCGTAGTCATACAGCGCCCAGACGGCGTGCTCCCGCGAAGAACCGCAACCGAAATTGTGGTTGGCTACGACGATGCGAGACTGCCGGTAAGGCGTCTTGTTGAGCACAAAGTCCGGTCGCTCCGCACCATCGTGGTCGAAGCGCAGTGCACGGAACAGAAATTGGCCGAAATCGTCGGAACGAGGTTTCTGGAGGAAGCGTGCTGGCAGTATCTGGTCGGTATCGCAGTTGATTTCGGCAATTGGCACCGCGACGGAGTCAAGGTATTTCAGGCTGTCCATTTTCAGGCTCCCAAGAGGAGGCGCACGTCCGTCAGATGACCCATCACTGCAGCGGCAGCAGCCATGGACGGGCTCATCAGGTGTGTGCGCACGCCCGGCCCCTGACGGCCCACGAAATTGCGGTTCGAGGTAGAGGCACAGCGCTGGCCGGGGGCAGCGACATCGCCGTTGGTTGCAAGGCACATCGAACAGCCGGGGAAGCGCCACTCGAAACCGGCTTCCCTGAACACGTGATCCAGCCCTTCGGCTTCGGCCTGCGCGCGTACCAGGTGCGATCCGGGCACCACCCATGCCTCGACGCCAGGTGCAACGCGGCGACCGCGCGCGACCTCGGCCGCGCTGCGCAGGTCCTCAATCCGTCCGTTGGTGCATGAGCCGATGAAAACCCTATCGATCGCGACGCCTTCCAGCGCCTCGTGAGGCTTCAGCCCCATGTACTCAAGTGCCCGCAACATTGCCGCACGGAGATCGGGGTCGGCCTCCTCCGCAGGATCGGGCACGCGGTGGTCGATTGCGCACGCGTACTCGGGCGTGGTTCCCCATGTCACCATGGGAGCGATATCAGCCACGTCGATATGCACCTCGCGATCGAACACCGCGCCTGCGTCGGTAAAAAGCTCGCGCCAGTGCACCATCGCCCGATCCCACTGCTCGCCTGCAGGGGCATAAGGGCGGTCAGACAGATAACCGAAAGTGGTGTCGTCGGGAGCGATCATTCCGGCACGGCCGCCCGCCTCGATCGTCATGTTGCATAGCGTCAACCGTCCTTCCATCGATAGGCCCGCGACAGCCGAGCCGGCGTACTCGATTACGTGGCCTGCCGCGCCAGCCACGCCAATCCGCGCAATCACGGCGAGAATCAAGTCTTTAGCAGTAACGCCCTGACCCGCCTTTCCGTCGAGGATGACGCGCATGTTGCCCGATTTGCGCTGCCAGAGGCATTGTGTGGCGAGCACGTGCGCCACCTCGGTTGCGCCGATGCCGAATGCCAGCGCCCCGAGCGCGCCATGCGTCGACGTGTGGCTGTCGGCGCAGACGACGGTCATGCCAGGCAGACTTAAACCTTGCTCGGGTCCGACGACATGGACGATTCCGCGCCGCGAGTCATCCATATCGAACAGCGTGATGCGCGACTCCGCGGTATCACGTTGCAAGGCCGTGATCATGGCTCGCCGCTCGGGGTCTGCCACGGACGCCATATCGTTCGCCGCGCTGGAAACGTAGTGGTCGGCCGTGCCGAAGATGCGATCGGGCGAGCGCGGTTTGAGTCCACGCTCACGCAACATGTCAAACGATTGTGCAGTGACGTCGTGAACGAAATGCCGGTCTATGAACAGCAGGTCCTGCCCATCGTCACGCGTCATCACCCGGTGAGCGTCCCAGATCTTGTCGTAAAGGGTTCTCGGACCACCCATGGCTTGGTCAGATTGCATTGTTTTGTCTCGCTCCATCAATTTATCGGCCGTGGCAAACACGACCGTGCGGTTTCGCAATTGATTCTGGTGTGAAAACATCATGCATCAGGCACGTCGGCTTGTTCGTGGTCTTTTGGAAAGGCACCATCGCCGATCGCGATGACGAGAATCATCAATGTCGATGTTCTCGTCGACGCGACAAAACTTGCCAGGCGGACCGCGATTTCATCGGCGCGTTCGAGAAGGGGCTTGCCGTCATTGATGCATTCAATGCTTCGGAGGTCGCGCTCACAGCGGCAGTCGTCGCCGAGAAGACGGGACTTACGCGTGCCGGGGCACGCCGTTATCTGCTGACGCTCACAAAGCTTGGATACGCGGAGTTCGATGGCAAATTTTTTCGCCTGACGCCGCGTATCCTGAAGCTCGGCTATGCCTACTTGTCGGGCGCGTCGCTGACAAAACTCGCACAGCCGATCCTCGAGGTGATCGGCGAACGCATGAATGAGGTCCATCGCTCACGCTGCTCGATGGCGACGAGGTTGTATTTGTCGGCCGCTCATCCGCGACGTGCATCGCGTCGGTGTCGATCGGCATCGGCACGCGGCTACCCGCCTACCCGCCTGCTGCACGGCTTCCGGCCGCGTGCTGATGATGCACCGTACCGATGCTCAGATCCGGCAGTATCTCGAGAGCATCGACATCAAGCAGTTCAGCGCGAAGACGATTACCGATCGTGCGCAAATCCTTTCGCAGTTTCAGCAGACACGCAACGAACGGCATTCGGTAATTGACGAGGAGTATGAGATCCGATTGCGCTCGATCGCGGTTCCGGTTATGAACGTGCGAAATCAGCTGATCTGTGCGCTAACGGTAAGTGTGCATTCGAGCCGGATGACGCCGGCGCAAATGGTCGACGAGTATTGCCTGCGCTCGAAAGCGGGGCGCGCACACTATCGTCGATGGTTTGATGGTAGTCCGCAATGACCTGAGAATCGCCATGGAAATCAGTCGGTCACAGTTAGCTGGCTAACATCAGCGGCAGCACAATGCGTTGCGTGACTGCGTGAGTGGTTCGCATAATTTTCATTGAAGCAGTGTCGCTGGAACAGCAGTGTCGCTACGCGACGGGCGATTTACTGTTCCAGATGCTAGCTGCGAATTGACAGACAGCCTGAACACGACACCGCCCCCACGTTCGAGGAAAGGGGCTCATCAGGCAGCGTAAGGGGCATCCGGTCGATGCCGGCGTGCTCGAGACACTCTCGCCTTACGGGAAGGACCATATCAACCGCCTCGGCTCCTATCTGCTCGACCTCCAGCGAAAGGTGCCACCGCTCGATCCGACGATCGACTTCGATTTCTCGTTGAGATCAGCGGCTTAGTGCTGAATGATCTTGCTCAGAAAATCCTTTGTGCGCGGCTGCCGGGCCGTCGGATTGCCAAAGAACTCGTCGCGCGTGCAGTCCTCGAGAATGCGCCCGCCGACATCCATGAAGACGATGCGACTACCGACGCGTGAAGCAAATCCCATCTCATGCGTCACACACATCATGGTCATGCCGTCGTCTGCGAGCGCGGTCATCACGTCGAGCACCTCGCCGACCATTTCCGGATCGAGCGCAGATGTAGGTTCGTCGAACAACATGACGACGGGATCCATCGATAACGCACGCGCAATCGCAACGCGCTGTTGCTGCCCGCCCGACAACGTGCCCGGATATTTGTCCTTGTGCGCCAAGAGGCCGACGCGAGCGAGCATTTTGAGGCCACGTGTTCGTGCCTCGTCGAAGCTGCGTCCGAGCACCTTTGTCTGCGCGAGCGTGAGGTTGTCGGTGACGCTCAGATGCGGGAACAGCTCGAAATGCTGAAAGACCATACCGACACGGCTACGCAGCTTCGGCAGGTTCGTGCGTGGCGAATTGACGTGCGTGCCATCGATATGGATAGCACCTTTCTGGATTGCTTCGAGCGCATTGATGGTCTTGATCAGCGTCGATTTGCCTGACCCCGAAGGCCCGCATACGACAACAACTTCGCCCTTCGCGATCGACAAGGAGCATCTGTCCAGCACCTGGACCGTGCCGTACCACTTCGAGACATCGCGCATTTCGATCATGGGCTTCATCTGGCTCATGGATATCCTTCAACGAATAATCTGAACTCGCTTCTGCACGAGTCGCACAGCCGTGGACAACGCCATGCAGACGAGGAAGTACACGACTGCGGCAAGCAGGTAAGCTTCCACCGGCCGGCCGACATTCTTTCCCGCTGTTTCAAATCCCTTTAGCAGGTCGTACGCGCCGATGGCATAGACGAGCGAGGTGTCCTGAAACAAGATGACGACTTGCGTCAGAAACACCGGCAGCATGTTGCGGAACGCCTGCGGCAGCACGACGAATCGCATGTTTTGCCCGTACGTCATCCCGAGCGCAAAGCCCGCATTGAACTGCCCTCGTGCAATAGCCTGAATCCCCGCGCGGACGATCTCAGAGAAGTACGCCGCATCGAAGGCGACGAACGTCACGACCGCCGACATTTCCGCGCCGACGGGTCGGCCCGTCACGAACGGAATGATGAGGAAGAACCACAGCAGCACCATGACCAGCGGAACGGAGCGCATGATGTTGACGTAAATGGCGACCGGCCGTTCGAGAGTCGGTTTGCCGAGCAACCGCACAAGTGCCAGCACCGTACCGAAGCAGATTCCGCCAAGCGTCGCGACGATGGTCAGCCACACGCTGTAGCCCAGACCTTTCGCGACGAATGGCGCGACGACATCCCAGCGGAAGAAATCGAGGTCGAGAGTGCCTGGCATCGCTCCGACTCCTCAATGAACGGCGGCGGCGCCAGCCGACCCGAACCCAGGAATCCGCGCCCTGCGCTCGATGACATGCATCAGGCGGTTCACGCCGAAGGCCGTCAATCCATACAATACAGTGGCCGCGAGATACATCTGAATGGGTGCGGCGGTTTCCTCTCCCGCCTGTCGGGCGAAGAACGTCAACTCGGTGATAGAGACGGCAAAGGCGACAGACGAATTCTTCACGACGTTCATCGCCTCCGACGTGAGCGGCGGAATGATGATGCGCAAGGCCATCGGTAACAGCACATGGCGATAGGTTTGCGCTGTGGTCAGCCCAAGCGCGAGCGCCGCATGACGCTGACCGCGCGAGAGCGAGCGGATGCCAGCGCGCACCTGCTCCGCGATGCGCGCCGACGTGAACAAGCCGATCGCAACGATGACGAGCAACGCGGGCGAGCACTTCTTGAGCAACGGAAAGGCATCGGGAATGACGAAGTACCAGAGAAAGATCTGAACGAGCAACGGAATGTCGCGGAAAAGCTCAACCCATGCCGCGCCAAGTGACGCAAGCCACGGTCTGTCCGGCAACGTGCGCAACGTTCCCACAGCCACGCCGACGATCAACGCGACCAGCAGCGCGCCGAGCGAGACCGTCAACGTCCAGCTCCATGCCGAAAGAATCCAGTTCAGATAGGTCTGGTCGCCACGGCTGCCGAAGCAGTCTGCGATCAAATCGCCCGTCGTCGTTTCCTTGCAGAACACGCTCCAGTCCAGCGCCATCTCCTCTCTCCCTGTGTCGATACAATTGGGTTACTGCGCCGCGTAGCTTTCCATCGGCAGATCGTTTGGCTGCGCCCACAGCTTGACCAGCGCTTCGGGTGGCTCCATGTTCATCCGGATTCCGCGTGGGGGAATCGGCTGAACAAACCATTTGCTCCACAGCGTTTTCATCTCGCCGCTGGCGTCCATCTTTCGGATCGTGCCGTCAACGACCTTCTTGAAGTCGGGATCGTCCTTGCGGAACATGATGGCAATCGGTTCCGTGTTGAACGGCTCGCCCGTGACCGTATAAGCGGCCGGGTTACGCGAGATCGCGATGGTCGCGCGCAGCACGCCCTGATCGAGCACCCACGCATCGGCACGGCCCGATTCAAGCATCAGGAAGCTATCGGCGTGATCCTTGCCGTAGAGGTCCGTCCAGTTCAGGCCCGCCGCGCGTTCATGCTGACGCAGGTGCTGGATCGCAGTCGTTCCCGTCGTCGCCACCACCGTTTTGCCGGAGAGGTCGCGCAGGTTGCGAATGCCTGAATCCGCCCTTACGGCCATGCGATCTTCTTCGATATAGGTCGTGACCGAGAACGCGACGTCCCGCGCACGCGCCTGGTTGTTCGTCGTCGAACCGCATTCGAGATCCACCGTACCGTTCTGCACGAGCACGACACGATTCTGCGAATTGACGGTCTGATACTTCACATCGAGCTTAGGCAAGCCCAGCTGCGTTCGAATGGCTGAGACAATCTGTTTGCAGATATCCATCTGAAAGCCGATGGGCTGGCCGTCGCCGCCCGTGTACGACAGCGGAATCGAACTGTCCCGCACACCAAGCGTGATCGACTGCGACGCCTTGATTTTCGCGAGCGTGGATTCTTCCGCTGCGGCGATCTGGGTCGTTACGCAGCAGGCCATTGCGACAAGCATCCATGTTTTCATCGTCATCCTCCGATTCTTGCGAGTCCGCGAATTGCAGTTTGTGGACACATGCTCGGATGCGCAAAAAGCCACGTCTATTCCGATTTCAGGAAGAGTTCGATACGTCGAGCCTATTGAAACGGCGATAAAAAAACGGCGATGCCAATCGACATCGCCGCCAGGTGTTACGGGAGGGAAGTTTCGAAAAATCGATGCCGATGTGCTATTCGCTCAGCCCATGCGCTGCCAGCACCTTATGAAGCCATGCCTGATCGCGAGCGCCCGTCGCGATCTCATCCTTGATGCGAGACTCGTTCGCAGCAATCTTCGCGACTGCATCGAGGATTCTTCGTGCGTCGCTCGCCGGAAAGGACACGACGCCGTCTTCGTCTCCGACAACCAGATCGCCCGGCGCAACGACTTGTCCGCCGACAGACACGGGCACATTGATCGTGCCCGGTCCGACTTTATAAGGCCCACGATGACTCGAACCGCGCGCATAGCAAGGGAAATCAGCCTCGAAAAACGCGGCGCTGTCCCGGATAGCGGCGTCCAGCACGAAGCCTGCGCATCCGCGCTGTTGCGCGTAAAGCATGATGAGTTCGCCGACCAGTGCGTTGGTCGTGTCCGCGCCGCCGTCCACGACGAGGACGTGACCGGGCGACATATCCATCAACGCCTTGTAGATCAGAAGATTGTCGCCAGGGCGCGTCTTGACGGTAAACGCGGTGCCGACCAGCTTCCGACTGCGGTGATATCGCGTCAGGCCGACCACACCTGAAACGCGCTGAAGGCTGTCGCTGATATGCGGCGTCACGATCTGCCGTAGCGCCTCGACGATCTCGGACGGCGCCAGCGCGGGCGGCGGATGAATATTGAACTCGGAACTCGACACGGCAACGCTCCTCTTCGGTGGCGGATCAACTTCCCGCAAACACGCGGGAGAGCGCGGCCAATATCGGGCTTCGTGTCCATTCTGTAAATTCCGAAGATCGGAACGAATTATTCTGCCGGGCGTATCGAATATGCCGGGTCCTAAGCTCGATCCGTCCGCCTCTTGCGCGCCGCAGGCGCCTTCCCGACCTGAACCATTCTGCTCCTGGATAGCGTCTCAACAGCTGTGTCGACGATCGGATTCGCCCGCTCGGTAGACCATGCGACGGCCGTGGTGACGACAGTGACCGCCTCTTTCAGCGGCCGGAATACAACGTTATCCGCCGCCAACTTTTTCAGCGAATCGGGCACGAGCGCGATCCCCTGTCCACATCCGACGAAAGCGATTTGCGACGCCACAGAACGCACTTCGTGCAACACGCGTGGCGAAAACCCTGCGCCGCGGCACGTCGCGATGATGCTGTCGTAGTAATTCGGACTGAAGTGCCGCGAAAACATGACGAACGCTTCGTCCGCAAGCGATGCAAGCCGCACGCGCGGCAATTCTGCAAAGCGGTGCGTCTTCGGCAAGGCCACAGCAAGGCGGTCCTGCTTGAGCGCCAGCGACTGAATTGACGGCCCCTGCTCTCCCTCAAGACGCGCGAATGCAAGGTCGATGTCGCCGCGCTCGAGTGCTGGCACCGCCTCGACACTGTCGATCTCTTTGACCGAGACGGTTAGCTGGGGAAACTGTGCCTTCAGATGCTCGATGAAAGGCGGAAGCGTATCGATCATCGCGGACGCGATGGCGCCGATCGTCAATACACCGCTATTTCCCTGCGTCGCTTCCTGTACTGCCAGTTCCAGGCGTTCGAGTTGCTCGGCGAATTTTCGGACTGCCGGCAGGATTGCAGCGCCGACCTGCGTGAGCTTCGCGCCATGCCGTCCGCGCTCGAACAACTTGACCTTCAGCGCCTGTTCGAGCACCTGGATCTGTTCGGTCAAAGGCGGCTGGGACATACCGAGTCGCTGGGCGGCGCGGCCGAAATGCTCTTCTTCGGCGACGGCGAGGAACAACCATAAATGGCGAACGAGTCGAAAGTTGATCATGACATTGATAGCTTCGGCGTATGAAAGGGTTCCGTTCTTCGGAATTTACATATGCGACTCTAACGCCGAGACTGCAAGCTCTGCAACGCATCTGGCCATTGACCATGACGCCCCCTTCCCTGCTCGACCGGCTTGCCTCGCTGGATTCCAACACGGTTTCCGATGCGCTCGATTTTCTCGGTCTTCCCGGCGCCACCTTTGGCATCCGGCCGCTTTGGGACTGCCCGCGCATCGTCGGACGCGCGAGCACGATTCAGCTCGGGCCCAAGACGGATGCGACGCCGACTGTTCATCTCATCACCCCCGTGATCGACGAAATTCGCACGGGCGACCGCGTTCTCGTCATTGCCGGCGGCCTCGAAGGCATTTCGTGCTGGGGCGACATCATCGCCAACGCGGCGACGGCAAAGAAGATTCGCGGCTCGGTGATAGACGGATGTAGCCGCGATATCGAAGGCAGCGAATCAATCGGCTATCCCGTGTTCGGGCGCGGCATCACGATGATAAGCGCACGCAATCGCGTCGCGCAGATCAGTTCCAGCAAGCCCGTGACGTTCGCGGGCGTCGTCGTGCATGAAGACGATTATGTCGTCGCGGATCGCTGCGGCACGGTGTTCGTGCCCGCCGCACGTATCGAAGAAGTCGTCGATCTTGGCGAACGCATAGCAAAACGTCAGGACGGCATGGTGAAGGCCGTTCGCGCGGGCCGCTCCGTTGCGGAAGTCATGCACGACAAGGAATTCGAAGCCATCTACGTCAAGGAAGCCAAATGAGCGCTGAAGACAAGGAACTCGTCGCCCTTTTTGAAGGACTGGACACGCCCGGCGTCTCTGATGCAATGGACAAGCTCGGCTTGCCCGGCCAATGTCTCGGGATCGCTGCACTGGACGACTATCGGAAAACCGTCGTCGGTCCGGCCTTCACGGTCAAGTATGTGAGCGCGAGCACGCCGCCGGGCAGCGTCGGCGATTTCATCGACGATGTCGCAGAGGGCGATGTGATCGTCATCGACAACGATGCCCGAACGGACTGCACTGTCTGGGGCGACATCATGACCCAGTATGCAGGCGCGCGCAAAATCGCGGCGACCGTGATCGACGGCGTATGCCGCGATGTGGCCAAAGCGCTCGACGACGGCTATCCCATGTTCAGTCGCGGACGCTTCATGCGAACCGGCAAGGATCGCGTGCAAGTGGAGTCGATCAATGCGCCCGTTTCGATCGGCACGGCGCGCGTGAGCGCGCGTGACATCGTCGTCGCGGATGCGAACGGCGTCGTCGTCGTGCCGCGCAAGCGCGCACGCGAAGTTGCCGCGCTCGCGCGCAAGATCGAGGAAACGGAATCGCAGATCCGCGCGCGTATTGCGGATGGCATGACGCTCGGCGAAGCGCGTGCGGCGCTCGGCTATCACATGTTGCAGAGGAAGTCGTGATGGATCAATCTGCTCACTGGCTCAATGTGAATCTCGCGCGTGCGCAGCCTTCGGCAACCTATCGGATGATGGATCGCGCCGCAGCGCGGCGCGCGAGCGGTGCAAGCGTCATCTCGTTGAGCGCAGGCGAACCGGACTTCGATACGCCCGAGCACGTTCGGGAAGCTGCAATCGAAGCAATCCGCGCCGGACATACGCGCTACACGCAAGTCGCCGGCATGCGCAGCCTGCGCGAAGCGGTTGCTGCGAAGTTTCAGCGCGAGAATGGGCTAGACGTCTGTTGGCAGGACACCATCGTGTGCAGCGGCGGCAAGCAGGTCATCTACAACGCTCTGGCTGCAACGCTCAACGAGGGCGACGAAGTCATCGTGCCCGCGCCTTACTGGGTGAGTTATCCGGAGATGGTCGCGCTTTGCGGCGCACGCGCTGTCGTCGTGCCGTGCGGCATCGAAAGCGGATTCAAACTGACGCCGCACGCGCTTTTGAAAGTGATCGGCCCACGCACGCGATGGGTCATCCTCAATTCGCCCTCGAATCCGACCGGCGCCGTCTATACGCGCGACGAACTGGCCGCCCTGGCAGATGTATTACTCGTGCATCCGCATGTCCTCGTGCTTTCGGACGATATCTATGAACATCTGATTTTCAATGGCGCGCGTTTCTTCACGATCGCTCAAGTCGAGCCTCGGCTCGCAGCGCGCACGCTGACGATGAACGGCGTCTCCAAAGCCTACGCGATGACAGGCTGGCGCATCGGCTACGGAACAGGTCCGCGCTGGCTGCTCGATGCGATGGAAAAGCTGCAGGGTCAGCAGACCTCGGGCGCGAGTTCGATCTCACAATACGCCGCGCTTGCTGCGCTGACCGGTCCGCAGGACTTCATCACCGAATCGTGCATGGTGTTCGAACGCCGACGCAACCTCGTGGTCGACCTGATCAATGCCGCGCCGGGATTGACGTGCTCGATACCAGGCGGTGCTTTCTACGCATTTGCGTCATGTTCGGCCCTGATCGGCCTGACCACTGCAGGCGGCACGACGCTTCGCAACGATGAGGATGTTGCGGCAGCCCTACTCGACGAAGTAGGCGTAGCGACGGTTCATGGAAGCGCGTTCGGGCTCGGTCCGTACATCCGGATCGCGTATGCGCTCGACGACGTGGCGTTGACGGGTGCATGTCGCGCTATCGAAACATTCTGCTCATCGCTTTCAAGGGGAGGGCTCGTCGGACATGGCTGAACTCGAAAAGGAAAACGTAACGCTCGTGGTGGAAGGCATTACGCTCGATCTGGCAGTCATGCGGCGCGCGGGGAACCGCGCGCCAATACTCTTTCTGCATGGATTCGGGTCGACGAAGGAAGACTACGCCGATATCGTGCGTTATCCAGCGTTCGACGGTCATCCTGTCATCGCTTATGATGCGCCCGGCTGTGGTGCAACACACTGCGCTGATCTGTCGAAGATATCGGTGCCCTTTCTTGTTTCGACCGCAAAGACTGTACTCGTGCACTACGGAGTTGAGTACTTTCACCTGGTAGGCCATTCGATGGGCGGACTGACCGCACTCATGCTCGCCGACGAAATACCCGCGCGCGTACTCAGCTTCGTCGATATCGAAGGCAATGTCGCTCCGGAAGACTGCTTCCTGAGCCGGCAGGTGAACGACTATCCTGCGGCGGACTCGCAATCCTTCTTCGACCAGTTCATAGAACGCACATGGCATTCGCCGTTCTTCTCGTGTCCGCTCTATGCCGCGAGTTTGCGACATAAGGTGCGTGCTGACGCGGTGCGACACATTTTCCGCTCGATGGTGGAACTCTCGGATAATGCGTGCCTCATGGACCGCTTCCTCAAGCTGCCATTTCCCCGGATGTTCATGTATGGTGAGCAGAACGCATCGCTTTCCTATTTGCCAACGCTTCGCGAGCACGGCGTGCAACTGGCCGAAGTGAGTCACAGCGGACACTTTCCGATGTACTCGAATCCAGTAGAGATGTGGCAACGGATCGCGCAGATCATCGGACCGGTGCCACGCTGACGGCGAGCGGCGCACGACCGAACGTAGAGGCACGTGTCTACATCGATCGCATATAGCGGTTCGATTCGTCGCAGGCATGTTCCGATGGTGCGGATCGCATCCGGGGCGCTCTTATACAGTTACAGGAGATGGCCGAGAACGGAAGACCGAAGTCGGTCAGTCTCCCTCTCCGACGCGCCGGCCCCGTCTTCTGCAACCAATCCACATCAGTCGGTGGCCCGGTCGCGATTCCAATGGCCGATTCCGTCGGGTGAACCGGCCATTGGAACCACGGCTTTCCAAGGGGCCACGCGCATTCACCCTCTGGCAGATAAGTCAAAGCGAGTGGTGGATTACCGACCAATTACGGTGCACAACATGGTCGTGGCGAACCAATTTTGACCGCAACAGCCGAAGCCACGATCAGATCAGCACGCGTGGCGGGCGCGAGCGTCACGACGGGCACGTTGGCCGGCACCGTGATTGAGTTGCTGCCGCCCTTGTACGAGAGTTTCAGGTCGCGTCCGCTTGTGCTCTCGACAACCGTGTCCACGTTCGCATTCGTCATCGAGTTGTTGGCCCCGAGATCCCATGCATAGTGACCTTCGCCCGTGCCGCGCGCGGCTGCTGTTTCCCGTTCGTGCTCCGGCCCACCCACCGGGAATCGACTTTTTTCAGCGTCCGAACTCTCCGTTTGCACACCAAGGGAGTTCTCGTACCAACCTATTCGTGTCGCATTGACATGCAGACGCTTAGATTTTCGATGTTCTACCCCCTTGATAGAAATCGCATGCCTCAGGTTGTTGATCGCTTCGTCACCTGCATCGCCCACACACGCCCCAGACGGCGCACTCTGATGCGCCCGCAATTCTCGGACTTCGCGTGAAGCAGCAGAGTCGAACGGCGATTCTATATTTTCACTCGAGGGCGGCTAATCGGCGGCCCTACCTGGCATTCATTCATCCGCCATCGAGAAGCAGCTAAGATTTGCGTTACAGCGTTCGCTCGTCGGCAACTGCGAGTGACCGCTCTGGCTGCACTCGAATACGTGCTTACGACCCTCAGCGGTCGGCCGTCACCGAGTCCTTGCGATGGCCACTTGCGAGGTACAACGGCCGTTCGAATTTCTGGTTCGTCCGGACGTCATCGGCCTTTACCGACGTTCGTCGAACGATGCTACGACGACGGCTCAACGAGTCAAACTAGCCGGAGCCAAGGCTGACGCAACTTCGTCGCTCAGGCTTACGTGTAGTCGAGTGCCTTTCTACGGGCTAAGCTCGTTTTTTGTCTCAACAGGGGGGCGTGTTTTTGGGGCTGGTTTGGTATTGGCATCCGGTGTCCCACATTCTTCCAAGGCCGCTACGGCTTTTTTAGCGAGCGCAATCGTTTCGTCGCATGCGGCAGGGTCGCCGCTGGCGATTGCCTCGCATCCGCCGCCGTTATTGACGCGCGCCAATGCGTTGCGTGCCTTCGCGAGGGCTGCTTCCGGAGAACCGCTGTCCGAAATTAGCGCCGCTACATTAAATGCGCTCCCGGCCCGGGTAACGACCCAGCTTGGACAAGGGGATTTCGCTCGGGCGCCGACGGCAACGAAGATTAACAAAAGGCCAGCCGCTGGCCATCGGCGGAGCCATAACTTGGGTAAAAGAATCATGGGATCTCTCAGGTCGGTCTTTTAATGATTTATTGAATTCAAAGCAGATTTATATTTTTATTAATTTGTTTTAAATGGAACATTATTATAATTTTAATTTTTATATTGAAAGCTGTACGATAGGTCATAGGCAGATAATTGCAAGGTAATCCATGAAGCGAAATCTGATATTCACCCGCCGCTAAGGTAGAGCGGGAGGTCATCGCGGACATCGATTAAGGCCTAGTAGTAAAGAACCTATACAAACCAAGTGCCCAGCACGATTCGTGACGACTGCTTCGTGGTCCGGATAAGGCAACCCTTGTAGAAGCATTCCCTGAGGCTTAAGGGCACCCAGAAATGTCCGTTGTATATGCGAAGTTCGGGGTTCCGGGCACGGTGCCGCCGAACGCGGCGATATGGGAGTTATGCTGGACGCCAGGAGGCCAGGAGGCCAGGAGGCCATATGCATCATAAATCTCAACGCGCCTTTACTCGGTTAGCCGTTTCTTAGGTCTTAGGTGCTCTCAGGTCTTTGGACTACGGCATTAGCGCAGGACACGGTGCGCGCGTCGATCGAAGCCAGCAATAAAAAGTTCGAGCAGGCCGTGAGTCATGGCGATGCCGCCGGCATCGCCTCAACATATACGGAAAGCGCGAAGCTCCTTCCGGCTAACGATCATGTCGTCAGTGGGCGCAACGCGATCACTCAATATTGGCAGGCGGCGATCGACTCGGGGCTGAGGGCAATCAAGCTGACTTCAGTTGAAGTCGAGGCGCACGGCAGCACCGCCCACGAAGTCGGTAAATATACGGTTCCAGGTGAAGGCGGCAAAGTCTACGACGCAGGAGACTATGTTGTTATCTGGAAACGAGCGAACGGGCAGTGGAAACAACATCGCGACATCTGGACAACGAACACGCCTGTACCTCGGCAATGAGACGCTATTCGCAAGCCATCGGTTCCCGAGTTTTCCCTGTCTCATCTCAGCCGCCAGAGAAACGCAGTGGGCTCAACACAACTATGCACCGCATAGTCTGGCCACACTTTCATCGCGTCGGTAGACATCTAATTCGGGGTGCCCGTCACTGGCCAATCTGGCGTTGGAGGCTCATAGGGCTTTGTCCCCAATGGGTCACATAGCCACCCTGCGCGAGAAAGAGTTCCGTCGGAAAAGTGGAAAGAAGCTCTTGCCCCCCATTAAGGTAATGGCCGTGTTTCGTGACCGTGAGGCAATCTTTCGACTCGTACCAGTCCAGCAGAAAATCTTCTCCCGTAGGGCCGGCTGTATATGGCCGCGGCCACGGCTTCGGCGAATCGAATCGAATCGCACCCAAAGGACTGTACCGTCCGACACCGCATAAATGATTCGGAAAGCACCAGGTGCCCTGAATTCAACGTCCTCGATGACGTAGGGGCGCACAGAAACGCCGTCCGGAATCTCGGCACACACCTCGTTCGCAAGCCCAATTGCAGGCAGGCAGAGTGCCAGCCATCCCAGTGTTACCTTCGCAAAATTCAAGGATCCATCTCCAGTCTTACTTTCCGCCATCGAGCAATAGCGCATGGTCATTTATCGAGAGTGATGCTCCTCAGTTAGATACCGCCAACTTAAAGTTCACGCAAACAGCGCCGTTAAATAGCTTGCCTGTGTCTGAATGTTGTCGTGAGAGTGACCTCCATCCAAAGACACTGGCCAATGGCGTCCGCACTCTCAATCCACAAATAAAAGATCATGGATAACAAAACGCTTTCAACTTCTGCAGTCGCGAGTTTTATCGTTGCAACAATAGTACTCACGGGCTGTGCTTCACTTCCGAAAACAGATCTCGCCGCCAACAATCGTGAAAAGCTCCATTCGATCGCTATGCTGGATGTCACCGAACCGCGCGGAGAGAGCGTGGTCAACCTCGGTGGTGCCGCCGGAGCATTTGGATTGATTGGTGGACTGGTGCAAGGTGGGATCAACGCCAATCATACGAGTACATACACGCAGCGTGTGGCAAGCGAAAAGATTGCCTTTGCTCCCGTCGTTAACGATAGCCTGACAACGCGACTGTCCAGTAACGGCTACGAAATTGTTCCGTTGCACGACCAGCACGCCAAGCTTTCAAGCGACGGCAAGTCCGACGACTTTTCCGATGTCAAGACCAACGCCGACGCCATCCTGAGCGTGTGGATTACTTCGTTCGGTTACGTATCCCCGCCGGAATCGAGCGATTTCATTCCGTGGGTCGTCGTCCGCGCTCGTCTGCTCGACTCGAAGTCCAAGCAAGACATGTACTTCAAGACATACGCCTGCGGCTGGGATATCAAGGCCAACTCTGTCCATGTCGAAGCGGATGCAAAATATCACTATGGCAGTTTCGGCACCTTGATCGACCAGTTCGATCAGTCGGTCGCAGGTCTCAAGGATTGCGAGCAGGCAGTTGTCGCCGCAATTGGGCAGGATCTAACGAAGCCGCAGTAAAGGTGGTGATGAGTGCAGCCGTCCTCGGCATTGCGGAGAGCGGCCATGTCGACATGGCCGCGAGTAATCGCCCAGGACAGGCATACGAAGCCGCAACGCGTGCGTGTGTGCAACTTGGCAGCCCGGGTGACAATGCGTTGGCCGACTGCATGTCCTGTCCGTAGTCCAGCACCTTCGACAGAAAGCAACCTGAGCACGGGCACGCTGGACGCCTGCGGCGCCCTTCCGGAGCCATTGGAGGCGATGATGCCGTCGCCGCCGCCACGCGAATACAGCGGGAAGCAATCGCCGCCTATCCCCGTCGAGCCGGCCTCGACCACACACGGCACGGCGCAGCCAGCAATCGCTGCATCCCTGGCATTGCCGCCCGCCTCCGGAGTCTTCACGGCGGCAAGCGTCGAAGCGGAATGCGAGGTCGCCGCCATGCCTTCCTTCGACATCACCAGCTATCGTCCCGGTAGCTCGAAATCTCTCATGCTGTTTGCCCTCCCATCAGTTGTTGTGCAGCGGGCCCGGCTGACGAGAGCAACATGAGGCAATACGCGCTGCTACTGCGCGGGCACCGGCACAATCGACGCAATGCGCCAGCCGTCGGCGGTTCGTACTGCTGTTTCATAGACGAGAAACGACGCGGTTTTCGCCGTGGCTTCCGAAGCGCCTGCCGTGACCCGAGTGGGTGCGTATAGCTGCGCGACGTCAGCACTCAGCGGAACAACGCGGATCTTCGCGACGTCGGGCTCGAACTTCCACACGCCCTTGAAGGTTTCCTTGAAATGCTCGATCAGCGCCGGCTTGCCCCAGAACTGATACGAACGGGCGAGGAGCACGATCGGGTCGGGTTCGCCGGCCGGCGCCGAGGCTAGTACGCCGGCGAACGCATCGATGTCGTGCGCGGTCGCAGCCTCCGCCTGCCGGATGAAAACTGCTTCGACCGCTTGCCGGTCTTCATCGGTAAATCGATGCGGCGCTTCAGCATGCGCGGCGCTCACCATCGCAATCGCAGCGCAGCAGGCCAGCACGGTTTGAATGCTCATGTGCGTCTCCCGTTATTGCGCCGGCACCGGAATCACCGCTGCAACCTTCCAGCCGGACGGGCTGCGGACCATAAACTCGTTGATCAGAAACGTCGCGGTCTTCGCTGGTTGGCCCGGCGCACCGATGGTCACCTTGGTAGGCGCGTACACCTGTACCGTATCCTGATTCAGCGGAATGATGCGCAGCGCACTCTGATCCGGCTCGACCCGCCATGTCCCGGCGAAGGTCTCCCTGAAATGATCAAGCACCTCGTCTCTGCCCCAAAAGCGATATGCGCGAGCCACGAACGACACGGGATCCGGCTGTCCCGGTGCGGTGGAAGCGAACATGCCGCTCAGCGCGTCGAGATCATGCGCAGTCTCGGCGGTCGTCTGCTGTAGAAACAGCGCGCGAACCGCCTGAGTATCGGCGGGCGTCACATCGGCTGCTTGCGCGCAGCCCCCTCCCGTCAGCAACGCAAGCAACAAAACAACCGGCAGGCCGCGCCGCACACGCAATGATCGATTAGTCATGGTTAGTCTCATATGCCCGTATTTGCGAAGGAGAGCGGCCGGACGACGGGAACCTCCAGCCGTTGCAACCCAACTACAAACCGCCGCATTCTCACCGCTAGAACGCATCCCGGTGTGAACGCTGATACGTGTCACTGGAAGAGCGTGATGTTTTCACGCAGCCACTCAGACAATGAACGCGGGGGCTTGCCCGTCAATTTTTCGAAAGTCGCCGTGGTCTCCGCGAGTGCAGATTCACGAAAAAGCCTATCCAGGCCAAGAAGCAGGTCAACAACCAGTGGCGGCTGGCCACTCGCGAGCAAGGCCCCGCGATGTTCCGTGGGCGACCGGTCGTTGTAGACGACACGGCGTCTGAGCAGTCGAGATAACTCCTCAGCAACCTGTTGCATCGTCCAGTTCCGCGGCCCGCTCAGGTGATACGCCCGCTGAGATCCGTCGGGAACGTCTTCGAGCAACGCAATGCGCGCCGCTTCGGCAACATCTCGCGTATCGATGAAGTTGACGGCTCCATTGCCCGCCGCACCGGCCCAATTACCGGCAGCAACCGGCGCGCCGGCGCGCTTGAGCACGTCGGCGAACGTCGTCGGCCTGAGCGCGGTCGACGCCACCGGCTGGCGAGCCAGATGTGCTTCGATCCGCATGTGCCAGGCGAATGGGTTGAGCTGCGTTGCGGGTCCCATGACGGACAGCTTGACGATGTGGTGTACTCCCGCGGCGACGGCAGCATCGATGAGCGCAATTTCATTCTCCACCTGCCGGGCGGATGTGCCGTGCGCCACGAAGACCTTGTCGACGCCGACAAGTGCGTCGGCGAGCGTGGCGGGTCGGTCGAAGTCCACCGTCGCGACGGTGACGTTCGGTGCAAACTGCGCCGTAGCGCTTTGGCGAGTAAGGGCGACGATATCGACGGGATCCGAGCCCAATCGATCGATTAACGTACTGCCGACGCGGCCGGTCGCCCCTGCCACGGCTATGCGCATGGGGCGCGATGCATAGGCTGTCTGATTGAGCATGTCGACTCCTTGATGTATGATGGAACGATCAGTCCAAGAATGATGGAACAATCGTTCCAGCTTGTCAACGGGAAGATTTATGAGTGGGAAACCCCAATACGACGAGGCCGCCGTTATCGCTGCTTCAATCGACGTTTTCTGGCGTCACGGCTATGCGACGGCATCCATCAATGACCTCACGGAAGCCACCGGCCTATCGCGCTCCAGCCTCTACCAGCGGTTTGGCGACAAGGACGGCCTGTTCCGCGATGCGCTGGCGGTCTACACCGAGCGCGTGCTACGGCGGATGAGTTCAGCCCGCGTGGACTCTGCGCGGGGAAGCGTGGCAGCAATACTGCGGGATTTTCTGCCGACGCCGGCAGCATCGCGACGGCCGGCCGGCTGCCTGTTGTCGCGAAGTACTGCCGAACTGCTGGATCTTGCAGCGGCGGGAAAGACGACAGCACTTGCTGGTGTCGCACGGCAGCGCCAGATCTTCGCCGATCTACTGCGGGAAGGCATGGCGAACGGCGAAGTTGCGCCGGAGACCGATGTGGACGCCTTTGCCTGGTACTATCTCGGCGTCTTGCGGGCCGTTTTGAATCTTCCGCAGGCGGGCGCATCGGGTGAAGAGCTTGGCAGCATGATCGACATTGCCATGTCCGCGTGGCCAGACGCGGACAAACGCGGATCGCGCGACAAAGGAGATGCGGAAATGCGCGGAGGGTCAGCTGTCCAGTGAGAACTAGTCATTCTCTAAAGGCGAAATTTCCGAACTACGATTACAGCGACATCGTCGATCTCCAGTACAAGCTGGTGACTGAAACGCTGGGCATCGCGCATCTGCATGCGATTTCTCGGCATGTCGATGGGCTGCATGAATGCGTGGCAATGGGCCGAAGCGTATCCCGACAAGATGGACGGCGTGATGCCGGTGGTCTCGCTGCCGATTTCGGTCTCGGGACGCAATCTGCTGTGGCGGCGCATGGTGATCGACGCGATCCGCTCCGATCCGGATTGGAAGAACGGGGATTACACGCAAACACCGCGCGGGTGGATCGACGGCTTCCGGATACTTCGGATGATGATCGACAGTGCCTCCGCGCTGCAGCAGGAAATTCCAGATGGCGCAGCGGCCGACAAGTTCCTCGCAACCACCCGCTTCCAGGCTGAGCACGTCGATCCGAATGACATCCTTTATTCGCTCAGGTCATCATTCAGCTACGATCCCGAGCCGGCGCTTCCTGCCATCAAGGCCAGGCTCTTTGCCCTGAATTTTTCAGACGACGAGTTTAATCAGACACGCTACAGGTCCTCGATAAACTCGCTCCGAAACTACCACAGGGCCGGTACGTAGTGCAGCAGGGCACGCCGTCGTCGCCTGGCCATTTCCCCATGACGCGTCCCGACCTCTGGGCACAGCATGTGGGCGACTTCATGCAATGACCGCGGCTTCAACTGACACATCGGTGTCCAACGCCCGGAGTGCCAAAGCCATGCTGTCATCGTCACGGACGATAAGCGTCTATTTCCTCATGATTTCCGGCCCACCTACGCTGCCTGTGCCAGCCCGTGCCTCGCCAGCGTGCTTCGCAAGCGCGGCTGGAATCCCCGCAATTCGAGAGAATTCGCTAGCCTGATGAGCGGTACTATCCGACGCTGCACTTTCTCAACGTGATGGTGCGCGATGTCTGCGATCCGATGATGCAGATAAGGGTTCAAGAACCGCTCGCGCACGCTCGCGACGTACGTCTCGGCGCGGCCTCGCAGTCCCATCGCGGCAAACACCTCGAGCACTTCTTCCTGCCACACCGCTTCGATTCCGTCACGAAGACGCACATCTGTCATTGCCTCGAGCACTGTCTCACCCGGATTCCGGTGCTCGCTGAGCCACTGATCCGCAAGCCACGTATGACCGAGATTAAGAAAGAACAGCTTCAGCCACTCATAGCTTCGGAGGTCATCGGTGAGCACGATATCCTTGTGCACACATGGCAGCTCGAGGCCCGTGCGTCGTTCGATGGCCCACAGAGCATAAGGCTCTGCTACTGCGCCAACGGGATCGATGGGCTCCGAGACGATCCGGTCTACCAGAGAGTTAGCCCATACGCATTCGTGCTTCAGGTAATCGAGAAATTCTTCTGGCATCGCCCAATGCTGCCCCAGACCGACCACGACGTCCCGCAGCGTATCGCCGTTGCTAGCCACTAGCTCGCACGGGAAGATCGATATGCTGGCGCCGGGACGCTCGCGCCAGCGTGCATGGAGCAATGTCAGCAGTTTGGCGGGATAGCTGCGCGGCACCTGGTCGGTGTTGCTCAACAGCGCGGCCGAGTCGCGTTCGTCGAGGCAATAACCTGCGTCCCCCGTGTTCGATACGATGACCCGCACGTGTTCTATCGTCCCTCGACGAATCGCGGGCCAATCCTGATCGGCAGCCCATGCGGTACGTACAGCATGGCATTCGATCAGGTCATCGACGACCCCGCCCGCTTCCACGCCGCGAATTTTGACGGGATATTTACCCGCTTGCGAGAGAGCACTTACGCGCGCGCGACTCGACGGATTCCCGGTGGTCTGCACAACAGCGATTCCGCCTATCGCGTCTCCACGCTCAAGCGCCTGCGATACGAACAAGGCCACATGCGCGAGGAGAAACCGGCTTGTGCCAAACTGGAGTATGGGTTCGCTCATTGCGCCACCTGCCCTGCATGCATTGCCCTCACTGTTCAACACTCCACAAGTGCCTTCACGACGGTCTGCCCAGGTTCGAGCAGGCGCGCAAACTCGGCTGGAACATCCACAAGCTGCATTCGGTGGGTGTTGAGCGCCTGGTCGGGAATGTGCCCCGCCCGCATTGCTTCCAGGACAGTCTCAAAGTCCTGCGCGGTGGCATTGCGGCTCGCGAGCAAGGTTGCTTCGCGCTTATGGAACTCCGGATCGGAAAAGGCCACTGTACCCGGTACGATCGAAATAAGCGTGTACTTCCCGCCATGGGCGATGAAGCCAAACCCGCGGTTCATCGCATCGATGTTCCCCGTTGCATCAAAAACGGCGTCGAAAAATTCGCCGTCGGTCAGTCTCGCGAGTTGAGCCGTGTCATCGTCGCCGACAGTGACCACCGCGTCCACACGCAATTCTTTCTCACAGAACGAAAGACGATCGGCACGCGTGTCGAGACTGGTCACGTTCGCGCCGCGAAGCTTGGCAAAGATCATTGCGGCCATGCCTATAGGGCCGGCTCCGACCACCAGCAAGCGCTGCCCCGCCTGAACGTCTGCGCGCCGCACGGCATGGGCCCCTATTGCAAGGAATTCCAGCATGGCAGCCTGATCGAGCGTCACGCCTTCGGCCTTGTGAACGAACTCTGCCGGCACACAGAGATATTCGGTGAGCGCACCGTCGCTATGCACTCCCAGCACCTTTATGTTGACGCAACAGTTAGTTTTGCCCTGGCGACACGCGATGCAGTTCCCACACGACAGATACGGCATGACATAGACACCGTCGCCGGCGGCGAGCCCGGAGGCGCGCTCTGCTTCGACGACGACTGCGGAGAGCTCATGCCCCATCACACGGGGATACTGAAGATAGGGCTGAGTCCCAGTGAAGATGTGCAGATCGGTACCGCAAATTCCGACGCGGCTTACGCGCAACAGCACTTCGCCCTTCGCCGGCACGGGTAGCTCCCGCTCCTGTGCGCGCAAGACGCCCGGGGATTCGCAAATCACGCTAAGCATGGTGATGTCCTTTTCGTCATGTTTATGGAACCGTCAACGCGGTCGTAGTCGTTACGGCGATGTGGCGCAAATACTGAGTGTCCATGGCCGCCGGAAGGGACCGCGCGACACCCCCTGCTCCCGATGCAGATCGACGCGAGCAAGGACGCCACGCCATCGAGACGGACGTCACGGCATATTGGCTCAAGCTCGGGAGGCGACCAATAACCTGCCCGCTCGCTCCCACACCAGAGGCGCTGATGACCATCGACGGGTTGCATCACATTTTCCGGTTGGGAAGCGGCGCAGCGGCGGCGACCAACCCTTCATTGCGCAGTGCGATCCAAAACTCCTCGGGCACGCCTTGCTCGAGCCACGCTATGTTCTGCTTCAATTGAGACACAGTGCGCGCGCCCACCACGCATGACATGACTGACGGGTGAGCGAATGGAAATTGCAATGCGGCCGCCGGCAAGGAAACGCCGAAACGCTCGCATAGCGCAGTCAGCCGCCGGACCTTCTCGATGACTTCGGCAGGGGCGTCCGCATAGTTGAATTTTCCGTTCCCGGCAAGGATGCCTGAATTGAAAACACCACCGATGACGATTGCCGTCTGCTCCCGCACGCAGCGGTCAAGCAACGGTACCGACGCTGTCTGTTCGAGAAGCGTGTAACGCCCTGCGAGCAAAATGACGTCGATAGGCAACTCGTCCATCGCGTCTGAAGCGACTTCCCACTCATTCACGCCGAGACCTATCGCACCGACCCCGCCACTCTCGCGCAATTGCACAAGGGCACGAAACCCGCCGCCCGCAACCAGCTGGTTCCAGTAGCTCGCGTGACGCTCGCCGTGCGTCATCGAGCCAATGTCATGCACGTAGACGATGTCGATACGCGGCATACCCAGCCTCTGCTGGCTATCCTCGTAGGAACGCATGATGCCATCGTAGCTGTAGTCGAAAGTGGGCCGGAAAGACAGCGGTTCGGCCCAGCCGTCGTCGCCAGGTAGCACGCTTGCATCGGGCCGCATCAGGCGGCCGACTTTCGAACTCAACGTGAACGCGTCCCTGTCCCGCCGCACAAGTGCATCTCCAACGCGCCGCTCAGAAAGCGTATAGCCGTAGTACGGCGCCGTATCGAAATAGCGCAGGCCTGCCGCCCACGCCGCATCGATCAGCGCCGTCGCATCCATCGACGACATCGGACTGTAAAGTCCACCAAGCTGGGAACAGCCGAGGCCGAGGGCGCTCAGCTTGAGCCCACTGCGTGGCAAGACTCGTATTTCATTTGCGTTCATAGACCAGGGGCGTGAATGGCATATACCGTAGCGGACGGACCGCTTCGAGCCGACACGCGCTCGCTGCAGGTCCGCAGCCTCATCAGTACAAGACGTTCCTGGCATCCTGTGAGTCGAGGTTCTGCTTGTCGACCAATACGACGCCCGTGTCGACCTGCTTGGGGACAGGTTTATGCTCGATGACGTTCACGACCGTCTGGATGCCCTTGTATCCCATTTGATAGGATCCCTGAACGGCTATGGCCTGAATCGTGCCGCCGCGCACAAAATCCTGCAAATCCTGGTTCCCGTCAAACCCGACGGCAACCAGCTTGTCGGCCTTCCCGGTCTGTTTTAGCGCGCGTCCCATTCCAACGGCGGTCGGCTCGTTTGCGCCGAAAATGCCCTTCAGGTCGGGATTCGCTGAAAGCACGTCGGTTGTCTGATTGAGTGCGGTGGCCATTTGCGACTGCGAGTAGTACGGGCCTACGATCTGCAGTTTCGAGTGCGCTTCGATGTATTTGCGAAATCCGCCCACCCGTCCGATCTCCGACCCGGCACCGGGCACGTAAGACATGATCGCGATCTTTCCGTTCTGCCCGACCCGATCAATCAGCGCCTTTGCACACATTTCCCCGGCTTTCTCGTTGTCAGTGGAGAGGAACGACTGGTAATACTGCTTGCCGGCATCTGACAGCGACGAGTCGATCAGCACGACGGGTATGTGGGCTTCCCATGCTTTCTTGATTGCGGGGACGAGCGCGTCCGGGTCAGACGGTGCGAGGACAATTCCCGCTACCTTCCGGTTGACAGCGTTCTCAACCATGTTGACTTCGTCCGCGATGGCCGATTCTGCCGCCGGTCCCTGGAAAGTCATCGTGTAACCCTTGGCTTCGCCAACGGCGGTTTTCGCGCCTTTCTGGACGTTCTGCCAATAGTTGGAGTTGACGGTCTTTACGATCACGGCGATCTCGCCACCCGCGGCGTATGCCCCCGTCGTGGCCATCACCATAACGGCCGATACTGCCAGTAGATAACATTTGCGCATGTCTCGCTCCTTTCTCGCGTGGTTGATAGTCTTCTTGTTGCTACTTGCGGCTTCGCATCCGGTCGATCCACACCGTACCGAGGATCACCAATCCGATAATGATCTGCTGGATAAAGCTGGATACCCCGTTCATGTTCAGACCGTTGCGAAGCACACCGATCACAAATGCGCCGATGGCCGTGCCGGATATCGTTCCCACACCGCCCATCAGCGACGTCCCGCCGATTACCGCGCTCGCGATGGCGTCGAGTTCGTACATGACGCCTTCGTTTGGCTGTCCCGTCACGAGCCGCGACATCAGGACACATCCTGTGACGCCCGCGAGCACGCCTGAAAGCACATAGGTGAAGAGCGTGACGCCCCGGACGTTGACGCCAGACAGACGCGCTGCTTCAGCATTCGAGCCGACTGCATAGATGTGACGGCCAAGCGACGTTTTCGAAAGGAGGATCGACCCCGCAACGAACAGCACAACCATGATCACAACCGGATATGGAATGCCGGGAAATGTGGTGTCCGGGAAGCCATCGGGACCGATGTGAGAGATGCGGAATAGCGCGCCGTTACCGAGCGCGCCGAACGCATCGCCCAGGTCGGAAACAGGACGAGCACCCGTAATCTGCAGCGCGAGGCCTCGCGCGACGAGCATCATGCCCAGCGTCGCAATGAACGGCGGCAAGCCCATCTGTGTCACGCAGATTCCGTTCACGAGGCCGCACACCGCTCCGACGAGAACACCGCCGAGCATCGCGACGGGAACGGGCACGCCGGACTTCACCAGAAGCGCCGCCGTGACCCCCGCGAGGGCAAGCACGGAACCTACCGAAAGATCGATCCCGCCCGTGATGATCACGCAGGTTGCTGCGACACCAAGATAGGCGATGGAGGTCACCTGCAGGCTGACCGTCATCATGTTGCCAACCGAGAAAAACGCCCCGCTCGTTATCGAGAACGCGATGACGAGTGCTACCAGACTGCCGAGTGCCGCAAACTTCTGGATAAGATCGCGGCGACGCCTGCGTGCCGCGGTGCGGTCGACGGCCTCCTGGGTTCGTTCGGATGTGATTTCAAGCATGTGTGTGCCCCGAAGCAAAGTGCATGATTTCCTCCTGACTGGTGCGCTTCGTCTCGAGAAGCGCCGTCTGATGTCCCTCGTGGAATACGGCTATCCGATCCGTCATTCCAAGCAGTTCCGGCAACTCCGAACTGATCAGTACGACACCGACGCCGTCTGCCGCAAGGCGATCCATCAGGCCGTAAATGGCAAACTTCGCACCCACGTCGATACCGCGCGTAGGTTCGTCGAAGAAGAGGATTTTTGATCCGCGGTAGAGCCACTTGCCGATGACGACTTTCTGCTGGTTACCGCCCGAGAGATTGCGCACGACCTGGTCGACGGATGGTGTGCGAATGGCCAGGTCCTGCACGTAACGCCGCGCGATGGCGGCCTCTTCGCCAAACCGCAGAAAGCCGCTGCGCGATGAAACGCCTCGCACATTCGCCAGCGTGATGTTCGCAGCGACGGACATCGAGAGAGCGAGCCCGTCCTGCTTGCGGTCTTCCGACAGGTAAGCAATGCCATGACGGATCGCTTCGCGCGGCGAGCGTATCGTCACCGTCTGGCCGTGCAGCGCAATGGTTCCGTCGTCGATCCTGTCGGCTCCGAATATCGCGCGTGCTATCTCAGTGCGCCCTGCCCCCATGAGGCCCGCGAAGCCGAGGATCTCCCCGCGGCGCAGGTCGAATGAGACGGGGCCGAATACGTCATCGCGCCTGAGGTTGCGCACGCTGAGCAGCACGACGTCGGACGGCTTCGACTGACGCGGCGGATACGCATCGTCCAGAGCGCGCCCAACCATGCGCGCGACGATGTCATTCACGCTTAGTGCCGAAAAATCGTCGGTCGAGATGTGGCGGCCATCCCGCAGCACGGTCACGCGATCGACGATGTGAGCCATTTCGTCGAGGCGGTGCGAGATATAGAGGATTGCCTTACCTGCTGCCCGCAACTCCTTGATGATGCGAAAAAGCTGGACCGTTTCCGATTCCGTCAGCGACGACGTCGGCTCGTCCATGATCAGCACATGCGCATCGAGCGACAGCGCCTTGGCGATCTCGACCATCTGCTGCTGGGCGATTGACAGTGCGCCGAGCGGCGTCGCCGGCGACACGTTGAGGCCGACACGTGCCAGGCAGCGGGCCGCATCGGCGTTCAGCTTGCGCGAGTCGACAAACGGTCCACGCTTGGGTTCGCGTGCGAGGTACAGATTTTCCGCGACCGTCAGGTGCGGTACGAGGTTGAGCTCCTGATGGATGATCGCGATACCCGCGGCCTGTGCATGTGACGTCGATGCGAAGCGGGTCGGCTCGCCACGATAGTGAATGACGCCTTCGTCCGGCTGATACTGGCCACTGATGATTTTCATCAGCGTGGATTTTCCGGCGCCGTTTTCGCCGCAGATGGCGTGAACCTCGCCACAGCGCAAATCGAGATGAATGCCTTCCAGAGCGACGACGCCCGGAAAACGCTTGCCGATACCCTCCAGCCTGAGTATCGCTCCGTCAGCGTGATCCCTGCGTTCGGCCGCATCGCGGGGCGATTCGGAATGCATCTTCATTGCGTCTCCTGTCAGGCAGCCGACCTGTCGTTGCGCGGCGGTCAGTCCAATTTGGTCGAATTAAACCGCGCGGCAATCATTTGGTCAAGCCAATATGGATTTTTGATATTCATCTTACCGCCATCGTTTACCCTATTGTCGGTGCGGATCCCTGCTGTGGCGGGGCTTGGAGCCCGTCGAAACCCATGTGTTAGACTCGGCCGAACGGCACCGGCGCCGTTAAGATACGGGCAACAACCTGCGTCATGAAATCGACAGAACCCAAGCGGCTTTACCAATCCGTTGCCACCCAGATCATCGCGTTGATTCGCAAAGGGGAATTTCCGCCAGGCGAACGGCTGCCGCCTGAGCGGGAGCTGGCGCTGAAGCTCGGCGTGTCACGTCCGTCGCTACGCGAAGCGCTCATCGCACTGGAAATCGGCGGTCAGATCGAAATCCGGATGGGGTCGGGGGTTTATGTGCGCAGCGGAGGCTCGAACGACGTCGAGTCGATCGGCGCCCTTGGCGACAGTCCGTCCGAGCTGATGCAGGCCCGCGCGGCGATAGAGGGCAGCGTCACCGTTCTTGCCACGGCGCGGATGACCGCCGCAATGCTCGACCGGTTGCGTCGTACGGTCGAACGCATGCGCCGGCTGGCGGCGGCGGGCAAGTCGCCCGTCGAGGCAGACCGGCAATTCCACATGTTGATTGCCGAAGCAGCTGGCAACTCCGTCCTGAGCCGCTTTGTCGGAGAGTTATTCGACAGCCGCCATGATCCGATTGCGGCCGCCATGCGTGGCCACACAGAAAGTGCACAGACCTGGACAGCAGCTGTACAGGAACACGAAGAGGTCTTAAGGGCCTTGCAGGCGGGCGACCCCATCGCCGCGCAAACGGCGATGCGAGCGCACCTCCGCGCTTCGGAAGAAAGGTGGATCAGCGGTGCATTGAAGCAGGAGGCAGATCCCAAAGGCCAGGCGAGCGTGCAATAGCTATGGCCTCTGCCACCGCAGGATTCGATCGGGTGGCCGGACTCGGGCCCTGAGCGGTCATCGTCCAGCGAAACGCCAACGGTCCGATATACGCCGCAAAACTGCCAGCCGTCTAGAACGCACAGCATGGGTAGCACACACAATCACGGCCCATCGCGGATGCGGATTTCGCGTCATTGCGCTCGTATTTGCGCGGCGTCGAGCCATGCCCGTCACCCCTTCAACTCAAAGATGCTGTCAATCTCAACCGGGATGCCCATCGGCAACGAATGCACTCCGAGCGCGCTTCGAGCCGGCAGATTGTCTTGTCCAAATAGCGTCAGCAACAGATCACTGGCGCCATTTGCCACTTGCGGATGCTGGGTGAACGACTGTTCAGCACGCACGTAAACTGTTAGCCGGCTGCATCGCTCGACTTTGTCGAGTCCGCAGGCCTGTTCGACACAGGCCAAGATCATGAGCATCGTTAGGCGCGCCGCGTCTTGAGCCTTTTCCAGAGAAATCTCGCGGCCGACCATTCCGACGATTGGCTTGCCATCCTCGAAAGGGCCGAGCCCCGATACATACAGTTGATTCCCCGAAACGGAAACCGTCCGATAGGACCCAAGTGGGTTGATGGGCGATGGCAATTTTAGGCCCGCTTGCGCGAGGCGTTCGAATACGTTCATGTCCGTGCTCAACCTAACGTGAAGAGGAAATGGATTTGGCCTGATGAAATTAGCGCGATGCAGTGAGCTCAACCGTCCGATACAGCGAACGACGTTCGTCGGTTGAGGCTCGATACGCTCGCGGATGGTTGTCCTGCTTACAACACATTGACGCAATCGATCAGTTCGGTCAACGCATCACGTATCGAGAAGCGTGCGAGTCCCGTTCTTCAGGCCCTGATGCGTACGCACTACGGGAAAGTCAATCTCCGTATTTGCAACGACATTGGCGTAGTTCGTCAAGACGCTCAGTGCGATGTGCACGACAATCTCGACGATCTGCGCATCGGTGTAGCCAGCCTCCTTGACGGCGCGCAGATCTTCGTCGGATACGCGGCCACGCTCGCGCGCTACCTTCGCGGCGAACTGCACGGCAGGGGCGGCCTTTGGTTCATTCGAGCCGCCATTTCGATTGGCGGACATTTCCGCATCGTCAAGCTTCGCCACGTTCTTTCCTAAATAGCTGTGCGCCGACATGCAATAGTCGCAGCCGTTGATTTCGGCGACGGCGAGAGCAATACGCTCGCCGGTTTGTGCTGGAAGTGCGCCTTTTGCCAAGGCTCCGGCCAGACCGAGGTACCCCTCTAGCGCCGCGGGGCTGTTGGCCATCAGACGAAACAGATTCGGTACAACACCCAGTTTCTTGTTGACGGCCTCCAGGAAGGGCTGAGAAGCAGAGGGTGCATCTGCGATCGTGGCGGGTATCTGAAGACGGGACATATCGGTTCTGCCTTTTGAAAGCAAGAGAAATTGTCGAAGACAACGGACGCGTACACTTCTATTGGAAAGAGCGTCCCGGCACAGACCATCGAAGAGCGGCCTGCAGGACGGTGCGCGGAAGCCCGGATATTGCAGCCCTCTGCCCAGAGCAAAACACTCGAAGGCAAAGCGCGGGATGACGAAGCCTCCCCGCCTTCGCTTCCCGGACCAACCGTAAGCCGCCTATTTCGCAGCGGCCTCGATCGCCTTTGCCAGACCGTCGGGATCGGTGAGGAACGGCGTATGACCGGTCGGCAGGGAGTACTCGGCTCTCACGGGGGTGGCGGCAACCATCTCGGCCTGGAACGAGGGGCTGATGACCTGGTCTATGGCCGTGTGGATATAGACCTTGTCGACCTGACCAAAGTTGGGGGAAGTCACGTGCACAGGCGTAGCCAGCGGGCCGACGGGTTCATCCAGGATCAGATCCGGGATTGCCTTGCGTAGTTCGTCAGGACCTCCATTGGCAAACAGATCGGCACGTGCCGGATATTCGATGGAGGCAATGCCCTTTTCCTTATCGATCTGCAGGCGCGGGCCGATCTTGGCGTCGGCATCCTTGTTGGCCATCGAAACGAGCGAGTCGCCGTCTTGCGGCAGGTAGGCAGCAACAAAGACCAAAGTCTTGATCTTCTTCGGTGCCGTTTCCGCGGCGTCGGCGATGACGATGCCGCCGAAGCTGTGACCGACCACGACGGCCGGGCGATGGGATTTGTTCAGCGCTGCGACCACGGTGTCGCGATAGAGGTCAAGGCTGACTTTGTCCGGTGTGGCTGGCGCGCCCGGACGCCCTGGCAGATCAACAGCCACCACCTTAAAGCCGTCGGTTTGAAGCCTGGATGTGACATGACCCCAGACCTGGGCGTCTTCGAAAGCGCCGTGGACCAGAACGATGGGGGGCTTTTCCGCAGCCATCGCACCGGTACCAAACGCGAATGCTGACATGGCGAGAACAGCGAGGAGCAGTTTCATCTACATTGCTTCCTTGAAGAGACATCGGTGCCGATGTCGTGAATTGAAACCTGGATTTGAAAGATCCGTGGCGTGCCTCGATCTCTCGATTCCGTTTAGGAATCCAGAACACTACTATGTTAGGGCGGAACTGAACGGCACCAGATCGACGAATTGCCCGAGATCAGCCGACGTTACTTACGCATCGCGGCATGCCCGGCCTTCACGCCACCTATACGACGGTGATGCTGGCGGCCGCACTCCAGCGTCCGATCCAGACGCATGACGCAAGCGTGGGTGTTGCAACGAGAAGTGTTATTGCAAGCTGCCGGAGCATGAGAGATCCGAGCCATAGTGCGTGAGAGCCTTTCCTCCGATTCAGATACCGGACGACCTTGGCTATCCACTCTAAAGAACGAATCCGAGACTGACCATATCTCGGCGTCCGATTTGCATGATCTATCGTACGATCGACGCACTCGGACAAGCGGGCAGATCGGTGTCGCCTGGGGACCGGCGCGATGCCATTGAAACGAAACTGCCGCAATGACAGTTTCAACCGACGTATCTAGCCAACAGTGTAAAAACGACTGTCAAAGGAGTTCCGAACTTCGCGCGACAAAGGCCCCGGTCTGTGCGATTCGATGCGCGTCACGCGGTGGATAGCCAAACTCCTCCTTGAAGGCGCGACTGAAGGCAGCCTCCGAACCATAGCCGGCACGGTGGGCCACTTCGGTCACCTTCAAGGTCCCTCCGCGTAGCAAGTCTGCTGCGACTGTCAATCTCCAGCGTGTCAGATAACGTAACGGTGGAAGCCCCACCACCGCCGTGAAGCGATCCGAGAACATCGATCGCGACATCATCGCCGTCTCGGCGAGCGCCGAGACCGTCCATGCACGGTCAGGTTCCAGATGCATTGCGTTCAACGCACGGCCGACGCGTTCGTCGCTCAGTCCGGACAGCCAGCCGACCCGATCGCCTTGCTGGCTGACCCACATCCGCAAGGTGCGGATAACGAGCAGATCAATAAGCCGCGAGATCATCAGCGATGACCCTGGGCCGGCGCTACGCGATTCCACATCCAGGAAATGCGAGATAGAGGCCAGCCAGGGGGGCTCGCTGACTTTGTCGCATGTCAGATGAATCAGCCCGGGAAGCCCGGTGAGCAAAGAGCGTAACGGCGCCCCGTCAAAATAGAATGATCCTGCGAGAAAGGATCCTGCCATGCCGTCGTCAGCCGCCCATTTGAACGTCTGAGCATCTCTGCTGGAGGTAAAGTCCACCGCCGCCTCAAATCGTTGACGTGCTTTCCTGCTCGGCCCGCTTCGAATCGTATGTCCGTCTGCATGTGGCAAAAGAACGAAGTCGCCTGACCGCAGCGTCACGGAGGGGCCATTGCATTGACACACCGACAGTTCGCCGGCACGCAGATGCAAAAACGTTGCCGGCCCTGGCGGAAAAATCACTTCAGTGGAACTGCCCAGCTCGCCGTGGAAAACGTGATCTCCGCGAAGGCGAATCAACTTGAGTACCTGCGACAAGACATCGGCGTGCTCGGACGGCATGGGTTACTCCTATGGGGCATATTCACAGGGCTGCGCCCATCAACGATGTGTGCGAGGTCAAGAGACTAACAGCTGCTTCAGGGCCACCATCGTACCGTGCCCCTTCCGGTATGCGGACATATCTTCGGCGGAACGAACGCCACGCGGGGCGGGTTGTCCGATCCCAGGTTGCGAGCGGACGGTCGTAGGCGTGGAAGCACGGCGAGTCCGCGTCATCGGCACTTCGGACGACACATATTCCGTAAGCTTGTGGCGGTATCCTATTGAGGAACTCCCGGCCATCTGCGCCGGACTAGCCAACGAAGCGAATCCTATGACGTCCTCGGACGGTACTATTCAACGATCTAAAGCTTCCACTCAATGCATAGCCGTCACAATGCCGCTTTCACTGCTCTTCTTGCAGCCGCGCTATTCGGCGCAACAACGCCGCTTGCCAAAACACTGCTTGGGACCCTCTCGCCCTTTATGGTTGCGGGCTTGTTTTACCTTGGCAGCGGCCTTGGCCTGGCCGTCGCAATCATCATTCGACGTGTAAGCCGAACGGTGGGCGAGCGGCAAAACGAAAGTCGCATCCAGACCGCGGAAATACCTTGGCTTATCGGCGCAATAACCGCAGGCGGCGTTGCCGGCCCCGCGCTGCTGATGCTCGGCCTCAGTACAACGTCGGCGGCGACCAGTTCCCTGCTGCTGAACCTTGAAGGCGTATTTACGGCGGTGATTGCCTGGGTTGTGTTTCGCGAAAACGTCGACGTGCAGATATTTCTCGGGATGGTCGCGATCGTGGCCGGTGGCGTCGTGCTCTCGTGGCAGCCTGGCGACGCTGGCGTCTCGCCCGGTGCGCTGCTCGTCGTCGCAGCCTGCGTTGCGTGGGCAGTCGACAATAATCTGACGCGGAAGGTGTCAGCGAACGACGCGATGGTCATCGCCTGCCTGAAAGGTCTTGTCGCCGGCTCAGTCAATCTGTTTATCGCGCTGCTTCTCGGCGCGCACCTGCAAGGCGTCGGGAAGACGGCGGCTGCCATGCTTACCGGCTTCGCAGGCTACGGCGTCAGCCTGGTTCTTTTTGTCGTTGCCCTTCGAAATCTGGGTACCGCCCGAACCGGGGCGTATTTCTCGGTCGCCCCGATATTCGGCGTCGGGCTATCGCTTGTTCTCTGGCCGGAATTACCACCGCTGCCTTTCTGGATTGCAACTGCGCTCATGGCTTTGGGAATCTGGCTTCATATCCGTGAGAGGCATGAGCATCCCCACACTCACGAGCCACTTGCTCACAACCATCGACATCGACACGACGAGCATCACAGGCACACGCACGACTTTGAATGGGATGGGGAAGAACCGCACACCCATCCACATCAACACGCGCCTATTACCCACACGCACGCGCATTTTCCCGACATTCATCACCGCCACATTCACTGACACCAGGAGCGAGTTCTCGCTTCGTCAGGCTGGCAGCTACGCATGCGCGTCATCTGTCAGAAAGCGGTTCATCTCCTGGTCCGCTCGTTCCACGTTCGTTCATCCATCGCTTCCGACTTCGTCCGCGCGCTCTTCCGCGCGGATCGCGCGTGCCCGGGGTGCGCAAACGCGCCCCACAGTTTCATCCTTGTAGAGTACGCTACCATGTTGTAACGTATACAACATGAGCACATCGAATACCTGGCTGTTACTGGTCCTTACCCTGCCAACAGACAACGCCACCGCCCGGATGCGCTTCTGGCGCGCTCTCAAAGCCAAAGGCTGCGCAGTCCTGCGTGACGGGGTTTATCTGTTGCCCGCGACCGACGCCGCGGAAGCCGAATTGCTGGAACTTGGATCGAGCATTGGCGAAGCCGGCGGGGCGGCTCATATCATCCGCGCTCCCAGTCGCGGAGTGGATCAAGAAGCAGAATTCCGCTCCCTGTTCGACCGGGCTGACGAGTACGCAGCTTTCATACGGGCGCTTGCCGATGCGAGAAAGACCCTGTCGGAACTCTCGCCCGCGGAAATCGCCCGCCTGTTGAGGCGCACAGGCAAGGATTTCGAGGCAATTTCCAGCATCGATTTCTTCAGGAACGAGGCATCTACCCGCGCCGAGGCGGCGTGGCAGGATTTCGTCGCGCTGGCCAACACGGTCTTGTCGCCGGGCGAGCCACATCAGGTCGAAGGCGCTATTCCCAAGCTGCGCCGCGATGACTATCACGGCCGGACCTGGGCGACCCGCCAGCGGCTGTGGGTCGACCGTGTGGCCAGCGCGTGGCTTATTCGGCGCTTCGTTGATTCCGATGCGCGTTTCCTGTGGCTTTCATCCCCCGACGAATGTCCTCCCGACGCTCTCGGTTTCGACTTCGATGGCGCTGCTTTTTCCCATATTGGCGAGCGCGTGACCTTTGAAGTGCTGGTTGCCAGTTTCGGTCTTGAGGACGAACCAGGACTACTCAAACTGGGCGCGCTGGTACACGCGCTGGATATTGGCGGCGGCTCAGTACCGGAAGCCATCGGCTTCGAAGCCGTCATGACGGGAGCGAAAGCGCGTGCGCTGACTGACGACGCGTTGCTGGCAGAAATGAGCAACGTCCTCGATTCGCTGCTTGCGCATTTTGCCGCAACTGAAAGGGCCGACGCAGGGAAACGCCAATGAGTACCGTCACGCACGCTGTGCCCACTTACACGCTTGGTCAACTGGTCCGCTACATGTTGCGCCTTGGCACCGTTGGCTTCGGCGGGCCCGTCGCGCTTGCCGGCTATATGCACCGCGACCTCGTCGAACGGTTGGGCTGGATCAGCGAAGAGGATTACAAGGAAGGGATAGCACTGGCCCAGTTGGCGCCGGGGCCGATGGCAGCTCAACTGGCCATCTATCTCGGATATGTGCACTTCCGTGTGCTCGGCGCCACGCTCGTGGGCATTGCGTTTGTCATCCCTTCGTTCCTGATGGTTGTGGCGCTTGGCTGGGCCTACGCGCACTTTGGCGGCCTGTCGTGGATGCAGGCGGTCTTCTACGGCGTGGGCGCGGCGGTCGTCGGCATTATCGCGATGAGCGCGTACAAGCTGACCAAAAAAACTGTCGGTTCGGACAGGCTGCTGTGGGCCATTTTTCTGACACTGGCCGCCGTCACGTTCGTGACGGAATCGGAGATTGCGTGGCTCTTTATCGCTGCAGGGGTCATCGGATGGTTACGACGCGCGCCACCGAAGTGGCTCACCAAAGGCTCCGTAAACGGGCTTGCTGTGGGATACCTGCCAGCCATGAGCGGCGTGTTCAGCGGGCTCGACCTTCCACTGCTCGGGCAGATCGGGCTGTTCTTCGCGAAAGCCGGCGCGTTCGTCTTCGGCTCCGGTCTCGCCATCGTTCCGTTTCTGTACGGCGGGGTCGTCACCGAGCACCACTGGCTGAATGACCGCCAGTTTGTCGACGCGGTTGCCGTGGCGATGATTACACCGGGACCGGTCGTCATCACAGTCGGATTCATTGGATACCTGGTGGCAGGCTTGGCTGGCGCATGTGTCGCTGCGTTGGGCACATTCCTGCCGTGTTACCTGTTCACCGTGCTTCCGGCACCGTACTTCAAGAAATACGGGAAGCTGCCGGGCGTCAAGGCGTTCGTAGATGGCATCACGGCGGCCGCCGTTGGTGCTATCACGGGCTCGGTTCTGGTCATCGCAAAACGATCACTCATCGATATACCAACCATTGCGCTGGCACTCGCAACCGTGCTGCTTCTATTGCGCTTCAAGAAGTTGCAGGAGCCGGTCATCGTCATCGCAGCGGCACTATTTGGTCTTGTTGTTTATCCACTTGTTCATTCTCACGGTCTCTAGCCGCGCGAGCGCGCAGTCTTCGAGGAAAAGCAATCATGGCAACACGTCGTAACTTCCTGCACGGCACCGCTGTTGTCGGAGCAGGACTCATGTTGGCGCAGGCACAAGCTGCAAATGCTGCAGAGGACATGGGTTATGCCGACAAGCTGATTGACGCGGACGGCAAATACGTCGCGGCACCACTGCCATTCGCTTACGACGCACTCGAACCGGTTATCGACGCGCGCACTGTGGAAGTGCACTACAACTTCCATCACAAGCCCGCAGTCATCGCGGCTAACAAGGCGGAAGAAGCACTCGCCAAGGCGCGCGATTCAAACGATTTCGCGCTGGTGAAGTTTTACGAAAAGGAACTGGCTTTCCAGCTTTCGAGCCACATCCTGCACACCATTTACTGGACCAGCATTTCGGGAAAGGGTGACGTACCGAAAGGCGAACTGGCCAAGGCTATCGACAGGAATTTTGGCTCATATGCGAAATTCAAGGCCCAACTGCTGGCAGCGACGCTGTCCGTGGAAGCCTCCGGTTGGGGCGTTGTCGGATACCTCCCGGCAACCGGCAAGCTGATGGTGCTGCAGTGTGAAAATCATCAGAAGCTGACGGCATGGGGTATCCAGCCGATTCTTGTGCTGGACGTCTTCGAACACGCGTATTACCTGAGATACCAGAACAAACGTAACGAGTACCTCACCCAGATCTTTACGCTGTTGAACTGGGAAAACGCTGCGCAGCGGTTCAGTGCCGCGCAGCCTTCGCGGAGGTTGACATGAAATGGGTTACGCGCGAACGTCCCAAGATTGACCGGATCGCCTGTCCCTGGCTGATCGTCAATTTCATCGACAGGGAAGCTGAGTTTATTTATGTGCCGCTCGATGAGGTGCTGCGGGTGACACGGGAGACAGGTGCCATACCGTATGACGTGCCCAACGTCGAACTAGGTCACCACGGCGAGTTGTGCAGTTTCGATGCATTCCTGCAGAAGTATCAGCTGACCGACTCGGCACTGCAAAAGCTGGCGCACATTGTGCGCGGCGCGGACACCAGTCGCCTCGATCTGGCTCCAGAGGCGAGCGGCCTTTACGCGATCTCGATCGGACTGTCCCGCAATTTCGACAACGACCACGAGCAGCTGCGGCACGGCATGGTTATATACGACGCGCTCTATGCGTGGTGTCGGAGCGATGCGCACACCTAAGACAGCGCCCGCGATTGCCGGTCGCGGCGCACTATCACGCCTGATGTTGCCTGCCGGAGCGGACGGGAGCGCGCTGCCCCTGCTCATCGGCCGCGGGTTGCGCGGTTTCTGTGACGGATTCGTCGCGGTGCTTCTGCCGGCGTACCTGCTGGCTCTTGGTTTCGGCCAGCTGGACGTTGGACTCGTTAGCAGCGCCACGCTGATCGGTTCGGCGCTCGCGACAATCCTGGTCGGAATCTTCGCCGGACGCCATCCGCTGCGTCGCGTGCTCACCCTCGCGGCGGGCCTGATGGCCGCGACCGGCATGGGCTTTATGGGATCGTCTTCGCTCTGGCCGCTGCTCATCGTCGCGTTCGTCGGGACGCTCAACCCCAGTTCAGGGGACGTCAGCCTCTTTCTGCCGCTGGAACTGGCGAGCCTCGCGGGTTCAGCCGCGGGCGATGCGCGGACGGCTATCTTCGCCCGCTATAGCCTGGTCGGCGCGGTGTCCGCCGCGGTGGGTGCTTTGGCGGCAGCGATTCCAGGCTGGCTAGTCATGCATGTCGGTTTGTCACTGCTCGCTGCCCTGCGCGCGATGTTCGGCGTCTATGGGTTGGTCGGACTTGCCCTCTGGCTCCTCTATCGCAGGTTGCCAGAACCGCAACGGCAAGACCGGTCACGCAGCGTATCGTTGGGTCCGTCGCGCGGAATCGTCACGCGCCTCGCGCTGCTTTTCAGCGTGGACGCATTCGCTGGTGGCCTGGTCGTGAACTCGTTGCTGTCGCTGTGGTTGATGCAGCGCTTCGGCCTTTCGCTGGCAGCGGCGGGGCAGTTCTTTTTCTGGGCAGGGTTGTTGACCGCAGGTTCGCAGCTCGCCGCGGTGCCGCTGGCCCGCAAGATCGGATTGCTGAATACCATGGTGTTCACCCATATCCCATCCAGCCTCTGCCTGATTGGTGCCGCCCTCGCGCCGTCCTTGCTGCTGACGCTGGCGTTACTGCTCATGCGCAGCGCGCTCTCGCAGATGGACGTGCCAACACGGACCGCCTATGTGATGGCGGTGGTGACGCCGCCCGAACGGCCGGCAGCTGCGAGCTTCACGGCGGTACCCAGAAGCCTGGCGTCGGCACTCGGCCCCACGCTGGCCGGCGCGTTGCTGGCTGTCGGATGGGTCGGTGCCCCGCTAGTCGCCTGCGGTGTGCTCAAGATTGGCTATGACCTCGCGCTGTTGGGGGTCTTCCGACGGGTGAAACTCACCGAGTAGAGTCTCATCATGAATGCACCTCATATTCGGACGGCTGCATGGTGCCGGCTTCATGTCGCGTTCGCTATCGCTGCTGCAGTTTGCCTGGTCGCGTTCCCTGCGCTGGGAGCTGATGATGGTTTTGAACCCGGCAGTCTGCCATTGAAGCTGCTCGGCGACGTTCCTCTGGGCGGACGGCCGACCCGACTCGACTACGCGAGCCTCGACCCGGCGCGTCATCTGCTGTTCATCGCGCACCTGGGTGACGGACAGGTCATCGTGTTCGATACGCGTGCTGCGCGCGTCGTCAGCCGGATTCCGGACGTAGCCTCAGTGCATGGCGTACTGGCGATTCCTGAACTGTCACGCGTTTATGCGTCGGCCACGGGGTCGAACGAGATTGTCGCGATTGATGAGGTGACACTGAAGGTCACCGCGCGTATGCCGGGTGGCACCTACCCGGACGGCATGGCCTATGCGCCCGATTTGCATAAACTCTATGTATCCGACGAAACAGGTGCGACCGAGACAGTGATTGACATTCGCTCGAACACGCGGATCGCGACGATCCCGCTCGGCGGCGAGGCTGGCAATACACAATACGATCCGGTTTCCCGGCACATTTTCGTGAACGTGCAGTCGCGACGACAGCTGGTGGACATCGACCCGGCCACCGATCAAATCGTCGCGCGTATTGATTTACCCGGCGCACGCGGCAATCACGGACTGCTGATCGATCCGGGGCAACGGCTAGCCTTTATAGCATGCGAAGGCAATGACAAACTGCTTGTAGTCGACATGCGTACGATGCGCGTCACCTCATCGTTTGACGTCGGCCAGGATCCGGATGTTCTGGCTTTCGACTCCGCACTTCATCTGCTTTATGTAGCAGGCGAAACAGGCATTGTCTCGATGTTCAGAGCCGAAGCAGGCAGCGCATCGAAAATCGGCGACGGACGCGTTGGCCCCAATGCACACGTTATTGCGGTGGATCAACTTACGCATCGAGCGTACTTCCCGCTCAAAAATGTCCACGGACAGGCAACGTTGCGTGTCATGGAATCGACGATCGGGCAGTGACGTCGTCGGAGGGTTTGATCGGTGAGCAGACGAGGCAGTTTGGTCTAAGGTGACGTGGATGGGAAGGCTATATGAAGTTCGTTTTCCTGGTCGCCGCTATGGTGGTGGTTGCTATCGCAATATGCTGGTGTACATACTGGCTGGTCGTCAGCAACGCGGACTGGCCCGGCACGCGATTCCGACATCGAATTGCCGCGATCGAAGTTTCGTTGTGGACGACCGCTTTAGGTCTCAGCAGGGACGTACGGTCAGATTCCGACACTGTCTGTTTGTGGCCGAGCCCGAGCCGGCGACCATCGGCTCGGATCGACCCGTTTGAGAGAGTCACGATATACCCGCGAACGCCCGCCTGTTGGGCAGCATGAGACGGTCACGGCGAGCGCACAGGGTAGCGCCTAAAAAACCGAGCCGCCCCCATAGACGGATAACGACATCCGAGACCAGGTGCGAATGGCGCGACATGGACCGTTCACGGCGCTGCACCGTGAGACCAGATCGAGTCATAATTAAAATCCCGATGCTGTCGCCCCCCGAACAACGATAGATGACCGAGATCTTCATGCGGGCGTGCTGATCTTCTCAATCTGGAAAACCGGCAATCATGGAAACTGGTATCACCTCTGCGCACTCGACTCGGGAGGGTTCCGCATCGGAGGTTCTCGCGGTTTTTCTCAAATTGGGGCTGACGTGCTTCGGCGGTCCCATCGCCCATCTGGGATACTTTCGCCGGGAATTCGTTGAGCGGCGCCGCTGGCTTGATGACGAAACCTTCACGGATCTGGTCGGGCTCTGTCAGTTCCTTCCAGGACCGGCCAGCAGCCAGGTGGGGTACTCGATCGGTCTCTTGCGAGCGGGGTGGCTTGGGGGACTCGCGGCCTGGTGCGGATTCACGCTGCCTTCAGTCCTGTTGTTGCTCAGCTTTGCTGCCATCGCCCCGAGTCTTGGCGGCATGGTCGGTGGCGGCTTGATCCATGGCCTGAAGCTCGTCGCTGTCGCTGTCGTCGCTCAAGCAGTTTGGGATATGGCACGGCGCCTGTGTCCGGATCAACGCCGTGCTGCCATCGCGCTCATCGCCATCGGGGTGCTCAGCATTCTGACGACGGTCTATGCGCAACTCATCGTTATCGCCCTCGGCGCTGTGCTCGGGCTCGCGTTTTGCCAGACGACGACATCATCAGACGCCGGTCGAGTACCACGACACACGCACGAAATCCGTGTATCCCGCACGGTGGGTGCCGTCGCGTTGATCCTCTTCTGTGTCTTGCTGTTCGGGCTTCCCGCGCTGGTCCGACTCCACGCGGGCCACGCACTTGAGGTCTTCAATGCGTTCTATCGCTCGGGCGCGCTTGTCTTCGGCGGCGGTCACGTTGTGCTACCGCTTCTTCAGCATCAAACCGTTGAGGCCGGCCTGGTCTCGTCGAACGATTTTCTCGCAGGCTACGGCGCCGCACAGGCCGTCCCGGGCCCCTTATTCACGTTCGCTGCATTTCTCGGATGGATGCTGACCGAAGCGCCGAATCACTGGACCGGCGCGTTGCTCGCCACCGTGGGCATTTTTTTGCCGGGTCTTCTGCTCGTGCTTGCGGCGCTACCTTACTGGCAAGCGCTGCGCGCTCACCCGTCGATGGCTGCACTGCTTGCGGGGGTGAATGCGGCGGTCGTTGGACTGCTGGCCACCGCGCTGTACTCGCCGGTCTGGACCAGCGCGGTTCTCTCGGAGCTCGACTTTGCCATCGCAGCCATCGGGTTTTTCTTGCTGACACGCTGGAAGATTCCACCGCTCGCCGTCGTCGCGCTCTGTGCGCTGGCCGGCATTGCCGAGGCGACCTTGCACTGAGTCGATGTGCGGTCGTCACCCGTGCGGTCATCGCTGCCTCGTGGCCGGCCAAAACTGCCATCGATCGCTCGCAGTGGACGCTATTTCCGCAATGACCGGGTCCGCGTGACGCTGTCAGGGAACATTGTGAAACGTGATGATCGAGGGGAACCCAGACGCCAGGCCAAAGTTCTGCGTCTGATAGGCGACGGTGGTGCTTGTCATCCGGAGCTGCGCCACCACGACGCCGCCAGGACCGGTAACGGTAAGCACGCGCGCGACGGTGTCGAAGTTGCGGTCGGTGGCGTTGGCGGACACTGGGACGATGAGATGCCTTCGCAGCCACCTCAAGCGCAAAGCCCGCAATAGCCACGATCGCGGGCTTGCGCACTAGCCGTCGGCCTCGGTGCATGATGAGTTGCGCTTTTAGACATCCGTCGTCGACGTTTGAAGTGCTCAACGCCGCTCAGGCGCCCATGACTTCCGGGGGATGTTTTTTCACATAACGCCCAGGGGCCGGCTCGATCGGCTTGTACTTCGCGTTGCCCAGCTTCTTCGGCGCTGCGACCTGCTTGCCCGCATACGCCTGCAGCCAGTTGTTCCAGTGCGTCCACCAGCTTCCGGGATGCGATTGCGCCGATTCCAGCCACGCCTGCGGATCGTCGCCGAGCGTGCCGTCGCTCCAGTAGCTGCGCTTGTTCTTCGACGCCGGATTGACCACGCCCGCGATATGCCCGCTCGCGCCGAGCACGAACTGCGTGTCACCGCCGACGAGTTGCGTCGACCGGTACGCGCCCTTCCACGGCACGATGTGATCTTCCTGCGTGCCGAAGATATAGCTCGGAATGTCGATGCTGCCGAGATCCACCTGCGTGCCGCACATCGAGAGGCGGCCCGGCTTGCAGAGGTTGTTCTCGAGATACGTGTTGCGCAGATACCAGGCGTACATCGGGCCGGGCAGATTGGTGCCGTCGGCGTTCCAGTAGAGCAGGTCGAACGCCTGCGGTGCGCCGCCCTTAAGGTAGTTGTTCACGACATACGGCCAGATCAGGTCGTTCGCGCGCAGCGTCTGGAACACGAAGCCGAGTTCACCACCGGAATAGATGCCGCCCTTGCCGATCGTCTGCTCGCGCTGCGACACGCCCTGCTCGTCGATAAACACGCCGAGGTCGCCGGGATCGCTGAAGTCGAGCATCGTCGTGAGGAGCGTCACGCTCGCGACCGACTCGTCGCCGCGCGCGCGCAGCACCGCAAGCGCCGACGACAGGATCGTCCCGCCGACACACCAGCCGACTGTATTGACCTTGTCGGCGCCGCTGATCGCGCGGCCAACTTCGATCGCCTTGATCGCGCCGTTTTCGATGTAGTCGTCCCACGTGACGTGGCCGAGTTCTGCGTCGGGGTTGCGCCACGACACGAGGAACACGGTCAGCCCCTGCTCGGCCGCATAGCGCACGAACGAGTTCTCGGGCTGCAGATCGAGGATGTAGAACTTGTTGATGCAGGGCGGCACAATCACGACCGGCCGCTCGGCGACCTGCTCGGTGAGCGGCGCGTACTGGATCAACTGGAACAGTTCGTTCTCGAACACCACCGATCCCTTCGATACTGCGACGTTCCTCCCCACTTCGAACGCGTTTTCATCGGTGATCGAGATGCGTCCGCGCTTCAGGTCTTCGAGCAGATTGGCGAAGCCCGTGCGCACGCTTTCGCCCTGCGTCTCGATGGCGGTCTTCACCGCTTCGGGATTGGTCACGGCGAAGTTGGCGGGGCTCATCGAATCGATGAACTGGCGTGCGTAGAAACGCAGCCTGTGCTTCTCCTTTTCGCCGACACCCGCAGCCTCGACCATATCGTTGAGCAGACGCGAGTTGAGCAGGTATGTCTGCTTGAGCATGCTGTACCACGGATTCTCGCGCCAGGCATCGGCACTGAAGCGGCGGTCGCCGCGCTCGGGTTCGACGGCGGACGTGGGCTTTTGCCCCATCGCACTCGTCACCATGCCCATGTACAGCGCCATCTGCTGCTGCCAGTAATGCGCCTGTGCTTCTGCCAGCGCAAGCGCCGGGATACCGGTGGGGGTCGAAGGCACTTCGCCGATCTTGCCAGCTGCGCCGGTGTAGGCTTGCAGCAGCGTCTGGCCCGATTTAAAGAAGCCTTGGACGAACTCGTCTGGCATGTTGAACGGTGCGGCCATGCTGCCTCCTGAGAGTTATGATTAATCGTTGCTGGCCGTCCCGCGATGACAACGCACCACTCGCTCGACGGGCCAAGGCGCGCCAGCTATTTGCGCTGCAGCATCTGCTTGATCTCTGCCGCGTGTTCATTCGCGCGTTTTGTGAGGCTCGCCGTTGCCTCCAGTTGCGACTTGCGCGCGATTTCTGCCAGATCCTTTGTATCTTCGACTGCCTTCAGCCACGCATTGCGCGCCATCTCAGCGTGTTTGCCCGGGTCCGCCGCACCCGCACGGGTGGCTGCCTGAATGTCCTGCATCGCCTGGGTCAGCATCTCGGTCTGCTTGCGAGCAAACGCCTGCATCGCGTCGTAAGCGGACTTGTTCGCCTCGACGATCGCCTCAATGTCCTTCCTGCGCGACTCGACCAACGCGGACATATCGACGCCCGGCACCTTGAACTGTTCGAGCATCTTCGTCAGATCGCCAAAGGGATTTGTTTGATCAGCCATGACTGTCTTCTCCTCGATTAATCGGCAAACTACATACGGAAGGTAGCTACTTACTTGCCCTCATTCAGGGCGGGCACTCCCCGACGTCGGCATCACGAGCGCATCGTCGCCGCGGCGTGCATAGCATCGCCATTTCTCCAGCCAGAAGCACTCGATCCATTCATGAGCTCAGGTAGCACGGGCATCGCCGCGCGCCAACCGGTCTCGAACTCGCCGGATTAACCGCAAGGACAACGACACCATGAACGAACAGAATGCACTCGCGACAGGGCCGCTTTGCGGTGCTGCCCCGGCGCCGGTGCACGGAGACCAAATCATCGGCATATCTGAGCCGTTTCGAGGAATCCGTACACGCGTGCCCTATCCAGAGCTGTCGTCGCACCACTTCATCGCCCAACGCTGCGCCGATTCGATAGCGTCCGCGTCGGAGGGATAGGTGCCGAGATCGCCCGAGTATTTCACTTCGAAGGCATCTCCGCCCGACTTCACCAGCTTATTTCGGTAATCACAGTCACGACAAACGAAAAAAGCCCGCTTTCGTCGGTTTAGGCTTCGACCTGATCGAACGAGGAACGTGCCTTGCAGTTTCGGCAAGTCCACATGGCTATCTCCGCCGCCGTTTGCGCCGCATGGGCGGTTGCCCAGGTTCTGAGTGTCGGCGCGGCAATTCAGCGCTCTTGTTCTTTAAGCAGCTTGTTAGCAAGGACGCGCTTCAGGTTAATGTTGCCCTGCGTTCAGCAGCATCCAGACCTGTCGTCGCGGCTCGCCTTTGAGGATACGAGCGAATGCGGCGCCGCATCGAACGCAGGTGTAGTGTTGCTCAACCTGGGCGCCTTTCACTGCGCCGGCTCCCACGAGAGTCAACGTATCGTGCGGATCAACCGTCGAAGGGTGCCCATAAAGGTCTGCGCATGGCTCGCACGGTTGAATCCCGCGTTCCACGTCAGGGCTCCTGCTCCTTCGACTGTTGTGAAAGCTCGCGGAGCTTGGCATTTGTCATTTACCCAACGGAGTAAATCAGGACTCTCGGGAAATGTGCGGGTTTACATCGAACGCGAAAAGCACCTGCGAGATGGCAGTTCCAACGACCGCTCTTGCCTCGATGGTATCGGGTTCCAAACTATATCCGCTCGCAGTCACGCCGTTGCTTCCCTCTGGATAGAGAGACACACGCATCCCGGTTTCATATCCACCGATGCTCGGCAATCGCTTATTCACTTCGGCAATAAACTCTTCTGGCGAAATCACGGGTTTCGACATGGCAGTGGTCTCCTGGATGTTTTGCGAGGAATCCTAGCATGAGTGCCGTCATCAGCCCTTGTGGCACATATCGCTATTTGCTGAAGCGCGCAGCCGAGTCGCTATCACCCGTGAAATCGACGGCCTTGTTCGTGATGCTGAATCCGAGCACGGCGGACGCGGCGCTCGACGATCCGACGATCCGACGCTGCCGTGGTTTCGCGAAGCTTTGGGACTGCAATGGCCTCGCCGTGGCGAACCTGTACGCGCTGCGCTCGACCGACCCGGCCGCGCTGTGGGCGCATCACGACCCAGTCGGGCCTGACAACGATGACTACCTATGGGTTTTCGCGCGCGAGTGCGGCGACGTCGTGTGCGCGTGGGGATCGAATGCCAAGCCTGAGCGCGCCGTTCGTGTCGCCGGCATCTTGACTGATGCTGGCGCGCGCCTCTGGTGTCTCGGCACAACGAAGGACGGCTCGCCGCGCCATCCGCTATACGTGCGCAGCGATCAGCCGTTGATCGAGTGGCGCCCGGCAGCTATCGCGGCATCCGCAGAGAAGGGAGAGAAGGCATGAGCGAAAACACTGCTCTTTGCACTCGCTCAGAAATCGTAGCTGCCCAAAGCGACAACCAGTGCGTCCGGGTTCGCTTTACGCCACTTGACAGCCGCTTCTCGAATCTTGCCAGCATTGTCCCGAATCACTTGAGTCTCACCATATTCGGTGGATGCAGCAAGAACTCTGATCGCCGTTCTGGCGATCGTCGCCGCGCGGCTCCCATCGCGATCGGAGATGACGAAACTCACATAGTCGTCGCTTGTTTCCGTACTGATTTCCGAAATCTTGAATTCGTTTTTCATACGGGCTTCCGTTGTTGTCGGAAACGAATCCTAGCATTTCATTACTCTGCGAATCACGTTCCAGTCAACTCATGACCGAAGCAGCACAACGAGTAATCGAAACGACGAGAAAACACAGGGTAATCAATGAAGATCGGTCGCTCGTATTACGTGGAGGAAGGGACAAACAACGCAAGGCGACTGCGACGTATCACGGGACGGCGCTCTTCAGTGCACGGCAAGGGGCTGCTCGCGTTGCGTCCCCTCTCCGCTGGCGAGCGACTCATCGAATGCAAAGGTGAAGTCACCAGCTGCCGTCGGGCGACTGCTCGCCAGCAATCCGCTGTCGGACATAGGCTTGTTTTTGTGCTGTCTAGCGGACTCGTGATCGACGACAGCCGCGGCGACAACAGCGCGCGCTTTCTGAACCACGCATGCATTCCCAACCGCGAAGCGGTTGAGGTCGGCGATCGTGTGTTCATCCGGCCATTGCCGACATTGGAACAGGCTGTGTTCTGCGTCAGCAATGTGGCGGATTGCTGACGGTGGTGGCATCGAGCATACGACAGCTTCGTCTGTCAGCGAACTCACACTTCGACCCTGACGGGACATTCGACCTTCCAACTCGCATCCGTCGGCTCACAGGCGTGGAACCGCCATTCGAACTAGTACGCTTCGGCATGAGGCGAATTAGCACGTTCGATCCAATGCTGCCCTGCCGATCCGGGAAAGGCAATCGCGCATAGAAGACGGGCAGTGGCCGAATTGCTTCGATATTGAACCATGGTCCAATATCGGCATCCCCACTAGTCGCGTAGACTATCTTTCGAACGAGCGTGGTTGATCTCGCGCCCCTGGACGGGGCGCGTAGAAGAAGTAAAGAACCATGCCTTGCGTGCGGAAGCGCCGATCTTGGAACTCTGACAGACCAGTAGCCGCTTGTGAGGATGCGAGGGTAAGCCCATGAACAAATGTCTTTGGTTTGCGATGGTACCGGCGTTGCTGTTCGCGGAGGCCGCCACTGCTCAATACCCTGTCATGAACATGATCGCTGACGATCTCGTGCAGAAGTACCAGCAAGCGAGTTGCGAGCAACTTTGGCAAGAGAGAATGGCAAAACGAGGCCATCCGAAATCCCAGAGAGAGCAGGAGGCGGTACAGATGCTCCAAAGCGACCCGCAGATGCGCGCTGCGTTCATCAACAGGGTGGCCGCACCCGTTGCCAACAAGATGTTCGAGTGCGGCATGCTTCCCTGATAGCTGCAGGGGCGGCACGCTTAAGACCAGAGACGGAGCATTGCAGGGTGGACCATTTCCTCGTCGCCTTGGTTGTGTTTGTGTGCGTATTCGGCAGCGCAGTGCTTGGCGCATATTTGCGCGCCGTGCTGCCGGAACACCACCTTAGCGATGAATCAGCCGGCTTCGTACAACTGGCGACCAGCCTGATCGCTACCATGGCCGCGCTGGTGCCGATGCCAGCGAGGCCGTTGGTTCTTTGTCGCACTGGTCCAAGTTACCCTTGAATGTGCTCCATATGGGAAATGACGGCGTTGAGCGCGAACGAAAGCGTGTTGGACCTTGGTCCAACCAGACAGATGCTCAGAGCCTAGGCAACGTCTCCAGCTTGTAAATCGAATTCGCACAACCTACCCTTTATTTACCTGACGCGGTTAGAAAGCGGCAGCAGCAATTCCACGCGCTCACATGACGTGCTCACTTACAAGCTGTGCGGTCCGCAGCCTGGCAGATTCATTGCCCTGGCGCCGGTTTCTCTCATGCCTTGAGACTCTGATGTCACTGCGCTTCTTGTCTCGATTTGCCAAGGCACACGGCCTACTCGTCGCCGCATTGATTTACTCAGCCTCGGCTGGCGCGACATGCAGTGACACTCGAATTAAAAACATGGCTGAAGAGAAAACGATCGCGGAGATTGCAAAAAGTTGCGAGATGGATAAGGACGAGGTTTACAAAGTTTTAAACGGTAAAGCGAGCAGCATCGCGGCGTCACCGAACGACGGAGCTAACACAGGCAGTCTTCCACCAGGGACGCCCTTGGAAGAGTGTGGATGCTGGGGAAAACTTGATTCTTCCGTTCGGCAACCACTGCCAAGATGCCGAAGCGGGTACGCCCAAACTAAGCGTTGCGGCGGCTTTTGCGCGTTTTCGGGATTCTATGAGTCGCAACGCGTATGCACTGAATGAGTCCACGCAACCCGATTTGAAAGAAGTCTGGGAGCTAATACATCAACAAACGGTTGTTGGATTTGGCTATGCGTCTTTGGACTCATTCACGATTCGATGCCATGACGGAGACGCTGCAGTCGCCGTTGCACTTTCTGAACTACTTCAAGCAGCGGGCCAGATACGCGGATCAACTGCTGGCCTCACAGGACTTGACGGATCCGAGCATATCACCTGAAGTGACGACTTCTCGGCGGGGCTAGAGATTGCCGTTGCGGTCAGGCGCACGGGGCGGGCGCCACGGGCGCCGCCGGCGCCGCAACGCCGGACCGCGTCCTGACCGTCCCTGATTCTGATGAACGCATCAAGTTTGCGGGGTGCCTCTTTTCGCTTAACTCAGGCCGGCTATTGGGGCCGTTGTATGGGCGGAGCCGACGTTCGAACGTCCGCGTGAAAGCGTGAGCCAACGTCGGTAGATGGCCGACTGTACGCGTTCGGCCGTCTTCCCTGGAAGCCACCGTTCGAAAATACTTAAACTGCACAGGCGGCGGCATTGTGCCCATAAGGGTCGGTTGCGCCCTCTGAGCTCCGCCGTTCTATTTGCCAAACTGCAGCTTTCGAGACGCAGCTGCCGCCAAATTGTGTGCGATGGCCGCCAGTGGATTCTCTTGCACGTCTAGCTTCCGCTTTGCGGTAGCACGCCCCGCTCGACCAGGATGCTCGACCTGCTCCGAAAGGTTGGAGTATCAGCTTACCTAAGCCAAGGTTTCGATAAGAGCATTAGAGTTTGACAATTGCTTTACATAGACAGCATGGTTACTACACTTCGTTGTTGCGGCGACGATCGGTCCTGCCGTGCTCGTGGTCTCTACTGAGCAATGATGAGAGGGTGTGCACTGTGGTCAGTTGTCGGGCGCCCTGCTGATAGTGGCGCCTTATCTTGCGGAATTGGAGGTCGCAATCATGCAAACTGTTTTAAGACGATATTCCGGAAAGGGCGCGAAAGAATTGTTTGATTTGCTCGAGAAGCATAACGCTGAGGTCGAAGAATGGATGGGTGGTGTCAAAGGCTTGGTAACGTACACGCTCGTACGCAGCGGGGATGGCGGATTCTCCGTGACCGTTTGTCAAGACAAGGCAGGTATCGATGAGAGCGTGCAAAGAGCGAAGGAATGGATCACGAAGAATGCGGGGAGTATTGGAGCGGCGGCGCCGGAAGTGACGGAGGGTGCAGTCATTGCTCATTTGAACAAGTCTTAGTTCTTAGACTTACGACGCACGTGCCAGGTGGTGGCATGGACGTGCGTCGCACAAAAGCGTAGACGGTGAGATCAGCAACACGAGATAAATTCCCATAAAGGCCGACATGTTGTCGACATGATCCCAACCACGAAGGTCCGGTGCCTGGTGCGGAGCCGACGCTTGAATGGCCATCTGAGCGTGCGGAGGAACGAACCTAGTTGGCCGGTCCCGCCCCATGTCGAATTTCCTGGTCGACGCCGAGCGCCCACTCGAGACGCCACATAGCGGACATTCGAACCACACGCTTTCATGCGCGGGCATTCAAGAACCGGCCGCTGACTGGACTTGCGTCATTCCTCCCGGCGGCGGCTCGCGGTGCTGGTTTGTCAGCATTCGCCTTTTTTCGCGTGGCCCGGCGGACAGTGATCGTGCCCGTGATGGTGGCGATGCTCCTCCCATTCGTCGCGGTCCAAATAGCGGTGTCCGTCCCAGTACCGGCCCCCGTGCCATCCGGGCGACACTACGACCACCGGTGCCGGCGCGACCACGACGGGCGGCGGTACGCCAATATTGATGCCAACGCCAACGTCGACAGCATTCGCAAGTCCTGACGCCCCCATTCCAATATCCGCTAGCGCCGCGGCAATGAAGAGATGTTTCATCTTGTCCCCCGAAAGAGCAGCAACACGTTGCTGGTCGGCCACCTCACACGTAGCCGTCATTGTTCAATCTCACGCAGTGAGCAGCGTTGTCATGTCCGCTTATCACGGTTTGCTCTACTGATAGCGTGCAAAGCAGCACAGAAGAGCATTATTCAACGACACTAGAATGGCCAGAACAGGAAGTGGCGGTGATGTCGCGCGCGGACCGCGCGAGGGGGGCGCGTTTCGGGGCCAAGCTGAGCACGGGGATCGATGACTCGCGCGCGCAGCGCCATGTCGTAAAATGCGCCCACCATCGGCAACGCGCTGTGGGCCCCCTCACCCCAATAGTCGTTGCCGAGCGTCACACGTGCATCGTCGAAACCAACCCACGCGCCAGCGACCAGTTGCGGATGCATCAGGATGAACCAGCTATCGGTGTTGCCCTGCGTCGTGCCCGTCTTGCCGGCTACGTCGGCGCGAATCCCGAAGCGTGTTCGGATGTCCGAGCCGGTGCCCCGGTTGACGACGTCGCGCATCACGTCGACGAGCGTTTGCGCTGCGCTGGCCGGTAGCGCCGCTTCTGGAGATGCGCTCGGGAATTCTGCGAGCACCTTGCCGTTGTGATCTTCGATGCGCGTGACCATGCGCGGTTCGATATAGGCGCCGCGATCTGCGATCGTGCAATACGCCGAGACCATTTCCTTCAGCGTGACCGGGCTCGTGCCCAGCGCGAGCGACGGCACCGCTTCGAGCGGACTTTCGCGCACACCCATCGCGCGCGCGAGCCGCACGACCTTCTCGGGGCCTTCCTTTTGCATAAGCTGAGCGGTGACGCGGTTGCGCGAATACGCGAGTGCGTCGCGCAGTGTCATTGGTCCGCCAGTGGGCGGTTCCGCGTCGGTCGGCCGCCAGATCGCATCTCCGCTTAGGGGAATGGCGACGCTCCGGTCGACGATCGTATCGCTCGGCCGCGCGCCGTCCGCAAAGGCCGCGCCGTAGACGAACGGCTTGAACGTCGAGCCCGGCTGGCGCCGCGCCTGCTGCACATGATCGAACGGCTCGTCGCCGAAATCGCGACTGCCGACCCATGCCTTGATATCTCCGTTGCGTGGATCGATGGCGACAAAGCCCGCCTGGATCTGCGCTTTGCTCCGGCACAGCGCACGGACGAACGTGGGGTCCGTGGCGAGCTTCCTGAGCGCGGCCTGATCCGATTGACCCGCGTCGCGCGCCGCGCGGTAGTCGGGTGTCTGCCGGATGAAGGTCTGGAACAGGTCGTTGCCCGGCCAGCAGCCCGTGCGTTCGTTCCATGCGTCGTTCGCGATCCATTGCAACTGGTTCGTCTGCCAGTTCATCGCCTGCGTCGCCATGGCCTGCAGACGGGAATCGATGGTCGTACGCACGACGAGCCCGTCGGCATAGATGTTGTAGCCGTTGCGATCGGCCCATCCGATCAGCCACTTGCGCAATTGCGCCGCAAAATGCGGTGCGGGGCCCGGCGACGCGGTCTGGAGCGCGAAATCGACGTTGAGCGGTCGACGCTTCAACCATTCATACTCGCCGGGCTTGAGCTTCCCGTACCTGTTCATCTGCCCGAGCACCGTATTGCGCCGCTGCAATGCACGCTCGGGATTGAGCACCGGGTTGTAGGTGCTGTTGGCCTTCAGCATGCCGACGAGCGTCGCGCTTTCAAGGATGTCGAGCTGAGCAGCCGATTTGCTGAAATAGGTGCGCGCGGCCATTTCCACGCCGTATGCGTTATACAGGAACGGCACCGTGTTCAGGTACGTCTCGAGGATCTGGTCCTTGCTGTCGACGGCTTCGATCTTGAACGCCGTGATGGCTTCCTTGAGCTTGCGCGTGAGGGTCGGCGCGCGGCCGATTTCGTCGGGATACAGGTTGCGCGCGAGCTGCTGCGTGATCGTCGAGCCGCCTTGCCGGTCACCAGAGAACGTATGCAGTGCGGCCGACGCGGTGCGCTTCCAGTCGATGCCGTGATGCTCGTAGAAGCGACGGTCTTCCGTCGCGATCAAGGCATCCACCATGTACGGCGAAATCTGCTTGAGCGACACCCATTCGCGATTGACCGGCTTGAAGTCCGCGAGCAGTTTGCCGTCGGCGGACACGATCAACGCTGGCCGGTCGACACGGACTTTGCGGATGTCGCCGATGCCTGGTGTGAAAGGCACAAGCGCGAGCACGTACAGCAGGAACAGCGCTGGCACCGCGCAGAGTGCCAGCGCGATACCGCGTCGCGTCGGATGACTCAGGCCTCGCAGCGCCGCAATGAAGACGAGTCTGGCTTTCGTTCTGCTGGTAGCGGCCAGTGGTTCGATGCGGGCGAGCCACCTTGTGCAATGTTGATGAAACAAGGACAAATATCGGCGATTCACGGTGACGACGCGCAGGCGGAAAAGGCGGGATCGTACCAAACCGCAAGGACGCTTCTGCCGTCAAAACAGGGCTGCCGCCCGCGCCATTAACAGACGATTACATTTGTTTCGAGTGGACGACGTTCGCTGCTGCGGCCCCCGTTTTGCTCTGGCCGTCTGCGTAAGGTCGGGGCGTTGGCGCAGCGGCCATTTGCACTCGATCATGATCCGCTCGCGGCAGGTGACCGCTTACTGGCGGATTCAACCGGTCGATGCAACACAATTCAGGTCCGTTGCGCCGGCCGCGCATCGATCTGCCAGACCATGGGTGCCCAGCGTTTCCAGCTTGTGCTCCATGACCCTGTTCTCCCAGAAGAACATCACGTCGTCGCCCGACAGTATCCCCGTCAGCTGGCGCAACGCGTAGCCGGCAACTACCATCGTTGCAAGAATGGATAGAGATTTCTAACCCCGCAAAAGCGGACATCTGAACTTGGCTGGACAGCGGACATTTGAATCTGGCCTCGACATTTATTTTTTATGGCGAATGAGTAAACAGATTGATCACGGTCGACTCGATCTCATTGGACGGAAGAAGATGTGACAGCTTGGGTGGTCGCGCTAGTACAGCAAGTTGGCCTGCAGCAGCAGATCCAACGATCCCGGAAGCCTTTTACACGACCGCGCGATTTTTCGGCCCTACGGCCGAAACTGAACTAACGTCCACGCCGTGCGTAGTCCCGTCGGCACTTCGTTCCGCGCCACTATCGCGCTCGACCTCTCGGAACTCTAAAGAAGCGATACAGGTCGTATGTGGCAGGGACTACCACGTCAGTACCAACCGAAGCTTTGCGCCATCAGTTGCCACTGATCGGCATTATCGCTGCCCGACGGCGCGGAAAGCGTCAGTGTCGCGAGCTTGCCGTCCTTTGAGAAAAGGTAGCGCGCATTCTCCCGGCGGATGGCCTCGTTGGCAACCGGGTTGCGTGCCGAACCCGACGCATACCTAACAACGAAGGCGTTGCCCGATGGCAGCCGCACGACCTTGACATGTGACACGTGCACATAGTTTCCGGACCGCTGCAGTTCGCGCACCTCATGGGACTTCACGTCTTCGAGCGTCAATGGGCGCGTCCGCGAAGCGACAGTTACCGAGATCCGGCTGTACCTGTTCGCGAACTCGACGGACTGCAACGTCTCCCGGCGCGCCCATCCTTCGGGGACTTTCAACGAAAACTCTAGTGGCGACCGGTACGTAACAAACACCTGGTTATCCAGAATATCCCCAAGCTGATTCTTCTTCGCATCTGCAGACGGCTGCGCCATCTTGACGACCTGGGATCGCGCCTTGCCATATGACACACCGGTACGAACGACGGCGCGGCATGCTGCGAGCAGTGACACAGCAAAGTTCTTCATCGAGTTCCTCCGTCACAGCGGCGGGGAGGTCGCCATTCGACCGGGCTGTGCCGCGCAGCTCCGTCTGGCCCATTCGACGATCGAAACGAGGTTCATGCTAGACGCGCAAAACTTAACGGATGCTTACCGGCACGACCCGCGTTGCCATCGTGCAGATTCTCACCGCGACGCGCGGCGCACGTGGTCGGCCCAGGCGACGTGCCGAGCGGGCGGGCCGCCATGCAGGTGCCGGGTGCAGATTGTGGTTCAGACAGAAGTCGACTGGCAGACCAGCGTCACGGAGATGATGCGCGGACGCTTGTCGATGACTGCTCTCAAAGGTCCCCCTCGATCGTTACGCCGGCTCTGCGAATCACTCGCAGGTAAGCGGTCGTATCGCCGACGGCAGCGGTGGCCTGCTCCGCAAGCGTCCACATGTGCGCAGACTTTTCCCCGTTCGCCATCATCGCTTCGAGAATGTCCGAATAAGCGAATCCGCGAGCCGCCGCCGCCCCGAGTACGGCATGCAGAACACATCGGGCCGCAGCCTGGGCAGCGGCCGCCGCCAAGGGCGCCCGGTATGCTAGAAAACCTGCCATGAGCAAAAATTCGACGGGGCTGATCTGCTGACCGTTTCCGACAGGCACACTGTCGGTGTTATGTCGATCTTGCGTCATACGTCGCCTCCCGCTTTGGAGCATCAAGCGCGGTGAACATGCGGATTCGCGTCCTTAATGCCACCGGCTTCGCACCTGATTCTACTGCGGCCCGATTGCTATTCGCTGCCGTGCGTGCCGTATTTATGTCGAGAAAGATGTCGCATGCCCTGCGAACATAGTCGTTCTGCAAATGCAAAACACTCACGCACATGCATACCTCGTTTCCCTCGCGACAGAGAACAGCGGGCGGGCGCAGTTACCCTTGTGTGTGAACGCGCTCGTACCGCTGTTGGCGAGCTCGACGTCGAATGAATCGCCCGCATTACCACCGAAATATTGGCAAAGATCGGCGACGCGGCGCATCGCCCGCTGTGCAACGATATTCTCAACGGCGTGGACGGTCCACGAGCTTCGCGTCATCATCGATCCCGGCCATGCATTGCGCTGTGAGGCGCTGGCGAATGGCGCAAAGCTTTTTGAAAGCGGCGCTCACAATTGGACTTCGCTAGGATATCGGCCTGTGATCATGACCCTCGGGGCTTGACGACTTGCCGTTCGATCAGAACAACCGGCATCTGTTGCGGTGAACCTGACATCTGCTTGACATCTCTATGATCGCTGGCTGACAAAGTAGGTTCGCTGTAACACTCGACCCGGGGAAAACCCGGGCTTGGCGATGTCGAGCCGGCAAGTCGTAGTATTCTTGAGCGTCCACCGTTACCCAGTGGCAGCAGCATCCGCCTGGGTAAATCATCAAATTTCGAATATCACCGATGCCCGGCGCGTCCCTGCGAGTGACTGATCTCGCTCAAGCAGAGAATTCTCTTTGAGAGTATCTATGAAAACGTTGTTTCTGCAGGCACCTTCATATGACGGCTTCGATGGTGGAGCGGGCTCACGGTTCCAGACGAAGCGCGAAATTCGATCATTCTGGTATCCAACGTGGCTCGCCCAGCCCGCTGCGCTGGTCGAGGATAGCCGCCTCGTGGATGCTCCCGCAGACGGCCTGTCGCTGGAAACGACACTTGACATTGCTTTGCAATACGAACTGGTTATCATTCACACGAGTTCTCCGTCGTTCCCGAGTGATGTGCAATTCGCGGAACATCTAAAACGGCGCAAGTCCACAATCCTCATCGGAATGGTCGGTGCGAAGGTAGCCGTTGATCCTCACGGCTCACTTACGGCAAGCGATGCACTTGACTTCGTGTGCCGTGAAGAATTCGACTTCACATGTCGAGACATCGCGCAGGGGCTTCCGTTCGAGTCCATTCTCGGACTCAGCTATCGTCTGCCCGACGGCACAATCAAGCACAACGAAGCCCGGCCGATTCTTGAAGACATGGACCAGCTTCCGTTCGTCGCGCCCGTCTATAAGCGCGACCTGACGACCAGAAATTACTTCAGCGGCTATCTCAAGCATCCGTACGTTTCGCTCTACACGGGGCGAGGCTGCAAATCCAGGTGCACCTTTTGTCTCTGGCCGCATACGGTCGGGGGCCATCGTTACCGCACGCGTTCGGTCGAGAACGTCCTTGAAGAAGTGAAATGGATCAGGGACAACATGCCCGAAATCAAGGAGATCATGTTCGATGACGATACCTTTACCGACCTCGCAGCGAGAGCCGAAGAGATCGCCCGCGGTCTTGGCAAGCTTGGAGTAACGTGGTCGTGCAATGCCAAAGCGAATGTACGTTATTCAACCCTGAAGGTGATGAAAGAGAACGGCTTGCGGCTCCTGCTCGTCGGCTACGAATCCGGCGACGACCAGATCCTCGTGAATGTCAAAAAGGGCCTGCGGACCGATATGGCACGCCAGTTCAGTGACGATTGCCGCAAGCTTGGCATCAAGATCCACGGTACGTTCATTCTTGGTCTCCCCGGTGAGACGCACGAAACGATCAAAAAGACGATCCAGTATGCGAAAGAGATCAACCCCCACACGATCCAGGTGTCACTCGCTGCGCCCTACCCGGGCACAGTCCTTCACAAGCAGGCAGTCGAGAATGGATGGCTTAAAGACACCAAGGTCATCACCCTGATCAATGACGCGGGCACCCAGGCGGCAACGATCGGCTATCCGCACCTGTCGCGCGAGGAGATCTATCTTGGCGTGGAGGAGTTCTACAAGCACTTTTATTTCCGGCCATCGAAGATCTGGGAAATCGTCCGCGAGATGCTGGTGAGTTGGGAAATGATGAAACGGCGTCTTCAGGAAGGCGTGGAGTTCTTCAGATTTCTGAGGACGCGTAAGGCATGAGGCCTCAGGCCCCGACCCGCGGCGGTTCTACGTGCCTCGACTTCAGCGCAGCGCGCCCCTCCGAGCCTGACGCCAGCGGGTCGCCTACGCGAAAACGCGGGGCCTGACGGAGCGACGTGCGTCCGCGCTGGTGCCCGTTGCGACTTCACGTTGAATTACGAATCGAAGCTCGCTATGCGGGACACGCGTCGCGTTGGTGCGGCCTCGTCGATTGGCGCCGCCCACTGTTTCCGATGCGGACAATATAACTGTCAACTAGCGGCCGGAATGCACACGTACGCCTGCAGAAATATTCGCGCAATGCATTCGGACATCCCTTGACTACATCGTGAACGGAGCCGGTTATGTGCCTGCATTGACTCAAATCGTACGCGAATTCGTGCATTCGCCGCGTCGTCCGGCTCAAGCATAGGCCCCGTCCTCAGTCCGCGCCTTCAACACGGCGTGTCGACGGCAAGGCATATTCGGCCACCTGCCATGCAAGCAGGCCCGGCACATAGAACAGCAGATCGCGCACGCGCCGGGCTCCTGCGAGCGCGAGGCACGTCGGCGCGTCGAATCCGAGCAGGCCGCCGATCAGCACGAAGCCGCCCTCCTGCACGCCGAGCCCCCCCGGAACCAGGAAGGCGGCGCTGCTGACGAGCTGAATCAGGGCCTCGATCACGAACGCCTGTGCGAAGGTCGCGTCCGCCCCGAGCACGTGCAACGCGAACCAGATCTCCAGCGCATACCCCGCGCATTGCAGCGTCTGCCAGATGAGCAGATAGCGCACGACAGTCCCGGTCTGCCGCCAGATCAGCTTGATAGATTGATCGATGCGTGCGGACCTGCCCACCAGGTCGACCACCTTGCCGCTCGTGATCCGGTTGAGGGTTCGTGCCGCACGCTCGAACGGCCGTGCGTGATGGACGAGCGCGAACAGCACCAGCGCCGGGGCGAGCGCCGCAATGGCCCAGGCGAGGCGGCCTGCGAAGCGCGCCACATCGGAAGACGAATGCTCGAGCACATAGCCCGCGGCGACCAAAGCAAAGAGGAGCTGGCTGATCAGCGTGAGCTGCATGTCGACGACGAGGCTCGCCGCCGCGGTTGCCGGGCGCATAGCGGCGCGCCCGAGCAGCCGGAACGAAACGATTTCCCCGCCGATGCGCGCGACGGGTAAAAGACCATTGATTGACTCGCGGATCCACACGAGCCTGAGCATTGCCGGGAATGACGGCCGCTCACGGACGCGGATCAGGGTGCGCCAGTCCCATGCATTCGCGCACATCGGCAGGATATGCAGCAAGGCTGCCAGCACGAGGCCCATGCCCGCGCCTTTCAGCAGTTGCAGCACGGCGGCAGGATGATCGTGCCACACGAGCCATAGCGCGAACGAGAGACCGCATAAGGCGGCAACACTTCCAAGGTGTTTCATCTGCGGGTGCTCTCTGTTTCATGCGCCCGCGTCACTGCGGCTTCGCATATCTGCCGTAAAGCTCACTCCAGAACACCGCAGAATCTGGAATGAAACGTGTTTGCCGCCGATACGGGCAACCCGCAGCATTCAGTTCACCGACTCGCGTATTCAGACCAGTTTCAACATCGACAGCAACGTTGGGCGGTTTGCACCACGTATCAGTGTTTGCCAGTCGCGCGCGTTGGCCAGCCATTGGCAGAATGTGGGCGAACCCCGCGAGAAGCAATCCCGAGCCTACGTCCCGCAACAGGAGGGGCACTTCTTCCGGGTGACTGCCCCAAAGGATGACTAGCGCGAAAATCATTCCCGAAAACGCTGTGTCTGCTGATATGCCTGATCATCGAGATGGATCACGAGATAGGGTTGATTCTTTGGCGGATCGATTGGCGGGTGTGATTTTCAGCAACCCACGGCGGTCAACATTGAAACTCACGCCTCGCCATACAACTCGTGACGACAGAAAGCTTGCGCAAAGTATGGCGAAAGCAATGAGATCCCACAATGGCAAGAGCCAAAAATCGCGAACCGGCCGCCTCAGCGTGGTATCGATGCGGATCTGCAATAACACTCTCGCGCACAAGGCAGCGATAAGCAACCACACTGACCACATCGACGCCCCCGCGAGCAATAGCGCGAATACCGACAGTGCGACGGGATAGCTCAGCGCCGAACCGAAGTGGCCGAGTGGATCGATCCGCCGGATTGTCCTACTCCAGCGCAACTCATGTTCGATAAGACGAGAAGCCGTGGATTCCGTGCACGCATGTCCGATCACGAATCCCGGGATGACCACCTTTTGTCCTGTCGCGCGCACAGCACACCCAATGGCGTGATCTTCCGCAAGAAAATTGGAAAACTGACGAAGCCCGCCAATCTCATCCAGAGTTTTACGACGCAGCGCGATTGTCTGCCCGAAACACGGCTTGGCCAGGCCAAGCGCGAGACCCATCGCGACACCGGGCAAGAACTGATAGTCGATGGCTCTCGCTGAAAACCTCGGCCAAAAGCCTGGATCGGGTACGCCGACGTATGCGCATGTCACAAGACCCACGCGCTCCGCCTGCAGTTCGTCCATTATTCTGCGAAGGTAATCTCGCCCCACCGACACGTCACTGTCTGCAAAAACGAAGAACTCATGAACCGCTGAAGGAAGCATGTTAAGCAGGTTGCTCACTTTCCGGTTCGAACCGTGCAACTTGCTATCGGCGACAACCGTGATATGTGCGCCCGGGTGCAGACGCCGAAGTTCCTCGACTACCTCCAATGCGGGGTCATCCGGATCATGAACTCCAAAGAGGTATTGCACCGCCCCCGGATAAACCTGTTCGCAGAAGCTCACCAGATTAGGTAGCAACGCTGTTTCCATACCACGTAGAGGCTTGATCACCGTCACAGGCGGATAGCTGGGTGCCTTGATAGTGTTTCGCGCAAAAAACGAACCCACCAGCGCAATGGCCGTGACGGTGTAGGCGATTCCGAATGACGCGCAGGCACCGCAAAAATATGCAAGCGCATGTAGTGCCATTCCGACAGGCAGCAAGGTTGCAGTCGAAAACAAGGCACTCGTCGCCATTGGCGGTGTCCAGTGTGAGAATCAATGGATCGGTCGACCGTCGGCAGTAACCAAGCCGCACGGCACGCCCGAGATGCGAAAGTGCGGCTTCATCACCTACCGCTCAGCACGGCGGCGGAAACACATTCATCGCGATGCTGCCGAGGTGACGGGTGTGTGTCTGATGCGTGTCAGTGTTCTCCTGTCAGGGTGGTAACGCGAGAACTCGTTTTTTGCGCCTCGACAGCGATCGTAACGGGCTTATCTGAAGGGAACATTAAGGCCGACACCCACAATATTTCCGATGCTTACGTAGCGTGGAGATGGGCGCGTTCTCGTACGCAATTAGAGTGAAATTGAAAGGTCTCCAAAAGCAGATCGTGCTTCGGTGCCCGGCCCCGTTTCTCTGCGTTTCGTCTGACTACGGGTATATCGCTCGGCGACTCCCATTCGGCATGCATCATGTCAAGGGACCGTCCTGCGACGTTAAAAGCTATTCGATGCCTGCCCTCATTAAAACTGGTGTGAGCGTGCTGCGGCGCCTGTGAGCAGGCGTCGAATAAGCCTCGAGGGAGGAAACCGCGGAGCGGTCCCATGCGGTTGGAGGCCTGGGTGGCTATGGTGGTTGATTGGCGGGGGCTAAGTAGTGTTGGGCGTGACGCGGTTAATCGATACTCCCATGCAAGTCGTCAATCATTGCGTGCGTTCGCAGCCCGGCGTTGATAGCGATGCGGGCGATAGCGAAGTAGTTCGCTTTGGAGCATGCCCCATTGTGCAAATCTCATTTGCGCAATGAGGTGGTTCCACCGGTCCGTTGTCGTATGGCACGCTGTATTCAGTCACGGCGGACCCGGCAAGCATCCCCCACAAACTGGAGTATGAGTTGTTTAATTTCTTTGACATAGACAAGATCATCGACCAATTTCCGGACGAGGCCGATAGCACGATCGTCGACGTCTACCTGACCGATGAGCCTTCTGCTAGCTCACGACTCTTTCGTGTTTATTACCCGATTCCTCGCCACTACCACGAGACGTGCGAAGAACATCTCTACCTTCTGACCGGGAAGGTTGCCTTCTCGATCGAGGACGAGGCACCTCGCATCCTCGCTGCGGGCCAGCTGGTGACCTTTGAGCGGAACACCATACACGCGATCACTGAAATACTCGACTCGCCAGCGGTCTTCTTTACCGTCGACGCTCCTCGTCGTGTGCCGACCGATGTCGTGTATGTGAATCCGGACGACGCGAAAATCCGGCCTTTCGTGACCCATCTGAAAACTTCCTGAAGGAATGAGCCCATCCAGCTCATCATGCGCGGGCATCGCCCCTTCTAGGCACGACGTTGCAGATGGTGTCACCGGGTGAACGGATTGAATGTGGCTGGCACCATTACCGCGTCGATGTTTCGTAAATCTGCCAAGGCCCGCTGATCCCGACGCGCCCGAGCGTCGCCACCTATCGTTACACGCCTTCGACAAGAACGGCGCGATAGCGTGCGCCCTTGAACCGGTGCTGTGCGACTTCCTGATACGCCGGGCTGTCGTACCACGCACGCGCGGCCGCAGTCGACGGAAACTCCACGATCACGACGCCCTCAGGCGCTTCGCCCTCAAGAACCTGTTGAGGTCCGTAGGCAGCGAGAATCTTGACAGGATGACCTTTGAAGGTCTCGCCCACCTCGCTTTGATAGATGTCGAGTTCACCCTGATCCTGCGTGCTTTCCTTCGTGAAGACAATATAAGTTGCCATGACGTACGCTCCTGCGGTGGTGTGAAGGTGCACACGATGATGCCATAAAACCGCATCGGGCCTCGATATGCAACGTCGGTGCAGATGTCGAGCCGACACCTGGGCAAGAGAATCACCCGATCCCGTCGCCACATCAAATCCAGAACGAATGTGATGCTCGGCTTCAAACGGTTCAGGAGCGCCGCGGCCACGATTTCAAACATCGAGTTGACGCATCGCATTCGCAAAGGCAAGTTCGATCTCGCGGAGCTCGGCCTCAAGGATGCCGCGGCGCGCGCTGCATGGAATGCGGCCTCGTCCGATCGATAAGGTATCCTGCCTATATGGAAATTACCAACCGGCTTACCTATTTGCATCGGAACCGTCTTCACATGCCAGGCGCGGTACTGCAGGGACAAGCTTGGTATCGATCCGGAACGCTACAACGTCAGTGGTGTCGACATGCGCGAAGCGACTGGGTCATCGAGCTCGGGCCGGGCGCCAGCGTCGCGTGCTGCACGCCGGGAGGGTTGACGCGCATCGCGGGCGGATGCACGGCGGCTTATCTGACGGACCACTTTGGCGATTGAAGGTGCGCCATGACGGTAGCGGCTTACAATCGCGAGGGCAATGCGCGCCACCGCGATGCTCATCCGCCGAACGGCTTGACGATACCGTCCAGTCGATAGAGCTCAAGCTTGCGGTAGAGCGTGCTGCGTGACACACCGAGTGCCCGGGCGGCCTGCGCAAGATTTCCGCCCGCGCTGCGCACGGCGCGGGCGATGGCCAGACGCTCGGTGTCCTCCAAACTTGTCGACTGATCGGGCAATGGCGGGACAACGCTGACAGTCGCCGTTTCGTCGAGTAGCTCAGCAGGTAACTCGTCGAGCGATACCACTTCCTCGTTGGACGTCAACAACAGATTCTCGATCACATTGCGTATCTCTCTCACGTTGCCCGGCCAGGAATAGGCACGCAGCACCGCCATGATCTCGGCACTCAATCGCCGCTCGGCAACGCCGTGGCGCTGAGCAAGACGCCGGTTGAAATGCTCGACGAGCAGATCGATATCGATGTCCCGCTCGCGCAGCGGCGGAATGCGCAGGCGCGTGACGCTGATACGGTAATAGAGATCGCGGCGGAAGTGGCCCGACTCGACCTCTTCGCGCAGATTACGATTGGTCATCGCCAGCAGGCGCACGTCAACATGTCGCGGCTGCGTGTCCCCCAGCCGATAAATGACGCCCTCTTCGAGCGCGCGCAACAGGACCGGTTGTAGTTCGAGCGGCATCTCACCAATTTCGTCGAGGCATAGTGTGCCTCCATGAGCCAGTTCAAACCGGCCAGGGCGCCCCTCTGCAGTGGCGCCGGTAAAAGCGCCGCGCACGTGGCCGAACAGTTCGCTGGCGATCAGTTCTTTCGATGCGGCTCCGCAGTTGTAAGCGACGAAAGGTCCGCCACCCCCTTCTTCGCCATGTATCGCGCGCGCGAACAGCTCTTTGCCGACGCCGGTTTCCCCCTCGATCAGGACGGGCACCCGTCTGCGTGCAAGCTGCCGCCCACGCTTGACGGCGGCCTGCATCGCTGTACTTTGCCCCTGGATCTGTGCGAAGCAGCTGCGCTGCGGATCGGCCTCGCCACTTCGCTCGGCAATCCGTGCGCTGACGGACCGCGCCCGCGCGGGAACCACCAGCATCGCGCCGATCGTGCTGCCATCCACGACAACCGGGTTGAACCATTCGCTACGCAACCCTTCGGGCAAGTGCCGCGCCCAGTCTTCCACCGCGGAGCTCTCATCCATACCGGGGAAGCGCTCTCCGATGCCGACCGGCAATGACACGCGGCCAGTCGTATGCACGAGCCGACCTGCGCGATCGATCGCGATCATCCCGGTTGCGTCGGATGACGACAAACGCTGCAGGCAGAAGGCCAGCAGCCGCATATGTTCGCATGCCGCCTGCTCGGCCAGCACCATTTCGATTTGGCGCGCTGCCGTCACCGCCAGGGTGAGGTTATTGATGTGATAAGTGGTAGGCGGTCCGGAAATGTCGAGCACACCCATAATCGCGCCCGTTCCCGGTTCGCAGATGGGCGCCGCTGCGCAACTCCACGACTTGATGCCTTCACAGAAGTGTTCCGAACCATGGATGTAAGTCGGCTGACGGGTGGCGAGCGCGGTGCCGATGCCGTTGGTCCCGGCCTGGTCCTCACGCCAGTCGCCGCCAACTGTTAAATGGATTTTCTCGCCAGCTGCCAGTGTACGCAGATCGCCTGCAGCCTTAAGGATGACACCGTCCTGATTGGTCAGCAGCAGCATCGAATGCGAATCGGCGAAAAGATCCGCGGTCACAGTGAAAAGACGCTCGGAGGCCGCCAACAACTCACGATGGCGCCAGGACAACGCCGCGAGTGCGTCGCCATGTACCGCGAACGGTGCGGATCCCGCTGTGGGGCTGACTCCTGATCGCAAACTGCGTTGCCAGGAGTCGATCAGAGCCGAGGGAGCGGACGTCGACGCCTCGCCCGCAAGAAAACGCTCCCATGCAAGCATCGTGACCCTGTCGGAGTGACGGGCGTTCGCACGCTGCGCGTTGGCTACTATGCTGCGCATAGTAGCGTGGTCGCCTAGACCCGACATGCCATGCTGGTGTCTCGCCACAACTCTCCTCCTATGCGGTCAGACAGCGAAGAAGCGGCTCTAGGGCAGCCTTCGACGTGCCTCGCAGGAATGTCGCGCCTTAGGTTTTTCGGTGTTGGATAAAGCAACCCGGCATCGCGATCGCTGAACAGTATAGGCCTACATCTTCATCCAGTCAGTTCGCGAAAACCCGCCGGGCATCGCTGCCTCAAGATTTTGCTGTCTGTTTGCCTGCCGACAGAGCCACGTCCAATATCAATCTCTTTATAGTTGCGTTAGTTGGCGGTGCATCAATGTGGCAGCCCGGCAATGTCGACGCCGAACGTCTGCAGCACCAGTATCACGTTGAACGACAGGACCGCGAGCGCCGCCAGCGTCGCAAGCACGGCCACGCACTTGCGATTCCTGTACCTGCCCATCACATCCTCGCGGCATGTCAACCAGACCAACGCCGCCATCGGCAGCGGCAACGCAAGACTCAGCACAACCTGACTGATGACGAGCGCATGGGTCGCATTGGTGCCAAGCGCAACGACGACGAGACTCGGCACCATGGTCACGGCTCTGCGCAGCCACAGCGGAATTCGAAAACCGACGAACCCTTGCATGATCATCTGGCCCGCCATCGTGCCGACTACGGAACTCGAGATGCCCGACGCAATCAGCGATAAAAGGAATATGCCCGCCGCCCCAAAGCCTAATAGCGGCGCCAGCGTGTGATACGCGCTCTCGATCTCCGCAACGTCCGGATGCCCATCGTGAAATGCACCCGCCGCCATGATGACCATCGCGATGTTGATCAGGCCGGCAATGGTCAATGCGATAACGACCTCGATGTTCGAAAATTTCAGCAGTCTTGCGCGCTCTAGCTCGGTCCTGACGGAAGCACGATGTTGCGTCAGCCCCGAATGCAAAAAGAGCGCGTGCGGCATCACGGTCGCACCTACGATGCCGACGGAAATCATCAGCGCATCCGCGTCGGGCACCTGGACGGAGAACATATTCGCGAAAGCATCCGGCCAGCCAACCGGCGTGATGAACAGTTCGGCAAGATAGGACAAGCCAATGATCCCGACCAGCGCGCCGATTACCAGTTCGAGCGGTCGAAAACCGGCGTTCTCGAACAGCAGAAGACCATACGTCACGACCGCCGTGACCATCATGCCGGCAAGCAACGGCATGTGAAACAGCAACGACGGCCCGATTGCGCCACCGAGAAACTCGGCAAGATCGGTTGCCATCGCGGCGATTTCGCTTACGCCCCACATCAGAAGCACAACCGGTTTCGGGAACCGCTCACGACACAGTTCTGCAAGGTTTCGCCCGGTGACGATTCCGAGTTTCGCCGATAACGACTGAAACAGCATGGCGATAAGGTTCGCCAGCAGTACGACCCACAGCAACGCATATCCGTAGCGGGCGCCCGCGCGAATGTTCGTCGCAAAGTTGCCCGGGTCCATATATGCAACGGAGACCACGACGGCCGGTCCCGCGAACGGCAGAAGCATCCGCGCACCGCGGCGGCGGCCGTCCAATATTTCTCTTACCGCAAGCGTCGTGCGTCCGGTTAGGGTCGTCGGTTCGACTACGCCGCGCACGCGATCGTCCAAGGTCGTCGCTCCTTGCTCGTCAAAGTCATAGGCGTGCCCCGTTCAGCAGGCAGGCATGGCGTTCACGCGATCGCGCTTCGGATTGCGTCGACGAGGCTGCGCAACAGCGGAGTGCTCGCTGCGCTCACATCGGTCATCAGAAGAACCGCGCCCCAGAGCGTAATTGACCAGCCCAATGTGAGCTTGAGCAGGCGGGGCGCTGACATCGCGCCCACGCGGCGTACCGTCGGCGCCCGTGTATTGTCGTGTGAGGCCAGTTTCATAGCCATTGCTGTCTCCTTCCATGGGTGGCCGCCCGATCCACGCCGGGCACGCCCTTTCTTTAGCCGGTCTTCGACGCGAAAACCGGTTGCCGTGCGACTACTTGCGGCCGAGCAATTCGGCCCCCGCGCCTAGCGCCGGCCCCGCAGTAGGATCGATCGTGTCCGGCTTTTTCGCAATCAGCGTCTGCGTGGTGAGGATGAGTCCGGCGACCGAGGCCGCGTTGCGCACCGCGCTGTAACTGACCTTCACAGGATCGATGATGCCGGCCGCCTTCAGATCGACGAACGAACCCGTGCGCGCATCGAGGCCCATGTCGGGTTTCGCTCGCACCGCTTCGCCGACGATCGCAGTTCCGTCAAGGCCGCAATTCGTCGCGATGTGATACAGCGGTTTCGCGAGCACGCGTTGCAGCAACCTCACGCCCTGCTGCCTGCTGCCATGCGTCCGTGCAATGACGCCTTCGAGTTCGGAGGACACCCGCAGCAGCGCCATCCCGCCTCCCGGCACGACGCCCTCGGCGATCGCCGCGCGCGCCGCGTTGATCGCATCTTCGATCAGATGAAGGCGGCGCTTCTGTTCGACGGGCGTTGCTCCGCCCGCCAGAATGAGCGCAGTGCCACCCGATAGCTTGGCGAGGCGCACCTGAAACTTGTCCCGCTCCACATTCTCGGGGGCCATCTCATACTGGCGCGCCACCTGCTGGCGACGCGCGGCGACGGCGCCCGGATCGCCGCCGCCGGCTGAGATGATGGTCTGGTTCGACGATATGCGGACCTGCCGCGCGCTGCCGAGATCGCGCAATTCCGTGGCTTCGAGCCTGCCACCCAGATCCCGCGCGATCACCCGTCCGCCCGTGACGATGGCGATATCCTCGAGCATCGCTTTGCGCCAATGCCCGTACTCCGGCGGATGGATCGCCGCGACGGGACCGCCGCCCTTGTCCCGCCACGCGAGCAAGGTCATGACGCAAGCGGGCGCGACCTCTTCTGCGATGATCAGCAACGGGCGCTTGCTCTGCGAAGCGAGCGCCTGAAGCGCCGCCACTTCTTCCAGCGACTGCAGCCGCTGGTCGGTCATCAGAATAAGTGGGTTATCGAGCACCACCTGCATTCTTTCGATGTCCGTGACCATGTGATGGGAAAGGTAGCCGCGATCGAATGCCATCCCGTCGACGACTTCCAGACGCGTTTCGACGGTGGTGCCGTACTCGACGTCGACGATGCCATCGGGGCCCACGCGCTCCAGCGCTTCGGCAACCATCTTGCCGGTGACTTCGTCATTAGCTGCGACCACGGCAACCGCGCAGACCTCTTCAGTGCCGCGCAGCGGCGTCGCGGCACGCTTGAGCGCCGCGATCACCTCGTCCACCGCGATCTCCAGCCCCTGCACCAGTTCAACGGGGTTGGCGCCCTCGGCAAGGCACGCCAGCCCGTCCTGGACCAATGCGTCGGCGAGCACGGTGGCCGTGGTCGTGCCGTCGCCGGCAACCTCGTTGGTTTGTTTCGACACTTCGCGCACCACCTGCGCACCGATATTCTCGAATGGGTCTTCCAGTTCGATTTCGTTGGCGATGCTCACCCCGTCGCGCGAGATGATCGGCGAGCCGATCGGCCGGTCGATGATGGCGTTCATCCCGCGAGGGCCGAGCGTACCCCGCACCGCCTTGGCCAGCTTCGCGACTCCGCGGCCCAGCGCCAAACGAGCCTCGTCGTCATGCAGCATGATGTTCGGCATGATCCTGCTCCTCCTGTCCCAGTTATTCTGGATCGCTCTCTATTTCAAATGGACCCGGCTGTCTTCCCGGTCGTCTGTGCAAACCCGTCGTCGCGCTTCAAGTCGCCGGCACGAACGAAGCGCACCGGTTTGATGTCGCCCTGCGGCGCGCCTGCGTCTCCGTAACGCGCCGCCAGCAAGCCCCGGCACAATGCGCCGTTGAATTCCGCGTTGACGCCGATCCGCCGCAGCGCACGCAGGTAGCCGGGCAGTCCGTCGGCATCGAGCGATGCGCCGCTGCTGTCGACGAAGGCCAGTTCGTTGGCTCGCGCCGCATCGCTGGCGTGGTGCGCGACGACAAAGCGCCGCTCCAGATAGCGGCCGAGGAGCCGCGGGCTGGCGAGATGGTCCGGCAGTTCAGCGAGTTCCGCGACCTTCATGCGCACCGCCACCGCAGGTTCAAGGCCGTGTTCGAGCAGAGACGTCAGCAGGGCTTCCTGCCGCCGCTGAAAGGCCTTGATCAGGAACGTTCGGCGGACTTCTTCAAGTTCGCCGCTGGCCTCATCGCCAAAGGTGTGCTGAAACGACAGGCCCGCCGCCACGCCACGGTTGATTGCGTCGGCGTACATATGCTCGCCCAGCCCAACCGTGACCTTCGTCACCCACGGCAAGCCTGCTACGACGCGGCGCATGTCGTCGGCCATCAGGTACGCGAAGTTGGCGGCGCACCAGTACGTCGGCAGCCGGAAACCAATCTGGACGCCCCCGGCTGCATCCACGTCGACACGCGTCACAAAACCCAGCTCGGTCACCGGTTCGTCCAGTTCGGGATCGGTGACGGACTGGAGCTGGGCCCATACTTGCGCGGACCGATCGGCGGCGGGCCTTGCGGCCATGATGCTCATACGCCGACCGGCACCGGCTGCCGGGTCTCAACGAGCAGCTTCTTCTGCGCGTCGACGTCGATGCCGTACAGCCGCGCCGCATTGAGCCCGAGGATCTTCTTCTTGGCCGCAAGCGACAGTTGAACGCCCGTTTCCTTGCTCACGCTTTCCGGCAACTCGAACGCCATGAATTTCTCGATCAGCCATTTGGGCGACCAGATACCGTAGTCGCTGCCGTACAGGATCTTGTCCTCGCCGATCCAGAACAGCAGTTCCGAGATCACATGCGCGAAGTACTCGGGACGGGTGTGAATGAACGGCAACACCACCGCGAGACCACCGTAGACGTTGGTTTCCTGCGTCGCGATCCAGCAGAAATCGTCAAGACGCGGCAGGCCGCAATGTTCGACAATGAAGTTCAGGTTCTGGAAGCTGGTGGCCGCGTCGTCGACATCGGCAACGTCAAACGCGTCGCGGTTCAGCGGCAGGATAGTCGGGCCCTTGTGGACGTGGATGTTGCGGATGCCCAGCTTCTCGCAGCGTTCGAGGTATCGCTGCACGCCTGGGTCCGACAGCTTGTAGCCCTTGCTGTCGCCGCGCCATTCGGCCGTATAGAGCTTGACCCCCTGGATCTTGTAGAGTTCGGAAAGCTCATCCAGGCGATCGAGACCCGCCTCGCCGTCGCGCGGATCGAATGCGCCATTGACGATGAACCGGTGCGGGTACTTCTTCTTCAGCACATAGTTGCTTTCGGTCGTATTGAAACCGTTCTTGTAGAAGTCGATCAGATAGGTCGGCTGACAGATCGCCATATCGTCATAACCCGTGACGAACAGGTCTTCATACATGGCTTCCTCGCCGTACTTGTCGAACTTGTCCTTGGGCCACAAGTATTCCTTCGGGCTCAGGTTCGAGTGATACGCATAGAAGCAATCGATGAACTGCTGGCCATGTACGTTTTTCACGTTGGCCTTGCTGCCGTCCCATAGGTGGACGTGTCCGTCGATGATGAAAATCTCTTCACCGTCTGTGGTTCGATACATGGCTATTGTCTCCGTGGTTGTGTGCGCGGCCTTCCGCATAGGCAGGCGGCCGGCCGCGATTCGAGGTGGCACGGCGTGCTCATTCGTAGGCCATCGCGTCGTCCATATTGCCGAACAGGACGACCGTCTCGTCATCGATCATCACCATTCGCCCGTAGTGGGTCGAAGTGGATATCTCGAACAGATGCGGGGTCATTTCGCGACCTAGCGCTTCGCTGATCTCACCCATCTTGAATTCGATCTTGCCCTGCCCATCGATGCGAATCATCGCGGGCAGATAAGTCACCGTGATGCCGGGCTTGTGGCCCATCAGTTCGGCGATCGCACGCGCCTCGACGCTGTCATTCATCGTGACGCCGCATTGATGGGAAATCGTCTGCTCGAAGCGAACGTCCTTCATCGACTTGAAGATATTGTCGGTATGCACTGACATTGCGTACTCCTCTTGCGGTTAGGTCGTATGGGCAGGAAACCGCTCAGGCCTGAATTGCCAATGGAAAGTGGATGCCGATTTCTCTGGCGATCATCTCGGCCCGCTCGATCGAGTTGCTCAGACAATCGTTGAACTGCGCCGTTTTGACATGCGGGATCGACCAGATCGGCTGAAGCTGCTTCGCTGCGGAAGAGGCCAGCGCGCCGTGCTTTTCGAGCCATTCGCCGAACAGCTTGCGGTTGCTTTCGCCGTGCTTCGGATCGTTGGCAAGCATATGGAACAGTTCAACAGCGTTGGCCAGATTGCGCTCATAGTCGCCCTCTGCTGCGGACACCACCGTGGGTGTCAGGAAGTCGTTCTGCGCAGCGGCCACCTGCATGATGAAACCGCTACGAAACAGATCGGCAACCAGCGGCTCGAATACGACGTTCACTGCAAAGTACTTTTCGAGGAAGTCAGTCGCGCCGCCGATAGCCTCGACCGCCCGCCGCGTTTCCTGCCAGATCGGATCGGTCAGCCAATGCACCTTGCCGGCGTCGAGATCCACGTTTGGCAGGTCCAGTGCGATCTCGCCGAGGTAGAGAGTCAAGTCCTGAGCGAACCGCAGCTTGTACGATGCGTTCGTCAGAATCGCGCTGTTGATCATCTGCGTGTAGCCGTAGCGCTGCGCATGCATGGTTGAGGTGCCCAGACCGAACTCCGCATGCTTGTATGCGCCCAGATGCTGCTCCAGCACCTTGACCCAGGTCTTGTCGAAACGCTTCACCGCACCCGATCGCCGGGCGTTGTTGACGGCGGTTGTGATCATTCCGACGATCGTCGACTGCCGCTGATAGTGCGTACGTTCCCACTCTTCGTCGACTGCGCGGAACTTGTGCCAGTCGGTACATTGCGCTGCCGTCCACGTTTCCGAGTAGGTCGGTGTGCCATCCGCGAACGCGAGGATCCAGTCCTGAAGCAGATAGCGCTTCGGATCGGGCTGAACATCGACGGTCATGTCCTCGTAGTGGGTCGCCTTGCGCCCCTTCGGCTCGAAGTAGTTGTACTTGCGGCTCTCCCAGCCGGCAAACTGGGCCGCGCCGGCGGCGCCTGACTTCACCGGTGCTGATTGCTCTGGCAACGTGCTCATGTTGGTCCTCCTTCGTCCTTCAGTTATCGGAACTTCGATTGGGGGCGCCGGCAACGCGCCAGTCAGCGAATGGCCTGGGTGAACTTGTCGAAATAGAGCCGCTCGGGCGAGACACCCGCCATCTGCAGGACCGGTATCACCGCATCGATCATCGGCGGTGGTCCGCAGGTGTACGCGTCGATCTCCCCTTCAAGCGATTCCTCACGCAATGTGCGGCCTAGCACCTCGTGGATGAAACCCGTCTCGCCGGTCCAGTCGTCGCCCGGTTCAGCGTCCGACAGTGCCGGAATAAAGCGGAAGTCGGGCAGCCGATTTTCGAGTTCCGCGAACTCGTCCAGATAGAACAAGTCGCGACGACTTCGCGCGCCGTAGAAAAAACGGATCGCCCGTTGCTCGCCGCTTTCCAGGTGATCGTTGAGGATCGACCACAGCGGGGACATCCCTGACCCTCCCCCAACCAGCACCATCGGTCCCGGCTGGTCTTCACGCCGGAAACAGGTGCCGTATGGTCCCTTGGCCACCAGCCTGTCGCCGGCCTTCAGGCCGCCGTCCAATTGCGACGAGAACGCGCCATTCGGGTACTTCCTGATGATGAATTCGACTTTCCTCTCACCGTTCGGTGTGCTGGCCATCGAGAAAGACCGCGTAATACCGGGGCCCGGAAGCGTCAGGTCCACATATTGCCCAGCCCAGAAGCGCAGTGGCCGTGACAGATCCACTTCCAGCAACCGGATGTCGTGTGTCAGCGCGGTGATCCTCGTCAGCGTCGCGTCGAATTCGCCGACCGCTATCGAACGGCGCATCAGGTCTTCATCGTAGTTGAGCAGTTCGACCGTCAGATCGCTGTAGGCGAGTGTCCGGCACAACAGAATGTGATTGGTCTCGCGCTCATAATCAGGCAACGCGAATGTCGAGTACTTCTTCATCTCGACATCGCCTTCGACCAGCAGCGACTTGCAACTGCTGCACTGCCCCTCCTTGCAGCCATGCATCACCGAGATGCCCTGACGGAAAGCCGCATCGAGCACGGTCTCACCTTCCGCGACCGTCATTTCGACGCCGACCGGTTCGAACCGCACGGTATGAAATACCTTGTCGTCGCCCGCATCCGGCATGTCGCTCCCCTTCTCTTGCGTGTCGCTCATCGTGCGCTCCTGACACGCCCGAAACAGGCGCATCACCTGTTCCGGACGACGTCGCTGAGTCAGTTCACCGGGTTGATCCTGAACCCGGCGCGATAGTCGGCAATGTGCTTCTCACGCTGCTCCGGTGTCATGCCACGCAGCAGAACAATCGGGCTCTGGATCGTGTGTCCCTTGACGTGGTCCAGCGTCCACATGTTCTTGTCGTCGAACCGCAGATGCGGCTGTGGTACCAACGTCTTGCCGTCGCTGCGCACGAAACCGAGATCCTTGATGCAATCGGCGAGATCCCAGCCGTGGTAGCACTCTTCCCACTCGCGGCGTCCGCTGAAGCGTCCCATAGCAGGCGTCGGACGCCCCTCGTATTCGGAAGCGAACGCGACCTTGTGGGTCCAGCGGCACAACTCGGAGCAGTAGGTGTACAGCTGACCGTCCACTTCATCGACGACGAAGTCCTCGCGAATCAGACATGGCACGAGGCAACTCCAGCAGCGATGCGGATACACATAGCCGTTCTCCTGGTCGAACAGCATGTTGGTCTCGCCGGGCACGCTCTTCTTTGCATACCACTTCCAGAAGTCGCCGAATTCCGCGTACCAGCCGGGGTACTTGTGCTCGAACCACTCGAAGTCCTTTTCGGTTTGCGCTTCTATACGCCAGAAGTTGACCGGCCAGCCGACGGCAAAGAACTGCGCGACCTTGTGGACATAGTTCTGCTTGACGATGCGATCCCATGCAGCGGCGACATCGTCGTGATGGATCTTGATGCCGTACTTTTCCAGAGGAAGCATGTAGGTGCGGTAGTAATCCTCGTAGATCCACCGGTGCCACAACTCGGCGTACGATTCCTTGTTTTTGTCGCGATCCGCGGTGCCGTATTCGATGAACGTGCCGATTGCCGCATCGACGATCGCGTGGTTTTGCCAGAAGGCATAGCGAAGGTCGCGCTCCAGCAACAGGTGATTGTCCGGGTCGTTGATGATCGACATCACCAGGGAATGGCCGTTGCCGATATGCCGACTCTCGTCGGACTGCACCGACAGAAAGACCGTCGGCAAAGCATAGTCGCCGTTGCGCGCGGCTTCCGAAGGCATCGCCACGAACAGCGTGTTGGTAAAGGCCGTCTCCGCAACAACCTGCAGAAACACGTTGGCTGCCGTCACCGCATCACCCGTCAGGAAACCTTCCGCAAACTGACGGCCGATGGTGGTCGCATAGCACTTGCCGAATGCCGCTTCCGTAATATCGAACCCGGCGGGATCGATATAGTTTTCCATGTACCACTTCTTCAGATTCATCTGGATCGTCGAATGGCGGAATTCGTCGACCATCTGCATCGTGAAGCCGGTACGCAACTCTTCACCCGGCGCGAGCCGGCCGAGCATTGCCATGGAGCGCGCCGCCGAAATTTCCGGGAAAGGGATGATTGCCAGAAACAGCTTCATCCACTCGACCCAGCGCGGCTGGACGTTGCGAAACATGTCGCCGCGCAACGCCGCGTCGAGCGCGCCATAGACGCGGTTATCCTTTTCCTCCTGCATCGGGAAGTACGAGCGCAGCACCTGTTTCATCGGGTCGCGCGGCGCCTTGCTGATCTTGTAGTCCGTCGGGAAGGTCATCGCTTCCTGGACATAACTGGGCGTCCAGCCGAGATCGGCGACGCGGCGGGCAGCCTCACCGATACTGATTCCACGCTGGGACGTGATCTTATTGAGCGTTAATCCATCAGACATTGGGCTCTCCTGGTTCCACTTCACGATTACCGTCGAACGGCGATACTTCGGGCAGGGCCGCTTAGCGCAAGGCCACTAAAGGCAGTGGTCGGCTGATGCCGCGGCCGTAGTCAATTACACGAAAACGTGGCCGCAGCCGCTGGCGAAAATTGGCGGGAGCAAAGTTGAAAGCACGGGTGTCCAGATCCGTTCTTCATGAACGTGCCTCCTGTCGTTTTCATTTCGTGCTTCGGGACGTCAACGCTTTCCTGTCGACATCAGCCCAAAGAGCGATAAGCGTGCCATGTCGTTGCGCATCGTGATTGACAAGGCTCGGCGGCCTGAAGAAGCTCTAAGCAATCCTCTGCGAGCCTTCTCTGTCGTGTTATGCGACATTCGTGTTCGCCAGACCTGTCCGATGTTGGGACGCTTCTAATCCGTCGCGGCGCCTGTTTCCCCTTCTACGCATCGCCGGCTTAATGCGCAGGCCGCGATGTCTTTAAACCTGAATCTGATCGTCACGCACCATCGGCTTCACTAGCGGTCCGCTGAAGAACAGATACGTAATCCTTATTACACTCCGGACGCCCTGTTTCAACCAGACGAACCTGCTAGATGCCGGTGTACGACTCCACGCGTCAGAGCACGCCTGCAACGTGCTCAGACACAAAGCAGCTACGGGGCAACGCCTCGCCGGCTTTCTCCCTGATAGTTCATGCCGGGAGAAGTGTCGGCAGGTTGCCTGCCCTCGGCGACGAAGCGTGCAGCGAGAACCAGCGCGCCCATCGCGAAGTCCTTGCCGTAGGCTGCAATCATCGCGTCGGCGAGCGCGCCCAACCGCTCGAAAAACAGATCCTTGGACGGGTGTGGGTCGTTCATCGTCGTCTCCTTCGTTGTATGTGATGCCTCTCGCTGCGCGTTTACGCCGCACTGCGGAAGCGGAACAACACATCCGGCAAGAACACCAGAGCGAGTTCGCCCTCCTCCGTACCGAGCGCGAGGCGTTCTCCGTCGGGCGACCAGGCGATCGCGCTAACAGGACCGCGACCGGGATTCCTGATGAAGAGCGCATCATTGCTGCCCGGTTGACATAGCAGCACCGCACCGTTGTGATAACCCACCGCGATCAGCGGATGCGCGGGGTGACAGGCAACCTGGCTGACGGGCGTCTTGCCCGCCATGCCGCACTCATGCGGCTGTCCGTCGCGGCCGGGCGGATCGAAGCGCCAGCAGACGGCACGCAATCCGCCGCTTGTGGCGAGAAAGCGACCGTCCGCGGAAAACGACAGTGAGCGCGGTTGCCCAGGATAGCCACCCATTTCGATGTCGCCGACGTCGGAGAGACGCCATCCGTGCAGCGCGTTCTCCTCCATGCCGCTCACCAGATAGCGGCTGTCCGGGCTCCACGCGACGGTGCGGTGATAACCGGGCCACGTCAGACGGCAATGTTCATGCGTGTCAGCGGACCATAGCGTGACTCCGCCATGATGGGAGATGGCCAACTGCGCGCCGTCCGTATCGAAGGCAAGCGCGGTCGCCGAACCGGGCAACGTCAGCACCTCCGGCTTCGTCCCAGACAAGTGGACGCGGCGGCCGGTTGCATAGGCATAGCCTCCGGCTGAACGGGTCGTCACGAGGTCGATCCATTCGCCGCCCGTATCCACGAGTACTTCGCTGGCGCCATCGGCGGCGAGGTGGACAAGCCGGCCGTCGTCGCCGCCGCTGAGAAAGCCACCTGCGCAACTGGCGGCCAGCGCGAGACAGGTGCCGTCGTGCACGCTGAAACGTCTCAGCGGTGCGGGTGGCGCTAGCGCTTGCGTGAACTCGACACCGCCGTGCTCGCGCGGCGTGAGTCGCGGGCCACCGTCCCACGTGCCGGCAGCGAGCGCCAGCGTGCCGTCGCCCAGTGCGAATCCGGCGTATTGGCCCGCGGCGTCCCAAACAGCCGCCACCACAGGGGCCTCTGTTATCCAGCGCGCCCCAAGCAGGTCGATCAGAGTCGGCGGTGCGTTCATGAGTCGATCTCGCAGTATCGGATGCTCTCGCGCAGGTCGCGCCGGTCGAGGTTCCGACCGATGAACACCAAACGGCTGTCACGATGTTCGTCGGCTCGCCATGGCCGGTCGAAATCGGTGTCCATCGTCATGTGCACCCCGTGAAACACGAAGCGGCGCTCCGATCCCGCGAGGTCGACAATACCTTTCGTCCGCAACAGGTCCCGGCCTTGTTCGACCACCAGCTGCTGCAGCCACGAGAGGAAGCGCGTGCGCTCGAGAGGTGTATCGACGCGCAGCGACACGTTGTCTATCCCGTGACTGTGCCGTCCCAGATCGACAGCCGCACGCGGATTGACTGGAACATAGCGCCAGCTGCGCTCGCCGCGCGCAAACTCGCTGCCTCCAGGTTGGGGTGCGGCCAGATGCAGACGCTTGAGATCGAACGCACCGCGATCGAGCAGCGTCGAAAGCGCAACCGCGCACCTGACGCCCTGCAGCATCTCGGCAGTCGGGTTGATGCGGTGGATGGCCTCCTTCACCGAGGCGAGCTCCGCTGTGCCGACAAGGTCGGCCTTATTGAGCAGCACGACGTCAGCTTGTGCGAGTTGCTCCGCTGCCTCCCGACTATCGGCCAGATGCATATGTAGATGACAGGCATCCGCGACGCAAATCACGCTGTCGAGCCGGGTGTGTTGACGGATGAGGTCGTCGACGAAGAACGTCTGAACGACGGGCGCGGGGTCCGCGAGGCCGGACATTTCAATCAGGATCCCGTCGAAACCGCTCTTGCGCCTGATCAGCCCCGACACCACGCGGATCAGATCACCACGCACCTTGCAACAGACGCAACCGTTGTTCAGTTCGACGACCTCGTCTTCAGCGCCCACGACCAGGCCGCCATCGATACCGATCGCGCCGTACTCGTTGACAATCACCGCATAGCGCCGGCCATGCTGCTCGCGCAGAATGCGATTGAGAAGCGTGGTCTTGCCGGCGCCGAGAAACCCGGTGAGAACCGTAATCGGGATCCGGTTCATTGCCAGTCCCGCCCGTTCGCACGCGGCACCGTCGCGTCGAAATCGGCCAGTTCGCTCTCGAGCCGGCCACGCTCGGATTCGATCGCCTGCAAGCTGCGCTCGGCATCGCGCAGTCGCTCCCGTAATTGCGCGATATCGTGCGTTTCATCGGGCGACGCGCCTTCGCGCTTCCCGGATTCCAGCGCACACGCCAGTTCGATCTCCGCGCCCGCGCGACGGCTCTCGCCGCGCAAGTGTCGGGAGTTGACGTCGGTCAATGCGATGACCAGACGCACGCGCTCGAAAAATAGGGGCGTTATATTTCTCTGTGATATCACGGCCGTTCCCCTTAAGACCTATCCGCTACGGAATCAGCACAGCCCTGCCCTTCACCTTGCCATGGTGCAGGTCTTTGAGCGCCTGGTTCGCCTCACTCAGACGGTATTCGCGGGTGGCCAGATGGACCAGTCCACGATCGGCGAGCGCCATCAACTCGACGAGTTCGGGATAGGTGCCGACCAGGTTGCCAACAATGGTCTTCTCGCTGGTGATCATGTCGATCGTCGGCAACTCGATCTTCCCGCCATAGCCGACGATGTAGTAGAACCCGGCGTTGCGGGTCATCGCGAGGCCCTTGGCAATCGCATCGCCTTCGCCGACGAAGTCGATGACCGCCTCTGCGCCGTTGCCGCCCGTCAACTCCAGAACGCTCGCCACCTCGTGGCCGTCGGCCTTGATCGTGTGGTGCGCACCGCATTCCTTCGCAAGTTGCAACGCGACGTCGGAGCGGTCGACCACAATGATTTCGGCCGCGCACAAAGCCTTCAACACCTGGATGCCGATGTGTCCCAGACCGCCGGCGCCGATCACCACTGAGAACTGACCCGGCAGCAGATGACGCGATGCCTTTTTGGCAGCGCGATACGCAGTCAGCCCGGCGTCGGTGTAAGGCGCGACGTCCTTCGGCGCAAGCGATTTCGGCAACCTGATCAGTGAGCGTTCGCCCGTCAACAGGTACTGGGCGTAGCCGCCGTTGGCGTTGATGCCGGGAAACCGGCTGTCCGTCGCATGCATATCGTCGCCGCGCCGACATGCAAGACAATGCCCGCTTGTCACCAGCGGATGGCAGATCACCGCATCGCCAACCTTCACGCTCTCGACACCACTTCCCACCGCTTCGACCCAGCCGGCATTCTCATGCCCCATGATATAGGGCAGCGCCACGTCCACTTTGCTGCGCCAGATACCCTCCACCACGTGCAGATCAGTCCGGCAGACACCAGCGCCACCGATACGCACGATAACGTCCGTAGTTCGTTCGATCTTCGGATCGGCGACATCTTCGTAGCGCACGAACTCGTCGCGGCTCAACGACTCGTCGTACTGATGCAGGACAGCAGCTTTCACGTTGTATCTCCTCCAGGCAGGCGTTGAACGGGCGACCTGCGGACCATTGGGATCGCCTCTTCGTGAGTCAGGATTGTTATCACGATGTATCTCGATCTTTGTGAAGACGGGAGCCCCGACTGCGGCGCACAGAAGATCCGACGCAATCAGGACACCGTCAGCCCATCCTTCCGGGAGATGAAATGACGCCCACTTACTGTCGGCGACCCCGTGCAGACGGACAGTGCGTACATGTCAATCCATGCTGGAGCGAAAGCAGCACCCATTAGTTTCCGCCCCGACTGCCTGCACTCGACAAGCAAGGTTCGAGTTTCAGCGTTGGGTGGAAATAACTGCCGGACTCTCGTTCCCTACAACTCTTGCGATCTTTCTCGAGTCGGTCATCATGCAACGTCTGTGCCAATGACGACGCAATCGCCACATGCGGCGCCATTGACATGAAGCGCAAGGGAAACCACACGTGGATGACAAACGTGACTCTGCAACGCCGCTGACCAATGTCGCAAAATCGGACGCCTGGAAGACCCCAGAGCGCCGCATGTGTTTTAAATTGGGACGTTGCGCATCCCAAGTCTCTGACGTGATGGAATAGAACCGCGCGCGCAAGATAGTTGCATACGCTTCTATGTCTCGTCGGCCGGAGCGGCAGCGCGCTCTTACGGGCCGGACAATCTACGTGACCAACGAAGTCAATCGGATAGCAGAACCGCTTTTGTGCTCCGATACGATCGACTATTTGCTGACACGGAACCTTCGGCTTCTGTTGCGCAATTGTTGTCGAGCGGCGGCGAGCGCCTAACGCTCAAAGCGTAAGACTCCAGAAACGGGCACTCGCCAACGTGGCCTAGGTCGTTGACAATCGGCTTGCTCCTGCGTTTGGATAAAGCATCACACTTGCAGCAACCCTCAATGTTGAGGAACGTTAATGCCTTCAGAAATAGACGCTCTTGCCCAAATGCTTGATCAGGCGGAAGCACTGCTTCCCTCCTACGGACAGGTTCGATGCGCGGAATGGTTGACCAAGGACGCGAGGCTGATTCGCTCTTTGGATGGCTATGGACTCGAACATTTGCTTTCCGCATACGGAGGAATGGGGAGCCTGAACGACGTCGTTTTGCAGCGAAGTAATGGTGGCGCCGGAGTGCTGCTCGACGTGTGCGACAAGGGGCTTTTCGATAAGCTTCGTAGCGAAATTTACGATCTTGCGAGGAGACTGAGAACGGGAAAATCGAAATGACTCAGCGTTACAGCTCGGAAACCTTGCAAAGAACGGCGAGGCTCATCCAAGAGCGCTTTAACATGTCGGCTGCCCGCTCGGAGCAATTGGCTGCAGAAGCGCTGAACGGGATCGACGCACACGGTCTCGATCCTGACGATTGGAATACTGTTGCGGCCACTGTTGATGTCGTCGTTCGAACCTGGATTTCTGGCGATGCTGGTCAATAGGCAAGTCATTACCGAAAGACGATGAATTCGACAGCGCGGATTAAGTCCTCAACTCGGCCAAGTTCCGTATTGGGAATCTCCGCACGACAATCTGCTCGCACTGTTCGTAAAGCATCGCGAAGCGCACCCCAATCGTCCGTTAGGCCACTTGTCAGTGGCCATGCGGAGAGCAGATGTCGCAAAGGGCGAACGGCACGACGTTCGCACCACGCATCAAATAGCTCGGAGCATCCTGTGTTGATCTCTTCTGGGGACGTGGATCGGTCGGTAAGCAATCACTTTTGTTGACTATGCTGGCAATGATGCAATATTTGAATGGCCGCTGCTGGATACGACGAAGGTCCCTTACGGGGTCGACTTCCGACAACCCTACGTGACAAATCGCGGCGACGGCAGGCTACATCTCATAGCGCCACGTCGCCAACCTCGCGACGCAATTGTCGTGTATTCCGCGAACAATCGGAGACTGATAATCCAGTCGCCCCCCCGTCGGTGAATAGCATTGCTAGTTCGCCAGCGTCCTGCAGCAGTTCGATAGCCCAAACGGTCGTTGCGAGTTCTACGGACACACGGCATAGCCGTATGCTTTCAAACCAATCAAGCGAGACGCGTTTGGCAGACAACCAGACCTCCGCGTCATTTTCAACGGCTCACTTCATCGCATCGATCCGACGCTCCGCGTCGAAACGCGCCTCTTCGATCGCCTGCTCTGGGGTTGCCGCTGGCGTTTCAGGGTTTTTCCAGTAGATGGGCGGCTTCGTCAACGTGTATGCCCAGTCCCACCTTCCGTCCTTTTGTTGCGTCACATAAACGCTATAGGTGACTTCTTTGTACGAGAAATTGTTGCTGGTCATGACAGTCTCGCCACGGGTTTTGGATAAATCCTAGCATGACTGCCTATTACAACGAGATCGACCCATACGCCGCGCCGTGGCTGCGCAACCTGATAAAGAGCACCAGCATATGAGCGATCCATACGTCATCGACGGAGCCACGCAGATTTGATTCAGTTGCGGCCGCACGAGCGGCTACATGCTGCATCAGATCCTCGAAGCGAACGGCGGCCTGCCCGATGACTGCATCGTTTCGTACCAGAACACTGGCAAGGAGCGCGAAGAAACGATCGATCGCCCTCCGCGGAGCTGCAGCACGAAGCAGCGTTCTACGCGAAACAGATTCCGCTCGACCTCCAACAAACGGAAGGCGACGAAGCACTGGTCGACCACATGTGCGGCGACCGATCTAACCGCAAGGACAACGACAGCATGAACGAACAGAAAGTACTGGCGCGAGGCCGTTTCGCGGCGCTTTTCCGAAGCCGGCTCACGGAGACCGAATCATCGGCAAATCTGAGCCGTTTCGAGGAATCCGTACCCGTGCCCTATCCGGAGTTGTTGTCGCACCACTGCATCGCCCAACGCTGCGCCGCTTCGATCGCGTCCGCGTCGGAGGGATAGTCACCGAGGTCGCCCGAATATTTCACTTCGACGGAATCTCCGGTCGCCGAGGCGCGCCGGTAGATCTTTGCTCGAGCGTAGTAACGGCCGCCTTCATCAAGAGGCGACGCGTTGATGTGAAACTCCCTATAGTCGAATTGCATGGCCGCCTCCGAAAAGTTGCTCTACTTGTCGTCGCGCTGGATAAGCTGCGGCCGGCCCGCCGCATCTGGACCCATGTTCACCAGGTTATTTCGGTAGTCACAGTCGCGACAAATAAAAAAGAATCCGCTTTCGTCGATTTGGGCTTCGACCTGATTGAACGAGAAGCGCGCATTGCAGTTTCGGCAAGTCCACATGGCTATCTCCGCCGCCGTTTGCGCCGCTTGGGTGGTTGCCTCCGAGGGTCGGCGCGGCAATTCAGGACTCTTGTTCTTTAAGCAGCTTGTTAGCAAGGGCGCGCGCTCCAGCTCAATGTTGCCCCGCGTTCAGCAGCACCCAGACTTGTTTTCGCGGCTCGCCTTTGAGGATACGCGCAAATGCGGCGCCGCATCGCGTGCAGGTGTAGTGCTGCGCGACCTGGGCGTCTTTCACTGCCCCGGCTCCGACCAGAGTCAACGTGTCGTGAGGACGGACGTCGCGGCAGCGACCGCTATTGAGGCGCCAGTTCTCCAAACCAGTACGATGCGGTGACACCACCGTCCATCAGAACGTCGCTGCCAGTGATGAAAGCGCCTTCGCGCCCCATCAGCAGCGCCACAACATTTCCAACCTCGTCCGGCGTGCCAGCACGTTTCGCCGGGCAGCCGTCGATCATGCGTTGATAGCCTGCGCCGCGTGGACCAGACAATTCGTCTTTCGCCAGCGGAGTCATGATGATGCCGGGACTAATCGTATTGACCCGCGCGCCGCGCTTGCCCCAACGAACAGCCTCGAACATCACGCGTAGAGAGTTTGCCCGCTTGGATAGCTGATAGGCATGGAGAGAATCCTTCACCTGATCGAGCCGAAGTAGCTTCAGATTGAGAAGGTCTTCAACGGGCGTCGTCGCCAGGGCGTTGTTCTGTTCCGTCGTCAGCGGAGGCAGACGATGCCCGGATTGCGATGCGATGTCAACAGAGCCAGAATGATAACGCCAGCAAAACGTTTCATATTTCGTGGGTGGATATTACGGACGAGCGAGAGCGGCCAGTAACTCGGCGAGGTTTCCTTGCCCTGCAGAGGCTTCGAGCAGACCAAGGTAGACGCGGTTGTATAGTTGGTCTTGACGGGGGACAGGAAGATCGAAGCGAGTACGGACGATGGCCTGCGCAGCATGATGCGCGGCGCTTGCAATCTGTTGAGCAGTCTCTTTGTCCATGTCTGCGCTAACGGCGCAGCAGGACAAAACTTGAAGTGTGAATTGGACAATTTGCGGGCGTCCGACTTTTTAACCGGAAATGGCGCACCCAAGAAGAAAGGCCCGCGAATCGGCGGGCCGAGCTATCTCGCAGCATAAAGGAACGCCAACCCTCTTGGGTCGGCGTTTTGCTTGGGGTATTGCTGGTATCAGAACTGGTTCATGGTGTTGTCTTTGCCTGCTGCCTTCAGGGCTGCTTCGCCGCTGAAATACTCCTTGTGGTCGTCGCCGATGTCCGAGCCGGACATGTTCTGATGCTTGACGCAGGCGATGCCCTGACGGATCTCCTTACGCTGCACGCCGGCCACATAACCCAGCATGCCCTGGTCGCCGAAGTACTCCTTCGCCAGGTTGTCGGTCGACAGTGCGGCGGTGTGGTACGTCGGCAGCGTAATCAGGTGGTGGAAGATACCTGCTTCGCGCGACGCGTCGGCCTGGAAGGTCCGGATCTTTTCGTCGGCGAGCTTCGCCAATTCGGTCTGGTCGTATTCCACGCTCATCAACTGGGCGCGATCGTATGCCGATACATCCTTGCCCGCGGCCTTCATCGCGTCATACGTCTGCTGACGGAAATTCAGGGTCCAGTTGAACGAAGGGCTGTTGTTGTACACCAGCTTGGCGTTCGGGATGACCTTGCGAATCTCGCTGACCATGCCGCCGATCTGGGCGATGTGCGGCTTTTCGGTTTCGATCCACAGCAGGTCAGCGCCGTTTTGCAGCGCGGTGATGCAATCCAGTACGCAGCGTGCTTCGCCCGTGCCGGCGCGGAACTGGAACAGGTTACTAGGCAGGCGCTTGGGACGCAGCAGCTTGCCGTCACGCTTGATGATGACGTCGCCATTGCCCAGTTCGTCGGCCGACAACTCTTCGCAATCGAGGAAGGAATTGTATTGGTCGCCCAGGTCGCCCGGCGTGCTGGTCACGGCGATCTGCTTGGTCAGGCCGGCGCCCAGAGAGTCGGTACGGGCCACGATGATGCCGTCGTCCACGCCCAGCTCCAGGAAGGCGTAGCGGATGGCGCGAATCTTGGCAAGGAAGTCCTCGTGAGGCACGGTGACTTTGCCATCCTGGTGGCCGCACTGCTTCTCGTCGGACACCTGGTTTTCGATCTGAATGCAGCATGCGCCTGCTTCGATGAACTGCTTGGCCAGCAGATAGGTTGCTTCCGCGTTGCCAAAACCCGCGTCGATGTCGGCGATGATGGGCACGACATGGGTGACGTGGTTGTCGATTTTTTCCTGGATGGCGGCCTTGGCAGGGCCTTCAGCAGCATCCAGCTGGCGGAACAGGCCGCCCAATTCACGGGCGTCGGCCTGGCGCAGGAAGGTGTACAGCTCGCGGATGAGCGCGCTGACGGAGGTTTTTTCGTGCATCGACTGGTCCGGCAGCGGGCCGAACTCGGAGCGCAGCGCGGCCACCATCCAGCCGGACAGGTAAAGGTAGCGGCGCTCGGTGCTGTTGAAGTGTTTCTTGATCGAGATCATCTTCTGCTGGCCGATGAAGCCATGCCAGCAGCCCAGCGACTGGGTGTACTTCGACGGGTCGGCATCGTAGGCGGCCATGTCGGCGCGCATGATTCTGGCGGTGTACCTGGCGATGTCCAGGCCCGTCTTGAATTTGTTTTGAGCACGCATGCGCGCGGCATACTCGGGGTTGATGGCATTCCAGGCGCTGCCGTGATTCTCTTTCAAACCAGCAACTGCCTTGATGTCGTCTTGATATTGGGCCATGTGTATCTCCTAAGAGCAAAGCGCGTTTGTCTAAATGATTCAGCGTGTCGCTACGTCTTTCGAAGCGAGCTGCATGACTAGATAGTAGCGCCGTCTTGGCAGAGTCTTATATAAGACATAAGACATAATTTACTATTATATTTCAAGGAGATACGTTCCAAATTTTGCGATGTAAAACATGTTTTCAAGCGGCAAAATGATGATCGCGCGGAAACTCGATGTAAATCCCGCAATGTGAAACGCACTTTCGCTGCCGGAGACGGGACAGCCACCGATGTCTTGACCAATGATCGCTAGCGGGATGATTTTGCAGACGTCTGTTTTCGAAGAGCCGATCCGACGCGCGATCACACGCGCTGCAGAAGCCGCCAGCTTTAACCGTGCGGGGACATCGCTCAGCTGTAGCCATTCGTGTCAACGATCGACAAAGCTGTGTTGAATGTTCCAAACTGCCCGATCCGGCTCGGTCGACTGGCCGACTCGCTTCACCAGCAGCCGCAGTATGATCAGTCCATTGCCCGTCTGGGGACCCAATGGGCATCTACGACCTGTACAAGCCGTTCCGCAATCAGCTGAGACCGCTCGCGCTGCGCTTATCCCTCGAGCGCATCTGGGCCTGTCAGCGCTTGGCTGATGTCTCAGGCGTAGTGAAAATTTCGGTTCGCCAAGGGCAATGGTTCGAACTCTATGTCTGGGAGCTTCATCTGCTGTGCCGCGAAATCCTGCTGCACGCCGATGACAGCGACGACACTTTGTTCAGCGTCGAAAGCCTTCTCGAACTGGTGAACCATGTCCGGCGAATCGACCAGGGCATCTCCGAGCGCAGTGTCACCTCGAGCGAAAGTGCGATGAGCGCTCTTCATCCGCTGATCCACTAACAGGTGCGCTGGCAGCATGTCAATCATGGAGCCGCGATCTTTCGCGCGTAGCACGTGCGCCCGAGAAGATCTGAGGCCGTCAATCCGTGATAACTGTCTCCTTATCACGGCAATCACGCTTGCGATGATCGGTGATCGGACCGGTGTCGACCCATCCCAGCCGTTCGTTGCTGCACATGACCGATGGCTGTTAGCGGAGTGGAACGGTCATTCCGCGCCGGCACTCGCCGACAAGTCATCGGCCTTTGCAGACATTGGGGAGGTCTGGGTTCTATGTCAGCAACGTGGCAGGTTGTTGACGCTGGCGGCACCGAGCAGCCGGACGGCAGCTTCCCGCATCAGAGAATTCACGCTCTCGACCCTGACCCGTCACCCTGGCTCCGTGCGCCGCAATGACAGCTTCCGGGGCGCAACGGACACTCTCCTCTCCGAGTTGGTCGACAAGTTGTCGGCCAAACCCGCCGTTGGCACGAGCATCGGCCAACGGCTGCTGTGATCAGCATTGCCGACGTCGGCCCCGCGACAAGTTCGAACGGCGGCTTGGTTCCCGTTGGGAGGTCAGCAGACGACCCTCTCCGGCCGCTCGAGCCCGCGAAAGGGAATTGGCGGCTTCCAAGGTAAAAGCGTAGATTGTCAATTATGACTGCCCCCCGTGCGACAACTATCATGGCCGGTCCGTGATTAGCCACATTAAGGTTGCCCCGCAGCACACGGAGCCTCTTGATGGACCTGCCGGCTCGTCACTTCAGGTCCGAGTTCGGGAAAATATGTGACCCCGTTTCCCGTTTCTGCTCACCCTGAGATTAGGAGAAGGCATGCGTATCTACTTTCAGAGCACATCGATCCCGACACGGGCCGCCGATCGGCTCAAATACCGCCTTTCGCTAAAGGAATCCCAGGCGCGACAGGTGACCTCCGAGGTCTTCGGCTATAAAGACTGGGCCGACCTCCACAGCAAGCTGGGCACCAAAGCAGCCTCCGCGCTCGATGAGGCATGTGACGGCGCGACAGTAACCGAGAGGCGCGTATATCAGGCGTCGCAATTGGCCGCATCGTTAGTTGATCTTCACGGTGAATCCGCGGACGACTTTGTCCGATGGTGGCGACCATCGGCCGCGCATGCGCAAGAAGAGTGCGGGGACCGGCCACAAACGCCGTTCGCAGGCTCAAAGGATGATCTGAATTTCCAAGACGCGCTGAGCACGCTGGCACACGCCGCCCACGATCCCGTTGGCCACTTCGAACTAGCGCTCATCGCTGGCATACACGGAACGAAAAACGAGAGCTCGTTGAGGTTTGTAGAATCGCTTGCTGATGAGTTGCTAAGCGGCAACCGAACCCGAGAGCCGGAAGTGGCCCGTCACCTCCTCGAGGCTTTGGCGGCGCGAGGGCTGCCCCGGTCAATACTTAACCTCGCGACGAGTTTGACGCTTGGCGACGGTGGCCCAAAAGACGAAAACAGAGCCGCTGATTTGCTCAAGCAGTGGCTGAATCTGCTTCAACTCCCGATGAGCTGAAGCGGATTGCCGAATCACGCCTAGTCTCACTGTGTCATAAAAAGGTGTTTGCAGCAAAGTGATACCTGGTAGTATTGAATAATACATACTTCGAGCGACCG
>NZ_JAWRXV010000227.1:0-500 GCF_046534875.1 Paraburkholderia sp. SIMBA_054 | reverse complement strand
TCGAACACGGCGCGACGATCATGCCGTCGACGCGAAACGAGCCGCTCGAAATCGCCGCGCCAATATCGGCATTGGGATAGTGCTCGAAAGCCAGCGCCTGAACGTCGGCCGCGCGCAAGTCGGTTTCGTAGGCGAGCGTCATTTGCGCCGAGCGGCTCATCACCAGATGAGTCTCCACGTCGAGCTCGCGCAGCATCTCGAGCAGCCTCACGCCATAGACAACGCCGGAAGCGCCGCTGATTCCCACCACGACACGTTTGCGTAGGTCCATGTTCGTCGTCTCTTGTCGATCCGCTGCGCGGCGGGTTCGTAGGTTCGTATGTTCGTCTGTCTCCGCACTCAGGTTGCATGACATGGCCCCTGTCGTTCAAACGAAATCTGTTCATGCCTCGCATGAGGGCTTTTCATTGTCCGCGGATGAAATCCGTTCATGACGTACATGAGAAATCAGCGTTTGCGAGGGGAGGTCGTTGTGCGTCAGTCTGCGCTCACCGTCGTTC
>NZ_JAWRXV010001425.1:0-246 GCF_046534875.1 Paraburkholderia sp. SIMBA_054 | reverse complement strand
CGATCAAAACGATCGAAGCATTGAAGACCGTTGTTTCGCAAGTCACGAAGCTGCGCATGGAAGCGCTGAACTAGGCCAACTATGAACTACCTGTCAACGCGCGGCGCCGGAGCCGGCGAGCGCCACACCTTCTCCGAAATCCTGCTTGGCGGTCTCGCGAAAGACGGCGGCCTCTATCTGCCGGCCGACTATCCGCGCGTCAGCGCCGACGAGCTCACGCGCTGGCGCACGCTGCCGTACGCGGAC
>NZ_JAWRXV010001424.1:0-246 GCF_046534875.1 Paraburkholderia sp. SIMBA_054 | reverse complement strand
AGGTTTTTCTCGCAATATTCGAATTGAAGTAGAAAAAGATATTCGCAGCCGTAAGTTTATTATTGTCCTGACAGCGAAGCTAGACAGCAAATTTGAGGAAGAGGATGCTGTAGCAAAAGTGATGAAAGTGAAAGAGTAGGTGACGGCAGGCCATGATTATTTCTGCTGAGGAAGTACAAGCCTATTCTGTATTTGATCGTGTGAAAAATCGATCTGTAGAGAGACTGACAGCAGATATTATCGAAG
>NZ_JAWRXV010001423.1:0-246 GCF_046534875.1 Paraburkholderia sp. SIMBA_054 | reverse complement strand
ATTGGCATCGGCCTGGCGTGTGTGAATATTGCTGAGTTAAACCACGGACTCCCCGATTTTGACTGGGCACGTTATACCTCTGGCATCGTGCTAGCGTTAGTTTCCGTGGTCTGCTGGGCATGGTATGCCCTGCGCAACGCCCGCTGGCTGCGGGAAAATCCCGACAAACATCCGATGATGTGGGCGACGGCGCAGGCGCTGGTCACGCTGCCGGTTTCTCTCATCGGCTATCTCGTCGCCTGTTAC
>NZ_JAWRXV010001422.1:0-246 GCF_046534875.1 Paraburkholderia sp. SIMBA_054 | reverse complement strand
AGTTCAAGCGCAAACCCAAAATCAATGGGGCAGAGACGGCGCATACCTCCCTGCTTGAGAATAAACACCTTCCGGGCGACCGAAAACTTCGATGCTTTCATGCCTTCTACTCCTTCTCCCAGCCAGGAAAACTCTCGTTATAACGGTCCCGTTTTAAGTGGCAGAGCATTTTTTGGTCTTTCATGGACGGGCTGCGAAGGCGCAGTTTTGTACAGAATGAAGGCCTCGTCGTCGACAAACCAACCC
>NZ_JAWRXV010001421.1:0-246 GCF_046534875.1 Paraburkholderia sp. SIMBA_054 | reverse complement strand
CCTTCGTGCTCACGTAACGCCGCCTCACGCGCGATCAAGAGAGCCTTCAAGGCCTCGATATCGTCCGGAAGGGTAGCGTCGCTGGATGCCATGCAAGCAGTTTACGCGCGTGCATTGCGCCCTGCCTGCGTTGTCACATACGTTTACAAAGCGCTGGAGGGGCGGGCTGCATCGACGGGCTGTCGCCAGTCGAAACCTTCGAGTAGGAGACCAAGTTGAGCGCTGGTCAGCGAAACAACACCGCCG
>NZ_JAWRXV010001420.1:0-246 GCF_046534875.1 Paraburkholderia sp. SIMBA_054 | reverse complement strand
CGTCCGCCATCCATCAGGCTGCCGACTGCGTTGATGAGCGCGTAGATCGCAACGCCGGTGAGCATCATACCGTTAAGGCCAAGCACCATCGGTTCGAGATGCCAGAAGCCCATTGTGAAGCGATCGCGCAATTTTCCGCGTGGCTGTTCCGGCAAGGCAGAAAGGGCGATGAGGCGTGAGACGAGGAGAGCTAATCCGCTCATCGCAGCGTCAGCCAGCATGTAAACGCCATCGAATACGATAGAA
>NZ_JAWRXV010001419.1:0-246 GCF_046534875.1 Paraburkholderia sp. SIMBA_054 | reverse complement strand
AAGTAGTTGGCGCCCTCGGTGTCGCGCTGGTTCCAGGTGCCGAAGGCGTAGAAATCGGCATGCTCGCCCAGCGGCGCGCCGGCGTTGAACCAGGCATTCAGCCCCTTGCTGTGGCCGTCGCCGAGCACATAGTTGCGTTGGCCCTGCAGGCGCAGGTTGTTGTCGGTCTGCTCCCACGGCGGGATCTGGTCGAAGCCGGCGCGGTTGGTGCCTTCGCGGTTCAGCAGCTCCACGCCGGCCTTGACG
>NZ_JAWRXV010001418.1:0-246 GCF_046534875.1 Paraburkholderia sp. SIMBA_054 | reverse complement strand
CATGAAGTTCACGTAGACGCTGCCGAGCGAGAACGGCGCTGCCTGCTCGAAGAATGCACGAGCCCACGCGATGCAACGTTCGTCGTCGGCGGGCTCTTCCCAGCGGCCATGCACGTTCATCGCGTATTGCGTGTCGCGGCTCGAGTAGGCGGTCGCATTCACCGGCACGCGTTGCGTTTGCGCGCCGATCTGCCCGAAGAAAATCTCGCACTGTGGAGAAGGCAGATTCTCAATCGACTGAAGCAG
>NZ_JAWRXV010001417.1:0-246 GCF_046534875.1 Paraburkholderia sp. SIMBA_054 | reverse complement strand
AGATCGACAGATATGAAACTGAAAAAGGCCGCCTTTCGAGGCGGCCTTTTTGTATTTCGATATTTCCTGCAAAAGCGGGTGCGGCTTGATGCTGGATAAAAAAATGCCGGTCGGAACCGGCACTTTCTTCTGATGCTTATTCTTCTTCTTCGTCGTCGCCGTCGAACTCGATCAGCGCGACTTCGCCGCTGAGCGCGGTGGCCCAGGCACTCTTGTGCGGCTCTTCTTCCGGTTCTTCGGTCAGCG
>NZ_JAWRXV010001416.1:0-246 GCF_046534875.1 Paraburkholderia sp. SIMBA_054 | reverse complement strand
CATGACATCACCGTCGGGCCCGCCGCCGGTCCGACCAGCAGCCATTGCTCGCCCACCTTCGCGCCGAGCGCACCCAGGCCCGGGCAGGGGCCGATCCGGGAGACCACCGTCCTGACCGTCATCGGGCCATCCCGGTGACCCAGTCGCCAGTGCACCGGCAGCAGCACCATGTCGGTCTGTTCACGGCCGTCCGGCAGGACCTGCGTGGCAACCGAGCGCACGGTCCCGCTGAAGGCCAGCGCGCCG
>NZ_JAWRXV010001415.1:0-246 GCF_046534875.1 Paraburkholderia sp. SIMBA_054 | reverse complement strand
CGCGGTTGACGCCAATATTCTCATTAATGAACGTATCCGCGAAGAAACGCGACGCGGCCTCGGGGCCATGGCCGCGCTGGACAAGGGCTTCCATAGCGCCTTCTCTACCATTGTGGATGCTAACGTCACGTCCCTGATCTCGACCTTGCTGTTGTTCACCTTCGGCACAGGCCCGGTTCGCGGCTTTGCGATTACCATGATGCTCGGTATCGCGATCTCCATGTTCACTGATGTGACGTTGGTACG
>NZ_JAWRXV010001414.1:0-246 GCF_046534875.1 Paraburkholderia sp. SIMBA_054 | reverse complement strand
CTGCATTTATCTGGTCGATTCCGGTGGGGCCAATCTGCCCAATCAGGATGAGGTGTTCCCGGACCGCGACCATTTCGGACGCATTTTCTATAATCAGGCGCAGATGTCGGCTGCGGGCATTCCGCAGGTCGCCGTGGTCATGGGGTCGTGCACGGCGGGCGGCGCCTATGTGCCCGCCATGAGCGACGAGACGGTGATCGTGCGCAATCAGGGCACGATTTTTCTGGCCGGTCCACCGCTGGTGAA
>NZ_JAWRXV010001413.1:0-246 GCF_046534875.1 Paraburkholderia sp. SIMBA_054 | reverse complement strand
GCGAGCGAAACGGGAGCTCGTTGACGAAGAGCACCGACGCGATCGAGGTCAGCTTCAAGATGCCGATGGTGTCGTTGGCGAGGCCGGGGATCACCGCCCGCATGGACTGCGGCAGGATAATGCGGCGTAATGTCAGCAACGGTCCCATGCCGAGCGCCGCGGCCGCGATGGATTGCGAGCGGTTCACCGACAGAATGCCGGCACGAAACAGTTCGGCGCTGAACGCCGCCTCGTTCAGTGCGAAGC
>NZ_JAWRXV010001412.1:0-246 GCF_046534875.1 Paraburkholderia sp. SIMBA_054 | reverse complement strand
ACAAGGCACCGATCCACTACAGCCGCCGCCAGACCCTGGCCAACGCCGAGCGCTACATCACCGAGGAGCTGAAGTCCTTCGAGGACAAGGTGCTGTCGGCGCGCGAGCGCTCGCTGACGCGCGAGAAGCTGCTGTACGAAGGCCTGCTCGACGCGCTGGGCGCGCACCTGGAGCCGCTCAAGCGCTGCGCCGCGGCGCTGAGCGAGCTGGACGTGCTGGCCGCCTTCGCCGAACGCGCGCAGGCGC
>NZ_JAWRXV010001411.1:0-246 GCF_046534875.1 Paraburkholderia sp. SIMBA_054 | reverse complement strand
CAGAAGGCTGAAATATGGCACTGACTGACGCAAAAATTCGGGCTGCAAAGCCCACTGACAAGGCGTATAAACTCACTGACGGAGCTGGCATGCTCATGCTGGTACATCCCAATAGTTCCCGTTACTGGCGTCTCCGTTATCGTATTTTGGGTAAGGAGAAGACTCTTGCACTTGGTGTGTATCCAGAAGTTTCTCTCTCCGAAGCTCGTGCAAAACGGGATGAGGCCCGAAAACTAATTTCGGCGG
>NZ_JAWRXV010001410.1:0-246 GCF_046534875.1 Paraburkholderia sp. SIMBA_054 | reverse complement strand
CTCAAGCACCTGATCAGCGACGCGCCGCGCGTGATGGTCGTCGACGGCTCCAAGCTGGTGCGCAAGCTGATCGCCGACGTGCTGCAGCGCGAGCTGCCGGCGGTCGAGGTGGTCGGCTGCGCCAGCATCGCCGAGGCGCGCGACGCGCTGGCGGCCGGCGCGGTCAACCTGGTCACCACTTCGCTGTCGCTGCCCGACGGCGACGGCCTGGCGCTGGCGCGCAGCGTGCGCGAGGCGGCCGGCCAG
>NZ_JAWRXV010001409.1:0-246 GCF_046534875.1 Paraburkholderia sp. SIMBA_054 | reverse complement strand
GCATGTCGGTCGCCATTCGCACGCTGACGTTGAAGCCGTCGGCGCAAGCAGGCTCGTTGCGCGGCACGATGGGCATCGGCGCGGGCATCGTGCTCGACAGCGTCGCCGAAGACGAATACGCGGAGTGCCGATTGAAAGCGCGCTTTCTGACCGGCGCCGAGCCGGGCTTCGAGCTGTTCGAAACCATGCTCGCGACGCGCGAAGACGGCGTGCGTTATCTGCCGCGGCATCTCGCGAGACTCTCGG
>NZ_JAWRXV010001408.1:0-246 GCF_046534875.1 Paraburkholderia sp. SIMBA_054 | reverse complement strand
GAGCGCCAAGCTATACGACGCGACAACCTACACACAGTTTGCCACCTGGGCGGCACATACCATTCGCTGCCGCTGGCCCTTGTGCGAGTGTCTGAAGCGGGTGATGCGCTTGTTCCATGCGTTGGCAACGCGCGTGAACGAGTGTGGTGCCGTGAGAAGCGCGGGACCGTTTGGGGGCCCTCAGGCAAGAACTAGAACTGACGGTGTTAGCCGCTTTCTTTTGCCTACTTTTCTTTGCGGCGGCAA
>NZ_JAWRXV010001407.1:0-246 GCF_046534875.1 Paraburkholderia sp. SIMBA_054 | reverse complement strand
CGGCAGCGAATGGTATGTGCCGCCCAGGTGGCAAACTGTGTGTAGGTTGTCGCGTCGTATAGCTTGGCGCTCTTACATGGTGGAACGCGTGCGTTATCGGTCCGAAGTGAGGCGTGTGTAGCGCTACGGCCTACACGCAGTTTGCCACCTGGGCGGCGGGGGAATATCCGGCGCGGCATGCTGCAGCGCGGGTAAGTGAAGCGGGTGAGGCGCTCATTTAGAGCGCTGGCAACGAACGTGGGTCAC
>NZ_JAWRXV010001406.1:0-246 GCF_046534875.1 Paraburkholderia sp. SIMBA_054 | reverse complement strand
GCGTGCCGTGCCGGATATTCCACTGCCGCCCAGGTGGCAAACTGTGTGTAGGCCGTAGAGCCACACACGCCTCACTTTGGACCCGATAGCGCACGCGTTTCCGCCTTGTAAGAGCGCTAACGTGTACGCCGCGACAACCTACACACAGTTTGCCACCTGGGCTGCACAAACCATTCGCTGCCGTTAGCCCGTGCACGGGTATTCGAAGCGGGTGAGGCGCTCATTCAGGGCGTTGGCAACGCACGC
>NZ_JAWRXV010001405.1:0-247 GCF_046534875.1 Paraburkholderia sp. SIMBA_054 | reverse complement strand
CGGCACAAAAGCGCTATGGCGAAAACGGCACGCCTCGCGGTTCTTCGACACGAGTTCCCAGTTACTGAACGGTGATCGTCTCCTTCATGTTCGGATGAATGCCGCAAAACACGTTGTAGACGCCAGGCTTGTCGAAGCGAAACTGATACGTGTCGTTCTGATCGAGCGCGGCCGAGCGGAAGATGCCCGCGTCGTTGACGACCGTGTGCGGCTCGCCGTCGAGATTCTTCCAGGTGACGGTGGACCC
>NZ_JAWRXV010000226.1:0-507 GCF_046534875.1 Paraburkholderia sp. SIMBA_054 | reverse complement strand
CCGCTGATGCAGATTCGCGAACGAAAAGCTGGAGGGACGCGACGCCGGACGGACAACTTCCGCTGGCAACGGCTGCAGCGTCTTGCCGGCGACCGGCAGCACCGGCGTCACGCGAGAGCGATTCGCGACGCTCTTTGCGCGATAGATGCGGTTCTTCTTGTCGACGGGGAAAAATAGGTCCTCGGCGATTTCTGCCGACTCGGAACTGCCCAGGAAGAGATAGCCACCCGGGCGCAACGCAAAATGAAACGTCTGCAAGACCTGGCGTTGCACGCTGCGGTCAAGGTAGATCAGCAGGTTGCGGCACGACACAAGGTCGAGCTGCGAAAACGGTGGATCGCGCAGGATGTTGTGTGCCGCAAACAGTACATGCTCGCGTAGCGGCTTGTTGACGACATAAGCCCCGCGTGTATGAGTAAAGAATTGCCGTAGCCGGGACGGTGGGACGTCGGTGAGAATGGATTCAGGATATCGGCCGGCTCGGGCCACCTCGATCGCACGGTCATC
>NZ_JAWRXV010001404.1:0-247 GCF_046534875.1 Paraburkholderia sp. SIMBA_054 | reverse complement strand
ACTGCTTCAAAGAAATCTCGAACAGGAAAGTGCTAAAAAGACCCACAGCGTTGGCGCTGCGCTGAGAAGCCCGCGCGTCTGGTTGCTGACGTTCATTCTTCTCACGTTCAATACCGGCTTTTACGGGTTGGCCTTCTGGCTGCCTTCTATCATCAAGGCTTCCGGTGTAAAGAGTACTTTGAACATTGGCCTGCTGACCGCCATTCCCTACCTTAGCGCCGTCGTGGCAATGCTTTGGAATGCATCG
>NZ_JAWRXV010001403.1:0-247 GCF_046534875.1 Paraburkholderia sp. SIMBA_054 | reverse complement strand
ACCCCCGCGCCCGGCTCGTTACCGGGTTTGTCATACGCATTTGAGGTAGCCGGTTGCCGCGCCACGAAGGGAACAACATGAAGGGAGGGGTCTGGCCGAATGTGCGCCTGAGCGTGATTGCACTGGCGGTTGCCGGTTCACTCGCAGGCACATTGGGACCGACGCTCGCCCACGCCCAGCCTTCGGCCGACAGAGCTGCGAGCGAGCGCGCGTCCAGGGCAGGCAACTCAAAGGCAAGCCGTCACAG
>NZ_JAWRXV010001402.1:0-247 GCF_046534875.1 Paraburkholderia sp. SIMBA_054 | reverse complement strand
ACGGCAGTTCGGCGGCCAGGTCGATGCCGCCGCCCTGCAGCGGGATGCCGATGCCGATCAGCATCAGCATCGCCCACATCGGCGCGGTGAAGTAATGGCCGATGCCGATCATCATGTGCATGCGGCTGATCCAGTGCAGTCCCTTGGCGCCGACGACCTTGGCGTGCTGCAGGTTGCCCTGGCACCACCGGCGGTCGCGGATCAGCAGGTCGGTGAGGGTCGGCGGGCCTTCCTCGTAACTGCCCTG
>NZ_JAWRXV010001401.1:0-247 GCF_046534875.1 Paraburkholderia sp. SIMBA_054 | reverse complement strand
GGCAGTTCCGGCAGGTAATCCTGCGCCGGAAGAAGTCGTGCCGCGGGAGATCGGCGGGCGCGGCGGACTGGATCCGGTGCGTTACGGCGATTGGGAGAAGAACGGGCGCTGCGTCGATTTCTGACCAGCGCACAGCCAATGCGGCCCGCAAGCCGCCCAGCCGAGAAAAGAGTCAGCGAATGGCGACCCCAGAACGTCCCCTGTCACCACACCTCCAGGTGTATCGCTGGCAGATCCAGATGGCCAC
>NZ_JAWRXV010001400.1:0-247 GCF_046534875.1 Paraburkholderia sp. SIMBA_054 | reverse complement strand
GGTGGCCGTAGTCTGGCCCTTTGATTGTACCTACATCTAATAGGTCAACAACCATTCCACACATATTTTAGAGGCGGGGAGCGTAAACGCAAGCAGTCAAAATACAGCTTTCCCCGCATCCATTTGGCTCTTTCACAGCGCCTTGCGGCCTATCCTTCTCGAAAGTGGCATATCCGATGCGCCCCTTTATTTCATGGCGGCTCAATCCCCAAGCTCCCGTTGGCGTTTGCCGCTGAACGCAAAAACC
>NZ_JAWRXV010001399.1:0-247 GCF_046534875.1 Paraburkholderia sp. SIMBA_054 | reverse complement strand
GCCCTTCAGCGTTGCCTTCAATTCGTTCTGCTGCGCAGCGCTCAGTTCGTGCGCGGAGATGACATCGGCGGAAATTTCACCGCGATGTTCAGCAGCAATAATGCGGAAAGCAGCGATGATGCCCGGCAGAGCGAAGAGACGACGGTTCCGCGCGACAACGCGCAGGAAATTTCCGACCAGCCCCTTGATGCCCGCCTTGTCGGCGAGAGCGCCGATGGCGTGAAGCTGATCTTCCGAGGAAAATACC
>NZ_JAWRXV010001398.1:0-247 GCF_046534875.1 Paraburkholderia sp. SIMBA_054 | reverse complement strand
CACAATGGCACCGGCAAATACGATCAGGCTGCCGATCATTTCAAAGTGCATTGTCCAAAGTGACGAATTGAAATAGGCATCACCTCGCCAGAACGTCAGAAAAACACCTTGTGCAACTGCATCTATGAGTGTTCTTTCTGCCGGTATCTCTTTGGCATAACCGAATGCAGCCAACCACGGTGAATTCGACACATGGGCTGCTTCAGTGAAGTGGTAAAGCCCCAGTCTGAACAAGAGCCATGAAGCC
>NZ_JAWRXV010001397.1:0-247 GCF_046534875.1 Paraburkholderia sp. SIMBA_054 | reverse complement strand
GCATAAGGCTGTAGATCACGGCGCTCGCCTTCGCGCCGGCAACCGTGTCACTGAACAGCCACGAAGCCCTGCCTGTACAGAATGGGCGGATGTCGCGTTCAATGACATTATTGTCAACTGGAGCCCGCCCGTCGCTCACGTAGCGACACAGATACGCCCACTGGTTGCGCGTGTATGAGATCGCCTTGCCCAGCAGACTTTCTGGCAGGACCTGCGGCGCCTGTTCGTCCAGCCACTGTCTGAGCGC
>NZ_JAWRXV010001396.1:0-247 GCF_046534875.1 Paraburkholderia sp. SIMBA_054 | reverse complement strand
GCATTGTTCCGTGAATAAGGCCACGCGTGTAGCTTTCTTCCGCGCCCTCTTCAAAGCGGCGGATGAGATACATTTTACGCAGTGCTTCTTTCAGCTGTTCCGGCGAATAAGTGCGGAAAGCATAAGGCAAATTATGACGGTCGCCCGTATCCTGCGGTTCGACTTTTTTGGCTTGAACCATGATGTTTTGTCCTCACGCTCCGTAAACGAGCTTGTCTTGACGCGCGCGCAGTTCGGCAATCTTGGA
>NZ_JAWRXV010001395.1:0-247 GCF_046534875.1 Paraburkholderia sp. SIMBA_054 | reverse complement strand
CGCGGCAAGGTGCAAGGTTATCTCGCGAGCGTGTGGGCGATTTCGGCAGTCGTCGGGCCGATGGTCGGCGGCTTCATCATCCACAACATGTCGTGGGCGTGGATCTTCTGGATGAACGTGCCGATCGGCCTCGCCTCGGCTGCTGGCTTCATCGCCTTCCTGCGCGAGGGTGAGCGGCACGCGCGCCCTTCCATCGACTTCGCGGGCGCAGCGCTCTTCATGGCCGCCATCGCCGCGTTGATGACCG
>NZ_JAWRXV010001394.1:0-247 GCF_046534875.1 Paraburkholderia sp. SIMBA_054 | reverse complement strand
GTTTTATCCGAAGCGCGTCATTGTCCGTCTCTCTGATTTTAAATCGAACGAATATGCCAACCTGGTCGGTGGTGAGCGTTACGAGCCAGATGAAGAGAACCCGATGCTCGGCTTCCGTGGCGCGGGACGCTATATTTCCGACAGCTTCCGCGACTGTTTCGCGCTGGAGTGCGAAGCAGTGAAACGTGTGCGCAACGACATGGGGCTGACCAACGTTGAGATCATGATCCCGTTCGTGCGAACCGTA
>NZ_JAWRXV010001393.1:0-247 GCF_046534875.1 Paraburkholderia sp. SIMBA_054 | reverse complement strand
CTGCGAGCGTTATGCGATGAGCCTGCCGGACATCGAGGCCTACATCGAGCAGAAGATCCCGGTCGAGGCGGTCACCGCCGACCTGCTGACCGCGCTGCCGCGCCCCGAGCGTGCGCCGGTGGCCGGCGACGACGAGGGCGAGAACGAGAGCGTTGGTGCGATCTTCCGCGAGGCCCGCGAAGCGCGCGCGGCCGAGGAAGAACGTCGTGGCGGCGGTCGTTCGGGCAGCCGTTCCGGCGGTCGTTCC
>NZ_JAWRXV010000225.1:0-512 GCF_046534875.1 Paraburkholderia sp. SIMBA_054 | reverse complement strand
CTGCTGCTCGGCCTGTCGAAGATCCTGGAGAACATGGAGCTGGGCCACAACGTCATGCATGGCCAGTACGACTGGATGGGCGACGCGCAGCTGCAGGGCGCCACCTACGAGTGGGACATCGTCGCCACCGGCGACAACTGGCGCAAGACGCACAACTTCCGCCACCACACCTACACCAACGTGCGCGGCATGGACGACGACATCGGCTACGGCCTGCTGCGGATCTTCCCCGAGGAGCGCTGGAAGGCGTTCTACCTGCTGCAGCCGGTGATCGCGGTGTTCTTCGCGCTGTACTTCCAGTGGGGCGTGGCGATCCAGGACCTCAAGCTGGGCCGCTGGTGGCATGGTAAGATGAAGACCTCGGAGCTGGTCGCCTCGGCGCGCCCGGTCGGCCGCAAGATGGCGCGCCAGCTGCTCAAGGACTACCTGCTGTTCCCGCTCCTGGCCGGCCCGTTCTTCCTGCCGGTACTGCTCGGCAACCTGGTGGCCAACGGCATCCGCAACGTGTGGAC
>NZ_JAWRXV010001392.1:0-247 GCF_046534875.1 Paraburkholderia sp. SIMBA_054 | reverse complement strand
GCCGCACCCGCGCCGGCACCGAGACGCTCAAGCAGATGCAGGACAGTTACGGCGACCGGGTCTGGGAAGACGCGATTCCGGTCGATACCCGCATCTGCGCGGTCGAGACCCTGACCCAGGCCGGCACCCCGGGCGAATACCCCGGCCGCGGCCTGTCGGCCTACCGGCGCGCGCTGGAATGGATCCTCGCCAGCGACGGCCAGGCGATGGAGCAGGCCGCATGAACGCGGTGGAAGCGCTGGACGAC
>NZ_JAWRXV010001391.1:0-247 GCF_046534875.1 Paraburkholderia sp. SIMBA_054 | reverse complement strand
CCGTTCGCGAAGCGTCCTGCAGGGGTGAAGGGAAAGAAAATCGCCATTGGAAACTTCAAGGGCGGCGTTAGTAAAACGACTACAGCCATGACGCTTGCGCAGGGCTTGTCGCTGTTCGGCCGTCGGGTGTTACTGGTTGACCTTGATCCGCAAGCGTCCTTGTCCGCGCTCAACGGAATACTGGCGGACAGTGAAGTTTCTGACGAGCAGACAGTTCTTCCGTTGATTTATGGAGATGTGGACGACC
>NZ_JAWRXV010001390.1:0-247 GCF_046534875.1 Paraburkholderia sp. SIMBA_054 | reverse complement strand
ACCGCCGAATCGACGGCATTACATCCATCTGTGCAGTACCACCTCGCTGGTACGGAACGAGTGGCCTCTTCGGACTCAATGCCCAGCGGGCAACCGTGGACGCGTCGCGCTCATGGTCTGCAATCCCGAGTGCAAGTTCTAGGAAGAAGTTAGCCTCCCAGAGGAAAGCGAATCCTATGGCATTCCGAAGCACACAAACGGCCCAACCCGCCCATCTCCGCGGCGGAAGAGTCCGGTACCACTCCTG
>NZ_JAWRXV010001389.1:0-247 GCF_046534875.1 Paraburkholderia sp. SIMBA_054 | reverse complement strand
GCGCATTCGTTTTTCAGCGTGATTTGCGCGATCGAAAGGCCGGTTTCGCGGCACACACGCATCAGATCATCGCCGGTACGAAACGGATGCGGCACTTCCGCGCCGGCGCGCACGCCGTTCACGCGATCGCCTTCGCGATTCACCACGAAGCCGCCGCCAATCGAGTAATACTCTTTTTCTACAAGCAGTTGCCCGTTTTCGTCGAATGCCTGAAAGCGCATGCCGTTCGGATGCACGATGCTCGAAC
>NZ_JAWRXV010001388.1:0-247 GCF_046534875.1 Paraburkholderia sp. SIMBA_054 | reverse complement strand
CCAAAGGCCGCCGTCCCGTCTGCACAGGCTCAGGAAGTCGATCCGGTCACCACGGCATCCGCCCCTGCTGCCGGTGGCTGGGCTATCCAGATCGGCTCCCTCCCGAGCGAAGGTCAGGCACGGGACATGCTTGCCAAGGCTTCTGCCACGGCAGGTGGCACGCTGCGTGCGGCGTCGCCCTATACCGAGACCTTCAACAAGGGTAGCGCAACTTTCTACCGCGCGCGCTTTGTTGGCTTCTCCTCCA
>NZ_JAWRXV010000224.1:0-512 GCF_046534875.1 Paraburkholderia sp. SIMBA_054 | reverse complement strand
GTGGCGGCGTTGACGCGCTCGGACGTCGATCTCGACCGCCGATTGCTGCTCATTCGGTGCGGGAAGCTCGGTAAATCCCGCTGGGTCCCGATACACCCCACCACCGCCGACGTCCTGAGGCGCTACGCCAGGAAACGCGATCGCGATCCCCTGACCCTAAACAGCGAAGCGTTCTTCGTTTTTGACTATGGTCGACCAGCCTCCACGCACAGCATCAACTATGCCTTCCATATTCTCTGTGACGCGCTGAAGTTGCGACCGCGTGGAGACCGTTCTCGACTTCGCCTGCGCGACCTTCGCCATTCATTCGTGTGCCACAGGCTCCAGGAATGGTACGCCCGTGGACTGGACGTAGATCGCAGCATTCTTGCCTTGTCGACCTATCTCGGCCACGCTAAGGTCACCGACACATACTGGTATGAGACAGCCACTCCCGAGCTGTTAGCTATCGCAGCTCAGCGCTTCGTGAGTTGTCGGAGAGGTACATCATGAGCAAGTCTCTCACACAACCA
>NZ_JAWRXV010001387.1:0-247 GCF_046534875.1 Paraburkholderia sp. SIMBA_054 | reverse complement strand
TTTGTAGAATGCAATTGATGAGCCTGCCAGATGGCAGGCTTTTAGCTGCCTTGCACACAAAAATTCAGACACCCCCGGCGGTTTGGTTGTTCTGACCTTTGCGCTGGCATCCGCGTTTTGCCTTCGTGCCCGCGGGCGGTTTGGTTTGTTCTTTCGCTGGCATCCGCGTGTTGCCTTCGTGCTTCACGCGTCGCCCCTGTGCGGGGCGGCACCTACTTTTCTTTGCCGCCGCAAAGAAAAGTAGGCA
>NZ_JAWRXV010001386.1:0-247 GCF_046534875.1 Paraburkholderia sp. SIMBA_054 | reverse complement strand
TTTGCCGCCGCAAAGAAAAGTAGGCAAAAGAAAGCGGCTAACACCGCCAGTTCTAGTGCTTGCCTGAGGGCCCCCAAGCGGTCCCACACTTCACACGGCAGCGATTCTGTTCGCGTGCGGTGCCAACGCGCTCTCTGTGCGCCTCACCCGCTTCAAACATCCTCACAAGAGCCAGCGGCAGCGAATGGTATGTGCCGCCCAGGTGGCAAACTGTGTGTAGGTTGTCGCGTCGTATAGCTTGGCGCTC
>NZ_JAWRXV010001385.1:0-248 GCF_046534875.1 Paraburkholderia sp. SIMBA_054 | reverse complement strand
TCGCCGACGCGCTGCGCGATGCGGCGTCGGGTTCGTCGTCGGCGGCGTCGTCGGCTTCGGTTTCGGCGTCGTCGTCGGCCGAAGTGCAAGGCAATGTCGCCGAGTTGATGCAGATGATCCAGGACACGAAGCTGAGCGAACTGCGCACCACGTACAACGGCAGCTACGGCGCGAGCCTGTTTTTCTATCCACGCGAGTTGACGTACTACGTCGCGTTGTTTCAGAACAAGCATTTCTGGCGAGTGATC
>NZ_JAWRXV010001384.1:0-248 GCF_046534875.1 Paraburkholderia sp. SIMBA_054 | reverse complement strand
TTAATAGAATCCCATATTCCAACTGCACTATCCCATTTTTCTTGAGTCCATTCTTTTACGTTATTCCACTTCTCTCCCCACCATTCTCCGTTAAAGACAGTGGATTCCAAAACTCCACTAATGTACCCAGCTTGTTCCGCCCACCATTCTGAATTAAATAGCGTATTAGATGCTGTAGTTTTTATATCTTCCCATTTTTCACTTAAGTTCCCTAAAGAATTTTCTGCGGAAGTTTTAACACTTCCCCA
>NZ_JAWRXV010001383.1:0-248 GCF_046534875.1 Paraburkholderia sp. SIMBA_054 | reverse complement strand
GCAGTCTGGTTGATCCGGCGCACATTGCTTGTCGCGACAGGCGACGCGCAACGCACGCGCTCCTTGCAGCCTGCGAATCAGCAACGCGCGTGCCCAAGGAGTTGTCGAGGAGGGGGCGAGGGGCGACGAGGGGCGACGGTAGAGCGACGAGCAAGAGCGCCGCTTGGCGCGCGCGGCCACGCGGACGAGATCACTCGACCATCACAAACGGATCAGGCGCCAGCTCCAACGAACGCCTTCAAGAAACA
>NZ_JAWRXV010001382.1:0-248 GCF_046534875.1 Paraburkholderia sp. SIMBA_054 | reverse complement strand
CACGAGTCCTGCGGAACAGCTCAAGGTGCGTCTAACGGACGAAAGCACTGACAACTACCACCTCCACTACTGCGACGCATTTGGACGCGTAGTGTGCGGCGGCGACAACAGTGTCAACCGAATCGTCTGAAACGGATTTATGAGGAAAATATGGGACCGCGTGCTCCTAAACGTGCCGAAGAGCCAAAATACGGCGGCGACGAAACTCGCCCTCGAGCCACCACACCGGTAACACCGCTTGCCAACCC
>NZ_JAWRXV010000223.1:0-515 GCF_046534875.1 Paraburkholderia sp. SIMBA_054 | reverse complement strand
CGCACACCCGTTACCCATGTCCCCGGTCCATACACCGCCGCAAAGAAAAGTAGGCAAAAGAAAGCGGCTAACACCGCTAGTTCTTGTTCCTGCCTGAGGGCCCCCAAAGGGTCCTACGCTTCACACGGCAACCACGTGACTCATGTTTGTTGCCAACGCTCTTGCGGTGCGCCTCACCCGCTTCGCGCGCCCGCGTCTCAGCGTGTCGCGCCAGACAATCCACGGCCGCCCAGGTGGCAAACTGTGTGTAGGCCGTAGCACTTCACACGCCTCACTCCGGACCGATAGCGCACGCGTCCCACCCTGTAAGAGCGCCAAGCTATGCGCCGCGACAACCTACACACAGTTTGCCACCTGGGCGGCCGATACCATTCGCTGCCGTTAGCCCAAGTTCGGATGTTTGAAGCGGGTGAGGCGCTCATTCGAAGCGTTGGCAATGAACGCGAACAGAAATGCTGCCGTGTGAAGCGTAAGACCCTTTGGGGGCCCTCAGGCAAGAAGAAATGTTGGCGGTG
>NZ_JAWRXV010001381.1:0-248 GCF_046534875.1 Paraburkholderia sp. SIMBA_054 | reverse complement strand
CGGGCACGTTGCCGCCGCGGCACTTGCGCACCTGCCAGGCGTGTTCGCCGGGCAGGTATTCCAGCCGCAACGCCGCCGGCGAGGCATTCACCGCGTGGCGGCGATCGGGCAGGGCGAAGGCACAGGCATCGCCGCTGTCGGCGGCCACCTGCAGGCGGCGCATCGCCCGTGCGTCGGCGGTCTGCGGCCAGCCCAGCACCGCCGCGCAGGCGCCGCTGCGCAGGCATTGCTCGAACGCCCACAACGCC
>NZ_JAWRXV010001380.1:0-248 GCF_046534875.1 Paraburkholderia sp. SIMBA_054 | reverse complement strand
CCGACTGTCACGCGCAGCACCACTTGCCTCCGGTGATTTTGTGGACGCGCTCCGCAAGCGCCGGTGGCAAAGTAAGGTGATGCGGAGAAACCTCAGCGATTGGTTACCTCAGCGCAGCGACTCGCTGAAGGCACCCCTCGGATCACCATGTTCCTTAGAATTTAATGTATACTCTGGGTCACCATAATAGAAGGTATCTGGTTTATTTAAATACAATATTGTTCCTTTTAAAGAATCGTTATTATATA
>NZ_JAWRXV010001379.1:0-248 GCF_046534875.1 Paraburkholderia sp. SIMBA_054 | reverse complement strand
AACTCGACCACTAGCGCTCGCAATTCAGGCGGGCAGCTAGTCTGCATAGGGTGCAGGTGGTCGAAGGCTTTCAGGCCACTCCAGTACCGAGACCGCGATGGAAGTCCTGGGTACTCAGCCGAATCGGCTGCGTCATGAAGACGTCGCAGAACGTATCGCAATCGTTGGGGCTCGACCCGTGGCCCGGATGAAACTCGCCGCGACAATTCCCGCCACCACACAGAACGCGATGAAAAACCAGCCGTTGG
>NZ_JAWRXV010001378.1:0-248 GCF_046534875.1 Paraburkholderia sp. SIMBA_054 | reverse complement strand
TCTACAATCGTAGTGAGCGCAACGACGGAACCGACGGACAGATCGATCCCGCCCGACACGATCACGAACGTCATGCCGATGGCGACAATCAGCAGGAACGCGTTATCCACCAGTAGATCGAGCAGCACCTGCCACGAGAAAAAGCCGGTGTACATGACCGAGCCGAAGCCGAACAGCGCGCAGAACAGCAGGATCGTAACCGCGATGGGCAAGGTGCGCGGATCGACGATATGCGCCCACGCTGCGAA
>NZ_JAWRXV010001377.1:0-248 GCF_046534875.1 Paraburkholderia sp. SIMBA_054 | reverse complement strand
CGAAAAAGATCGCGCGGCGCGCTTCGATAATCAAAGCCGGTTGCGCGACCTCGCATTGACGAGCCAGGCGGTGAGCGTGTTTTGCAGTCACGACGTGACCGAGTTCGAACGGCTCGCGAAGCGTCCCGCGAACATGCCGGCGCGCCGGGCCGTCGACACCACTGCCGCCCCGCACGCGGCCTGGTCGTCCGACAATCGCACGGCCTAGCGCCGTCAACAAAAGAACAGACAACAACGAAGAAGCCGGC
>NZ_JAWRXV010001376.1:0-248 GCF_046534875.1 Paraburkholderia sp. SIMBA_054 | reverse complement strand
GCGAAATCGGTCGAAAATTCGATCTTGCGATCCTGACCGATAGCGGTTCGGATATCGTTGATGACGGTTCCGAGAAAATCGTCGACGCGGGCCGATTCCATATCCTCGCCGAGACGCAAGCGCCGGTGCGCTGTCGATACCGTCTGGACGCGATCGCGAGCGGCGGCGAGAGCCGCGCGAGCATCCTCGCTGCGCGTCTGCCGCATCTGAAGGCCAAGCAGGGATGAAACGGTGGCCAATGAATTGCC
>NZ_JAWRXV010001375.1:0-248 GCF_046534875.1 Paraburkholderia sp. SIMBA_054 | reverse complement strand
CGAGCTTCTTGAATGCGCGGTCCTGACCTTCCTTGGTCGCCAGCACCTTGTACACGTCTTTCGGTGCAACACCGTCGGCCATCAACGCAAATTCGAGGTTGTAACGCGCGCCCTTGCGCATCGCGCGCTTGCCGGGGATCTTCTTCACGTCCCAGAAGTCGGCCCAGCCTGACGGCGCAGTCTTCAGCTTGTCGGCGTTATAGGCGAGCGCCGTCGACCACACGAAAAAGCCGACGCCACAAGTTTGC
>NZ_JAWRXV010001374.1:0-248 GCF_046534875.1 Paraburkholderia sp. SIMBA_054 | reverse complement strand
CTCGGCGCTGCAAGCGGGCATCGAACCGGCGATTCGCTTCCATCAGGCGATCGGCGCCGCCAACATTCATGCACGGCTCAGCGCGCTGACCCGTTACTGGGCAGCACGCGCCGCGGACATCCCCGGCTTACGCTTTCACACGCCGCTCGACACGGAAACGCTCGGCGCCGTGAGCCTCTTTTCTATCGAAGGCGCCGACGCCCTGCGCGTCGAGCGTACATTGCGGGAATCGTTCGCGATTCACGTCA
>NZ_JAWRXV010001373.1:0-248 GCF_046534875.1 Paraburkholderia sp. SIMBA_054 | reverse complement strand
CGGTCTTTCTATGCATTTTTCACGCACCTTGTTCGATGGCATGGACCTTAAGACGATTCCTGTATTAAATGAGGACTGCGTGGCGATCGGCATCGATCCCAGTGCATTGGTCGGGGTTAAGAACGATACTTTCTGGTTAAAGCTGGAGGGCAACGTCAAAACTCTGCATGATTGCGTAGCCGTGCTTTACGGGTCGGCGCTTGGCGTTCTGCTCTTGTCCGCTGTTCATAAGCGCATGACGTCTGCGA
>NZ_JAWRXV010001372.1:0-248 GCF_046534875.1 Paraburkholderia sp. SIMBA_054 | reverse complement strand
ATCCCACTTTATATTTCATTTAAAATCCTTTTTAGATTCTCTATTACATATTCCACATCCTCATTGCTCAAAAGAGTATGGAGTGGAAGGGTAATTTCATTCACATATTGATTGTAGGAATTTGGGAAATCTTTAATGTCAAATCCTAGGTTCCTATAAGCCGTAAACATAGGTAATGGCTTATAATGAACGTTACATGCAATCCCAGCCTCAGCCATTTTAACTATTATTTGATTTCTCTTGGCTTC
>NZ_JAWRXV010001371.1:0-248 GCF_046534875.1 Paraburkholderia sp. SIMBA_054 | reverse complement strand
CGTGAACGGTTCATGTCCGCGACTGCGCCTGCGTCGGCGAACCATCGCGAGGCGCCTGTCCGCGCCGACGACGACGCGCGCTGAACGACTGCGCGCGAAGCGACGTTCGAGCCGGAGAACAGGCCGGCGCCGCGGCACCGTACGAGCTTGCAGCGGCCACAGCGATGAATAGGCTGAATCGGATTGCGCGCCGAAACCGGCTGCGAGCACAACGTCGCGCGTATTTCCGCCCGATAAGTGACCACGCC
>NZ_JAWRXV010001370.1:0-248 GCF_046534875.1 Paraburkholderia sp. SIMBA_054 | reverse complement strand
GGCCGACCTCGCCGAAAGCAATGGTCTTCTCCGGCAACGGCTGGTCGCGCAGCGAGGACAGCACCGCCAGCAGCACCGGCAGGTCGGCCGCGGTTTCCTGCACGCGAATGCCGCCGACCACGTTGACGAACACGTCCTGGTCGCCGACCAGCACGCCGCCGTGCCGGTGCAGCACCGCCAGCAGCATCGCCAGGCGATTCTGCTCCAGCCCCACGGCGACGCGGCGCGGATTGGACAGCGGCGAGGAA
>NZ_JAWRXV010001369.1:0-248 GCF_046534875.1 Paraburkholderia sp. SIMBA_054 | reverse complement strand
CGCATATCAAGGTCGACAGCACCTATCTGAAGCTTGCGCAGGGTGATTATCGTCTTGAGCCTCTCACGAATGGTCACACACGTCTCACGCTGACGACCCATTATCAAATCGCCACGCCGATCGATTTTTACTGTGACCTGTGGGGCAAACTGTTCCTCAATGACTTCCACGGCGTTGTTTTGAAGGTCATTCGTGACCGCTCGGAGAAGATCGCGTATGGCGCGGGCGGGATCACTTGACGGATTGGC
>NZ_JAWRXV010001368.1:0-248 GCF_046534875.1 Paraburkholderia sp. SIMBA_054 | reverse complement strand
ACCAGCGTGGACCGCTTGCTGCAACTCTCTCAGGGCCAGGCGGTGAAGGGCAATCAGCTGTTGCCCGTCTCACTGGTGAAAAGAAAAACCACCCTGGCGCCCAATACGCAAACCGCCTCTCCCCGCGCGTTGGCCGATTCATTAATGCAGCTGGCACGACAGGTTTCCCGACTGGAAAGCGGGCAGTGAGCGCAACGCAATTAATGTAAGTTAGCTCACTCATTAGGCACCGGGATCTCGACCGATGC
>NZ_JAWRXV010001367.1:0-248 GCF_046534875.1 Paraburkholderia sp. SIMBA_054 | reverse complement strand
CCGGTAAAGAAGCTCCGCCAATGGTTAACTGGCCTTTGTCATATTCATTTTGATGCGTGATGCCTCTGTTATTCACATAATCATCAAGAGAGATGGTTTGATAGGTCTTCATTTTGAATCACCTCTTTTAGTTGTGAGAGCAGGCCTGTCTCAATGTCTAATGTTTTCTGAAAGCGATTTGACGTCCGTTCAATCATGCTGCGGGGATTCTTACTGAGACCTACTCTAGCCGTAAAATTTGCGAGAAC
>NZ_JAWRXV010000023.1:0-160278 GCF_046534875.1 Paraburkholderia sp. SIMBA_054 | reverse complement strand
AAAAGTAGGTGCCGCCCCGCACAGGGGCGACGCTTGAAGCACGAAGGCAAATCGCGGATGCCAGCGCAAAGGCCAAAACACCGAACGGCTACGCCTGAAGCGCGAAGGCAAAACGCGGATGCCAGCGCGAAGGCCAAAACACCGAACGGCGACGCTTGAAGCACGATAACAAAGCGCGGATGCCAGCGCAAAGGCCAAAACACCGAACGGCAACGCCTGAAGCACGAAGGCAAATCGCGGATGCCAGCGAAAAGACTCATACACTCATCGTGCCTTCGTCTCGACACTTGCCAACGGCGACGCTTTCCGCCCACGCGACGAAGGACTGCTCGCATGCCAATCGCCAGATGATCCATCGACCTCACCCGCCATCATCGTACGAACCAGATCAAGAAAAATCTGAACCACAGGATTCGGCTGCTGCAACTGCGGACACAGCGTGAACCCGCGAAACATAATCTGAGGCACAAAAGGCCGAAACACAATCCGCTTCGGATTGGTATCAATCGCTGCAAGCGGATTCACAATACCAATCCCAAGCCCGCGCGAAACGAGCGCGCATATCGTCGCGCCATACGGCGTTTCGATCGCTGGCACCTGGCCAGCGCCAGCGGCCCGCAACACGCGATCAAGAGGACTGCGCGTATCGTCCGCATACGATGGCAGGATCAGCCGCTCGCCGCGCAGATCGCCCGCTTCGATCCGGTCTCGCGCAGTCAACGGATGCCGCGCGGGCAGCGCGCATAGCGCCGGCAGCCGATACAACTCGGCACTCGTCACACCGAACGCGTCCGGTGTAGCCGTCGCAAAGCCGACATCACAGTACGCCGACGACACCCAACGCTGGATCGTCCCTTCGCTTCTCATCTCCAGCGACACGATCACCCGCGGGTAAGCCGCAAGAAACTGCTCGATCACCGCAGGCAGAAAGGACAGCGCAAGCACGGGCGCGGCGACGATACGCAGACGTCCACTGCCCAACTGGCGAATTTCGCGTGCCGAGTTCTCCAGCTTTTCCAGTCCGACGAAGCTGCGCTCGACTTCGCGATAGAACGCACTGCCCGCATCCGTTGCGTGGATGCGCCCGCCGTTGCGCACGAACAGCGTGAGCCCCGTCGCCGTCTCCAGCTCCGCAATCAGCCGGCTGATACTCGGTTGCGACGTGCCAAGCTCTTCGGCTGCCGCCGTCATCGAGCCGCGCAGCATGACCAGCCGGAATGCCTCGATTTGCCTCTGATTCATCGCCTCTCCCGTCCGCTCGCCGTGAACAGAGACCTTAGCTTGCCATATCAGAAATGAATAGAAGCCCTTTTTGTCGCTATTTGACCGGATAAGCCGCACGAACCTAGACTGGCCTCACTACGCAGAACCCGTCACGCTCATGCGCCCTGATTCCCTGCTTTTCCATGAAGCCTTTCGATGCGACCCGTACTGGTGGGACGCTGCGCCGCCCGAAACCGCGCGGACGCCGCTGCCAGGCCAGGTGGATATCGCGATTATCGGCAGCGGTTATTGCGGGCTGTCGGCGGCTGCGGAAGCGGCGAGCCACGGCGCGCGCGTGGCCGTCCTCGATGCGGGTGAGATCGGCGCGGGCGGCAGCACGCGCAGCGGCGGAATGGTGTCGAGCGGCCAGAAGCTGGCGTTGACGAACGCGATCGCGGGCGTCTCCGCCGAGCGGCTCGTGCGGCTGATGCGCGAATCGATGGCAAGTTTCGATTACTTGAAGCGCCTCGTCGCCGACGAATCGCTCGATGCGGATCTGAAGATCACCGGCCGCTTTTTCGGCGCTTACACGCCCGGTCATTTCGATCAGTTGCGTCGCCAGGGTGAGTTACTGCGGGACAAAACGGGCGTCACCGTGCATGTGATCGAGCGCGACGCGCAGCGCGCGATGATCGGCTCGGACTATTACTACGGCGGCATCCTCGTCGATGAATACGGCGGGCTGCATACGGCCAAGTATCACCGCGCGCTGCGCGAGCTTGCCAGGCGGCGCGGCGTCACACTGCATTCGCACGCACAAGCGGAACGTATCGAGCGGATCGCGAGCAACGCGCCCGACGGCGTGCGCTTTCGCGTACACACGGCGCGAGGCTCGCTCGACGCACGCCATGTACTTGTCGCGACCAACGGCTATACGGGCCCGTTGCTGCCGTTCTTCGCGCGCCGCGTGCTGCCCGTCGCGAGCTATCAGATCGCGACGGAACCCCTGCCCGACGGATTGATGCACGCGCTCAACCCCGGCGCGCGGATGATCAGCGATTCGAAGCGCAATCTGTTCTACACGCGCCCGTCCCCAGACGGTACGCGGATGCTGTTCGGCTCGCGCCCGGCGATCCGCGAACTGAGCGAACGCGAAGCGGCCCGCCTTCTATACGGAAAGATGCTGCAACTGTGGCCGGCGCTGCGTGACGTGCGTATCACGCACGCATGGAAAGGCTACGTCGCGATGACGCGCGACAAGCTCGCGCACATCGGCGTGCACGACGGCATTCATTACGCGCTCGGCTGCAACGGCAATGGCGTCGCGCTGATGAGCTATCTGGGCCACCGCGTCGCGCGGCATATGCTCCGCGTAGATCGCGACGCAGGCGCCTTTAGCGAAGGCGAATTTCCGTTGAGCGGCGCAGGGATCGCCAGTCAGATTGCCGTGCCGCTCGGCACCGCGCTCTATCAACTCGACGACCTGTGGCGCGGACGTGTGCGCGTCGCGCTGTCCTGACCTTCATCGCGTCACTGGATACGAGGAGCCCCGATGATCCATCTGCACAACGTTTCGAAATGGTTTGGCGAGCACCGCGTGCTGGCCGGCTGCTCCGCGACGATCGAACGCGGCGAAGTCGTCGTGGTCTGCGGGCCTTCGGGCTCGGGCAAGTCGACGCTGATCAAGTCGGTCAATGGGCTCGAGCCTGTGCAGGATGGCCGCATCGTCGTCGACGGCGTGGACGTGACGGCGAAAACGGTAAACCTTGCGCGGTTGCGCGCGAAGGTCGGGATGGTTTTCCAGCATTTCGAGCTGTTTCCGCATCTGAGCGTACGGCGCAACCTGATGCTCGCGCAGATGACGGTGCTCGGACGCAGCCGCGACGAAGCAGCCGACAAGGCGCGCTCGCTGTTGCGGCGCGTGGGCTTGCGCGATTACGAAGACACGTACCCGACGCAGTTGTCGGGCGGCCAGCAGCAGCGTGTGGCGATTGCCCGCGCGCTGTCGATGGACCCCGTCGCGATGCTGTTCGACGAGCCGACCTCCGCGCTCGACCCGGAGATGGTCAACGAAGTGCTCGACGTGATGAGCGCGCTCGCTCAGGACGGCATGACGATGTTGTGCGTGACCCACGAAATGGGCTTCGCCAGGCGCGTCGCCGACCGCATCCTGTTCATGGATCGCGGCGCCATCGTCGAGGACGACTCGAAAGAACAGTTCTTCTCGCGCCCTCGCTCCGAGCGTGCGCGTGAGTTTCTGTCGCGCATTCTGCATTGAGCGGCACACGCCGCGTTCGCCCTGCTGTTCCCTTTCTGTTCACCGCCGTTCCTTTCGAGAGGAGCCTCATGATGCGTTTTCTTCAGTTTGCACGCAGTTTCGCGCTGGCTGCTTCGCTGTGCGTCGCAGCCGTATCGGCCGCTCATGCGGAAGACGTGGGCACGCTCACACCGGGCAAGATCGTTGCCGGCGTCGACGCGAACAACAAGCCCTATTCGTACATCGACAACGGCAAGATGACGGGCTTCGATGTCGAGCTGATTCGCGCGATCGCCGCGAAGCTCGGTCTGTCCGCCGACTTCCGCGCGCAGGACTTCGCCGGCCTGTTGCCGAGCGTCGCGAACCAGCAGATCGATCTCGCCGCCGGCTCCATTTCGATCACGAAAGAACGGCTCAAGATGGTCGACTTTTCCGAGGGTTACCTGACGGGCCTGTTGAGCGTCGCGACGCTGCCGGACAGCACGATTTCGAGCGACGTCGCGTCCGTCAAGGGCAAGCGGATCGGCGTCGTGCAAGGCACCATCGAAGACACGTATTCGGACAGCTATCTGCCCAGTGCGCAGATCGTGCGCTTTCCGAATCTGAACGCGGGGTTCCTCGCGCTGCGTAACAAGTACATCGACGGCTACTTCGTCGACAAGACACTGGTGGAAGGCCTGCAAGGCAAGTACCCGCAGATGAACATCGCGGACAAGCTCGACATATCTGCGATCAATCTGCCGGCGGGCTTTCCTGTTCACAAGGGCAACGTCAAGCTCGAAACCGCGCTCAACAAGACGCTCGGCGAACTGGTGGCCGACGGCACGTGGATGAAGCTCTATCTGCAGTTCCATCCCGGCTATCCGAAGCCCGCCGACCTGCCGCCGTACGCAATGAAGTCAGGCACCTGAGCGACCCGGCCGCCGCCCGCCAACCGCACGTCATCGACCACGTTTCGCCTCCCGGAGAGCGCACATGGACGCTTTTTTGCAGAACTTCCTCGACTGGCCGCTGCTGGTCGATTCGTTGCCGGCGCTGCTGGGTACGGGCCTGGTGAACACGTTGGTCCTGTCGTTGTTCTCGACGGTGCTCGGCATCGTCGCGGGCATGGTGCTCGCGTTGATGACCGTGTCCAACACGCGCTGGCTGATGTTTCCCGCGCAGGTGTTCATCGACGTGTTTCGCGGCCTGCCCGCCGCGCTCGTGATTCTCGTGGTTGGCCAGGGGCTGGCGCCCATCGGGCTGTCGATCTTCGGGCCGAACCCCTATCCTCTCGCGATCGTCGCGCTCGCGTTGATCTCGTCCGCGTATATCGCCGAGATTTTCCGCTCGGGCATCCAGAGCGTGGGGCGCGGCCAGATGTATGCGTGCCAGGCGCTCGGCATGACGTACTGGAGCGGCATGCGGCATGTCATCGTGCCGCAGGGCGTGCGGCGCATTCTGCCCGCGCTCGCCAACCAGTTCATTTCGATCGTCAAGGATTCGAGCCTCGTTTACTTTCTCGGGCTGCTCACGTCGCAACGCGATCTCTTCACGATCGGGCAGAATACGGCCGTCAATACGGCGAACCTGTCGCCGCTCGTCGCGGCAGGCGTCGTGTATCTGCTGATCACCGTGCCGCTCACGCATGCGATCAATCACATCGATCGCTGGACCAACCGCTTCTCGAACCCCGGCGCGCGCGGCGGCAAGCGGGCGCCGCGCAGTCTGCGCGCAGCGCGGCGCGAGGCAGCGCTGCAATCGCAGGCAACTGCGCAGGCCGCCGCAGCCGGCATCGCCGAACGCCGGCCTTGAACCCATCCAACTCAATACACGAACATGGGACCGAAAGTCGACACCGTAGCCGACGATATCCAGTTACCTGAGCGCGCCGATGTGGTCGTGATCGGCGGCGGGATCATCGGCGTTTCCACTGCGCTGTATCTGAGCGAAAAAGGCTTGCAGGTCGCGCTGTGCGAGAAAGGACACATCGCCGGCGAGCAATCTAGCCGCAACTGGGGCTGGGTGCGCGTCACGCGCCGCGACCCGCGCGAACTGCTGCTCAGCATCGAAAGCCTGAAGCTGTGGCGCACGCTCGACCGCACGCTGGGCATCGACACGGGTTTCAATCAGTGCGGCATTCTGTATGTATCGAACGACGACGCGACATTGGCAAGGCATCGCGACTGGCTCGCGCGCGCGAGGCAGATTGCCGGCGACGCATTCGACACGCGCGAAGTCGATACCGAAGCGATTGCCGAACTGCTGCCCGGCTCGACCCGCAGTTTCAAGGGAGGCATATACACGCCAGGCGACGCGCGCGCGGAACCGCAAAAAGCCGCGCCTGCCATCGCGAATGCGCTGCGCAAGCGAGGCGTGAAGATACTCACGCCTTGCGCCGTACGTGGCATTGAAACGAGCGGCGGACACGTCAGCGCCGTCGTCACCGAGCACGGCACGATCCGCTGCGATGCCGTCGTCGTCGCGGGCGGCGCATGGACGCGCTATTTCTGCGGCAATCTCGGCGTCGAACTGCCGCAACTGCTGACGCGCGCCTCGGTGCTGCGTACCGAGCCGCTCGAAGGCGGCCCGACGTGCAGCGCGAACAACGAGGAGTTCGCATTTCGCAAGCGCGCCGACGGCGGCTACACGGTCGCTTATGGACTGCGAACGCACGCGGACCTCACGCCCGATGCGTTCCGCCTCTTCTTCAAGTACATCGAGGCGTTGAAGAGCCAGATGGGCGCGTTGCAGATCCGCGTCGGCAAGCGTTTTCTCGATGAGTTGAAGCGGCCGCGCCGCTGGGCGCTAGACCGTCCAACCATCTTCGAAGCCATCCGCACGCTCGATCCCGATCCCGTCGTCCCATATGTCGATAACGGGTTGCTCGAGTTCGTGAAGGCGTTTCCGCATCTTGCGGGCGCGAAGATTGCGCAGCGCTGGGCGGGCTATATCGACGTGACGCCCGATGCGATTCCCGTCATCTCCGGCGCCGCGCGCGTACCGGGGTTGTTCATCGGCACCGGCTTCTCGGGCCACGGTTTCGGCATTGGACCAGCGGCAGGCAAGCTGATGGCCGATCTCGTCAATAACGACACGCCGCTCGTCGACCCGCACGCGTTTCGCCTCGAACGCTTCAGCGACGGTACGAAAATCACCATCGACGCGGGCTTTTAAACGTTGCACATCACATTGTCAGCGGGAACAGCACATGGACAAGGTAGCGATGGTGTCAGGCGCGAATCGCGGCATCGGCCGCGAAATCGCGCTCGAGTTGCATCGGCGCGGATATCGGCTGTCGCTCGGCATGCGCGACCCGTCATCGTTCGATAACGACGTCGACGCGTTTCTCTTCGCCTACGAAGCGCGCGACGGGCATGCCGCCCGCCAGTGGGTCAATGCGACCGTCGATCGTTTCGGCCGTCTGGACGTGCTGGTCAGCAACGCCGGCATCTGCAAGATGATCACGTTCGACGACGACGCGAGCGAGCTGCTCGACGAAACGCTCGACATCAACGTGAAGGCGCCCTTCCGGCTCGCGCAGGCCGCGTTGCCGCATCTGAGGCGTGCAGGCAACGGACGCTTCGTGCAGCTCGCGTCGCTGTCGGGTAAGCGGGTGAAGAACCTGAACGTCGGCTATCAGATGTCGAAGCACGCGGTGATCGCGTTGACCCATGCGGTGCGGCGTGCGGGCTGGGACGACGGCGTGCGCGCAACAGCCGTCTGTCCCGGCTTCGTCAACACCGACATGGCGGCCGGACTCGCCGATCTGCCACCCGACGCGATGACGCAGCCTGGCGACATCGCATCGATCGTCGTGAACACGCTCGAATTGCCGAACACGGCGAGCATGGCGGAACTGCTCATCAATTGCCGTCACGAAGACATGCTGTGACGACGAACGTCACGCCGCAATCGGCCCATGATCCGCCTGCTGCGTCTCGCGTTTCGGCACGACCACGCGCCGTGTTTCGCCGTCCGACAGCGCGGGCGTCGATTCGAACAACTCCGCGATCCAGTCCGCGAACACACGCACCTTCGCGGACAGATGGCGGTTGTTCGGATACACGATCGAAACCGGCTTGGACTTCGGCTTGAAGCCCGGCAGCACTTCGCGCAACGATCCATCGCGCAGTTGCGGCGCGACCATGAACAGCATCGGCTGGATCAGGCCAAAGCCTTCCAGCCCGCATGTGACGTACGCCTCCGAATCGTTGACCGTGACAACACCGTTCATCCGCACTTCCGTCAGCTTGCCGTCGACGAGAAAGATCCACGGCATTGGCCGCGTGCCGTGCACGACGCGAAAGTTCACGGCCTGATGCAAGGCCAGATCGTCGATGTTCTGCGGCTCGCCATAGCGCGCCAGATAATCGGGCGAAGCACACGTCACGCGCTTGAGCGTGCCGACGCGCCGCGCAACCATCGACGAATCTTCGAGCGGGCCCGCCCGCACCATGCAGTCGATCCCCTCCTCGACGGGATCGACGGGCCGGTCCGAGAGGCCCAGATCGAGCGAGATGTCCGGATAGCGCTCGTGAAAGCTGCGCAACGCTGGAATGACGAGATGTCGCCCGAGCGAATTCGGCATGTGCACGCGCAGCGCCCCGCTCGGCTTGCGATTGCCCGCCTGAAAACTCGCGTCCGTTTCCGCGATGTCGGTGATGATGCGGATGCTGTGCTCGTAATACGCGGCGCCCTCCGGCGTGAGCGACAGACGCCGCGTGGTCCGGTTCATCAGACGCACGCCGAGCACGGCTTCGAGGTTCTGGATGGTCGTCGTCACCGTCGCGCGCGGCATGCCCATCTGCTCGGCGGCGCGCGTGAAGCTGTTCGCATCGACCACACGAGTGAATACTTCCATTGCCTGAATGCGGTCCACGCTATCCCCTTTCGGCTACCAAACGACAAGGATAAAACGCGCGGACCGGCAAAAACAAGCAAACACCGCAATTAGCCGGATTTAGCGAACAGTTGGGCGCGTCTCACGCAAAATAGCGCGACGATAACGCTTATCGTCAGGCAATTTTGACGCGAACCTGAAGCCTGCCTCATGTTCGGTACAAGCGGCGAGGCCGCACAGGCCAATCAGCCGCCGCGATACATCGGATCGATGCTGTCGGGTTGCTCGCGTCCGCCGGACTGCGATTTCCCCGATTCGACGCCGCCGACGCCGCTGTGATTGCCGGGCCTGGCCTTGTCCGGCAAAGCCATTTGATCGCTGTGCCCGGCGTGCGACGCTTTCACGACGCCGCCCGTTCGAGGACTGGAAGCGGGCGCGTCATCGCCTGCGAAGGCTGGCAGGGCAAACGATGTCACGCACGCCAGCAACAGCGCACCGATCAGTTTCGCATTCATGTGGACTCCCTTGAGTTCGTTGAGCAATCGAATGCACGCGAGCCATGTGCTGCGACGCGCTTCGTGCAATCCGATGGAGCGCGCGAGGCCCGGCCTGCGCGCGCAATGGAAGGTTCAAACGATCAACACGGTTTCGCGGACTCGATCCGCGCGGCAGAGCGCCACGCATCGCGCGACAACGATCGTCGTTGCGCCTGCAGCGACAACTGCATGGGCTATGCCAATCGTGCTTGCAGAGCCGTTGGATAACGCCTGAAGTCCTGCCAAGCAAGGTTCTGCGGTCAACGGTAAGGATTGGCGCGGCCAGATGGAACGGCCGCAATGGCGGGTTGCAGCCAACATTTGCTCATCGGCTACGCGAGGTGACCCAACAGACCGATCAGTACAGCGCTTCGTCACCCGGCCCGCTCGTCCCCGCTCACACGGAATATCGCCACGGCGCCGTGCAGATGCTCGCTTTGCGCTTCCAGCGAAGCCGCCGTGGTCGACGCCGACTCGACCAGCGATGCGTTGCTCTGCGTCATCGCTTCCATCTGCACGACGGTCGCGTTGACCAGTTCGATCCCCGCCGTCTGCTCGCGCGAGGCAAGACTGATATCCGCCATGATCGCGTTCACGCTCTGCACGGCCTTCAGGATGTCGTCCATCGTCGAGCCCGCGCGCAATACCAGTTCGCTTCCCGCACGCACGCTCAGCGTCGAATTGCCGATCAGTTCCTTGATTTCCTTTGCGGCCGTTGCGCTGCGCTGCGCCAGATGCCGCACCTCGCTGGCCACCACCGCGAAGCCGCGCCCCTGATCTCCCGCGCGCGCCGCTTCGACGGCGGCGTTCAGCGCAAGAATGTTGGTCTGAAACGCGATGCTCTCGATCACACCGACAATACCGACGATACGCGCCGAGCTATCCGAAATCGCATCCATCGTGTCGACGACCTGACGCACCACTTCGCCGCCGCGTGTCGCAATGTCGGACGCACGCGTGGCGAGCGCGCTCGCGTCGTGCGCATTGTCGGCGTTCTGCCGCACCGTGGCCGTCAGTTCTTCCATGCTCGCGGCCGCCTGCTGGAGCGAGGCGGCCTGATCGCCCGCGCGCATCGACAGATCGCGGTTGCCGCTGGCAATCGCGCGCGCATCGTGCATGATCGCGTCCGTCCCAGCCCTGACTTTGCGCACCACAGCGACGAGACCTTGCTGCATGTCGTTCAGTGCGTCGAGCAGGTAGCCCATTTCATTGCGGCGCTCCGTCGTGACGACGGCCGTGAGGTCGCCCGCTGCGATCTTCGCAAAGTATTCGACGGCGGCGTTGACGGGCGTGACGATCGCCCGCGTCAGCCCCCGATGCGCGAGCATGCCGACGATCAGCGCGCTCAATCCAGCCGCGCCGAAGCCCCAGAGCGTCATGTGAAAGCGCTCGTTCGCGTGGTCGAAGCGCATACGCTGGCGCTGCACCTGAAAATCCTCCAGCGCGATGAGCGCCTTCTGGTATTCGTCGAACAGCGCGACGGGCATCTCGCGCTGCGTGCACAGGAAGTCGACCAGATTCTCGTCGTCGAGTTGCTTGAGGGCCTTCGAAAAGGCCTGCGCCAACAGATGGTCGCGTTTGTCCGTCATCGCCGCGAGCAGCGTCGTTTCCTGCGCGTCAGGTGCGTGCAGCGCACGGTACGCATCGAGCTCACGATTGCTCTCGCCGAGCAGCACATGCAGTTGCTTGATCTCAGCGGCAGCCGGCTTGCCTGCACTGATCAGTTGTTCGACGTCGGCGAGCCCCGTGCGAAACACCAGCAGCCGCTCGGAACTGGTCTTCAGATGCACGACGGAAGCGGTGTCGTCCCGATACATCGCGTCGAGCGCGGCGTTGCTCTTGAAGAGCGCAAACACGGCGGCCGCGATGACCAGCATCAACAGCAGCGTGCAACCCGAGATGGTGGCGGCGAGCCCGCCGCGAATCGTGGTGTTTCTGAACATGAGCGCAAAGCAGCGTGCGCGCCGCAAGCGCGGCGCGCGCAGCGTTTCTCCAGTAGTCAGAACGGAATCGGCTTCGGCCATGTGATCGCAGGCCGTCTACCGGACTAACGGCGCGGCCGCATGGCTTCTGTGATGCCAGCGCGACACCAATTCGACCAATTGCGACATCCACGCTCAGCGAAGCATCCCCAGCGAGGTGCATCGTGCGCCGCGCGCGACCTCAGCCGCGTGAAAACTCCCCGCGCCGGTGCATCACGCGCGCCTGCTTTCCTGCCCGACGGGGCCGTGCCGCATGGCACGCCTCATGCTTATTGAACCTCATTCAAGTAACTTGAATTAAATTCTTTTCACTTTCATACCCGGCCACGGGCCTTTCACAAGGAAGCGTCATGAACAAGCCTCTTCGCAGTCTGGTCTTCTCGTTGCTCGGTGCGCTCGCACTCGTCACCGCCACGCCGGGCTGGTCGCAGTCCGACGATCTGCTGGCGCGCATCAAGACGAACAAGGAAATCACCATCGCGACGGAGGCCCGTTACGCGCCGTTCGAGTACGTCGATAACGGCAAGATCGTCGGCTATGACGCCGACCTGATGGCCTACGTGCTGAAGTCGATACCCGATGTGAAGGTCAAGCAACTGGACCTGCCGTTTCAGGGGCTGTTGCCGGGACTCGACGCGAAGCGCTTCGACATCGTCGTGACTGCCGTTACCGTCAACAAGGACCGCGTCAGCCACTTCGCGTTCACCCTGCCCATCGCCGACGCGACGACAGGCGTGCTGCTGCGCAACGGCGACACGAGCATCAAGTCTCCCGACGACCTGAACGGCAAGATAGTCGGCTCGCAGACGGGCTCGGCGCAGTTGCAGGCATTGCAGGCGCTCGACAAGAAACTGAAAGACGCAGGCGGCCCCGGCATCAAGCAGATCAAGCAGTACGTCGCGTTCGACGAAGCCTATGCCGACCTCGCCGTGGGACGGCTCGATGCCGTCGCGCAATCGGTCGCGAACCTGGGGCCGTTGATGAAATCGCGCCCCGGCGTGTTCACGCTGCTGCCGCAGACCATCGGGCCGAAGAGCTACTTCGCGTGGGTCGCGCGCAAGGACAGCGACAGCGCCGCGCTCGTCAAGCTGTTTAGCGACGGCATCGCGCGCGCGAACCGCGACGGCACGATGAAGAAGCTGCAGGAGAAGTGGTTCGGCTCGACGATGGACGTGCCCGTCGACGCCGTCCCCGCCCCCTCCATCTGACTTGCCGCGATCCGATAGATGAACGCTCCCGATCTGCTCGCACGCTGCGCCGGCTATCTGCCGCAGTTGCTGGACGGCGCATTGACGACACTGTGGCTGTCGGCGGCTGCCGTGTTCTGCGGCTTCTTTGCCGGCATCTTCATCTACACGATGTCGGCAAGCGACAGCCGCCTGCTCGCGGGCGGCGCGCGGGTCTATGTCAGCGTGTTTCGCGGCACGCCCGTGCTCGCGCAACTGCTCGTGATGTATTACCTGCCGTCGGCGCTTGGGCTCGCGGTGCCCGGCATCGTCGCGGCGGCCATCGGACTGTCGATGAACACGGCCGCGTATCAGTCGCAGATTCTCGGCGCGGGCTTTCGCTCTATCGCTCGCGGGCAGATCGAAGCAGCCGTCACGTTCAATCTCACGCGCCGTCAGGTGTTGTGGCACATCGAAGTGCCGCAGGTGGTGCGGGTGACGCTGCCCGCGCTCGTGTCGGAGATGATCGATATCGTCAAGGCGTCGGCTGTCGTCTCCGTGATATCCGTCACGGACCTCATGCGCGTCGGCCAGCAGCTGTCGTCGTCGACGTACCGGCCGCTCGAGGTGTACACGTGCGCCGCGCTCTTCTATCTGGCCATCACGACGCTGCTGTCCTTCGCCGCGCATTGCTACGAGCGCCACGCGGCGTCGCGCGCATGACCGGGGATCACTCGCATGGATAACCTGCTCGCTCTCGTTCCGCGCTTCGCCGACGCGATGCTCGTCACGCTCGAAGTCAGCCTGATCGCGGCTGTGCTCGGCATGGCCGGCGGTTTCGCGCTCAACGCGCTGCGCCTGCGTTACGTCCGCGTGCTTGCCGCGCCCTACGGCCTGTTCGTCTGGCTGGTTCGCGGCATGCCGTATCTGTCGCAATTGATGATCGTCTACTTCGGGCTGCCCGTTTTCGGTATCACGATGACGGCCGTGCAAGCGACTGTCGTGTCGCTCGCGATCTATGCGAGCGCCTATTTTGCCGAGATTTTTCGCGCTGCATGGGCCAGCGTGCCGCGTGGTCAGCTCGAGGCCGCGCAGGCGTTCGGTGTGAGCCGCTGGCCCGCGTTCCGCGCGATCGAGCTGCCGCAGGCGCTCGCGTTCGCAGTGCCGCTGCTCGCGAACCAGATCATTCTCGTGATCAAGGAGAGCGCCGTGGCATCCATCATCACGGTCCCCGAACTGACGATGACGACCAGCGACATCGTCGCCTCCACTTACACGTACATCGGTCCGTATGCGCTGCTGATCGTGAGCTACTGGTTGCTCACGCAGGCGGTGTCGCTGCTCGCGCAGCGCGCGACAGCGATGATCCCTTTTCTGCGTAACGACGCAAATAAAGCCACAAATAAGGCCACATGAGCGCTCAACCCATACTCAAGCTGCGCGCCGTCGGCAAGTCGTACGGTGCAACCCGCGTGCTCAAGGGCATCGACCTCGACGTGATGCGCGGCGAGATCGTCACGCTGATCGGGCCGTCCGGCTCGGGCAAGACGACGGCGCTGCGCTGCATGAACTTCCTCGAGCCCTACGACGAAGGCGAAGTCTGGATCAAGGGGCAGTTGCTCGGCTATCGCTCCGCTGGTCGCACGCTGCGCGATCGCGACAGCGAGGCGAGCGTCGCAGAGGTACGGCGCCCGGTGTCGATGGTGTTCCAGCAGTTCAATCTGTGGCCGCACATGAGCGTGCTCGACAACGTCGCCGCGCCGCTCGTGCTGTCCAAGAAGATGCGCCGCGCGGATGCGCGCGCCAAAGCGCAAGCGGCGCTCGCGCGTGTCGGCCTGCAGCACAAGGCGGACGTCTATCCCGCGCGGCTGAGCGGCGGACAACAGCAGCGCGTCGGCATTGCGCGCGCGCTCGCCATCGAGCCGGAAGTGATGCTGCTCGACGAACCGACTTCGGCGCTTGATCCCGAACTCGTCGAAGAAGTGTTGAACGTGATCCGTTCACTCGCCCAGGACGGCATGACGATGGTCATGGTCACGCACGAAATGAGCTTTGCCGCGAAAATTTCCGACAAGGTCGTGTTCATGGAAGCCGGCCAGATCGTCGAGTCGGGGCCGCCCGCACAGCTGTTCGGTAACTCGCGCACGCCGCGTCTTCAGCAGTTTCTCAAACCGTGGTTCGATCGCAGCCTGAGTGTGACCGCGCCGGCAGGAAGGGCAGACAGCGTGGAGCAGACGTCGGGAGCGTCGTCATGATGCGCACCGGTCAACACAACCTCGCGGACGATGCACTGCGCGCCGCGGACTGTATTGACGAGACACGCCTGCTCGCGTCGATCGAGGCACTCGCCGCATTCGGCGCGCGTCCTGACGGTGGCGTGAACCGCCCCGCCCTCAGTGCAACGGATCTGGATGCGCGCCGCTATCTGGTCGCGCACGCACACGCGTTGGGCTGCACCGTCTCCACCGACGCATGCGCGAACCTGTTCATCCGCCGTCCCGGCATCGACGATGCGCCTCCCGTGATGACGGGCAGCCACATCGACACGCAACCCTCGGGCGGCAAGCTCGACGGCTGCTACGGCGTGCTCGCCGGACTCGAATGCATTGCCGCACTCAACGATGCTGGTATCCGCACGCGCCGGCCGCTCGAAGTCGCGATCTGGACCAATGAAGAAGGCACGCGCTTCGCGCCCGGCGCAATGGGGTCGAGCGCATTCGTCGAGCCTTCGCGCATGCCCGCCTACCTGGACGCCGCCGACGCCGACCGCGTCACGTTGCGCGCCGCGCTGGAGAGCTATCGGCGCGCCTTGCCCGAGCTGCCATCACGGGGCGACGCGCTGCCTGCACATGCGTTCGTCGAGTTGCATATCGAGCAAGGTCCGCAACTGGAGAATGCCGACGTACCGCTCGGCGTCGTCACGGGCATTCAGGGCGTGCGCTGGTACGAATTCCACTGCGAAGGCATGGCTGCGCATGCCGGCACCACGCCGATGCCGATGCGTCGCGACGCGATGACGCTCGCCGTCACGTTGCGCGCGTCGATCGAAGAAATCGCCACGTCGTTGGGCGGCGAGCACACGCGCATCACGTTCGGGCGCTGGAGCGTAACGCCGAATTCGATCAACACGATTCCATCCGACGTGACCTTCTCCGTCGATTTCCGTCATCCCGACGCCCATGTGCTCGATGCGTTCGACGAGCAGGTATCGGCTTGCGCAATGCGCCACGGCGCGCGCATCGCTCCGCTTTTCACTCACGCGCCGGTGCGTTTCGACGCGACGGTGCTCACGCGGATCGATGCCGCCTGCCATGCGCTCGACGCGCCGGCGCTGCGCCTCACGTCGGGCGCCTTTCACGACGCGATGTATCTCGCGCAGCACTGCCCAACGGCCATGCTGTTCGTGCCGAGCCGCGGCGGCATCAGCCACAACCCGGCTGAAGCCACGGAAGCCCGTCACCTCGTGCTGGGCGCACGCGCGCTCGCGCACACCCTCACCACTCTTTGCAACGACTGACAAGGAACCCAGATGAGCACGACTGCCACTCACACGCATACGCACGCGCATGCCCACCCGAGCGACGACAACGGCACGGAACTCGGCCAGAACGCCACCTTGCACGAACCGATTTCCGCCGACGGCACGCCCGAGCCCGGCAAGACCTACACGGTGCCCGCGCGCTGCGGCCGCGCCGTGCGCGTCAAGGCGGGGCAGACCATCCGTATCTCGAACCCGCATGGCACGCAGGTCTGCGATACGTGGATCTTCAACGCCACGCACCTGAACGAATTCCTCTCGTTCGAGCACACGCGCGCGTATATCGACAAGATCATTCCGCAGCCGGGCGACCCGCTCGTGACGAATCATCGCCGCCCGATCGCCGAACTGGTCGCCGATACATCGCCGGGCGTGCACGATACGCTGATCGCGGCCTGCGACCTGTATCGCTACCAGAATCTGGGTGTGGAGAGCTATCACGACAACTGCTCGGACAATCTGCGGCTGGCGCTAAAGGCGATCGGCGTGCGCACGCGGGAAGTGCCGCAGCCGTTCAACCTGTGGATGAACATCCCCGTCAAGCCGGATTACACGATCGACTGGCTGCCGCCTGTGTCGAAAGCGGGCGACCATGTGGACATCAAGGCCGCGATGGATTGCATCGTCGTGATGTCGGCGTGTCCGCAGGATATCATTCCCATCAACGCCCTCAACCCGGTCGAAGTCGAGTTCACGGTTCTCGCCTGATACTCGCCAGGCCGTTCTTTTACGCTGATCGACAGAACGCATACGGTGGCCACCAGAAAAACCCCCACGTCCGGCAACGGCGCTTCCCGCAGGCCGTCCCCACTCGCGCCGCGGCGCGCCGCGAAAGCGCCCCGCACAGCCGCCCCTCATTCTGCACAAGGGGCGGCAGCCGAAGGTCTTGGCACTCGGCTACGGCACGCACGCATGGTGCAGCAGCTCACGCTGAAGGCGCTGGCGGAGCAGGCGGGCTGCTCGGAGAGTCTGTTGTCGAAAGTCGAGGGCGGCCACGCGACGCCCTCGCTTGCAACCTTGCACAGGATCGCGCTCGCGCTGGACACGAACATCGCTGCATTGGTGTCCGGTCCCGTGGCGAACGTCACGCCCGTGCAGCGCGCCAGCGAACGGCCTTCCGTGCGCTTTCCGGGCGTGCAGCAAACCTCGGGGCGACATGGCCGCGCGGGCGGGTCGATCATGCTGGAACGGCTCGTCGTGGCGGGCCCCGGGCAACTGCTGCAAGGCGACATTCACGTGCTCGAACCACTCGCGCGCAGCGACGAGCAGATCAGCCATGCAGGCGAAGAACTGGGCTACGTGCTCGAAGGCGAACTCGAACTCACGCTCGGCAGCGAATGCTACCGGCTGCAGGCGGGCGATTCCTTCTACTTCCCGAGCACCGAGCCGCACAGTTACCGCAATCCCGGCGACTGCATCACCCGCGTGCTGTGGATCAATACACCGCCGACCTTCTAAAGCGTGCGGTTGCCGCCAAACGAAAGTGAAACAGGAGTTCAATGTGACGGGAACCGATCTGACCCAGATGCAGCAGCCGCGCTTCGCGGGCATCCCGACCTTCATGCGCGTGCCGTTCAGCACGGACCTGAGCACCTTCGACATCGCCCTTGCGGGCGTGCCCTTCGACGGCGGCGTTACGGCGCGCCCGGGTGCGCGCTTCGGTCCGCGCGAAATCCGCAACATGTCCACGATGATGCGCGGCATCCATCACGTGACGCGCTTCAATCCGTTCGACGCCTGCCGCGTCGCCGATATCGGCGATGTGCCGTTTACCGACCTCTATCATCTCGAACGCGCGCACGATGACATCCGTCGTTTCTTCGAACCGGTGTTCCGCGCCGGCAAGCTCGCGCTGACGGCGGGCGGCGATCACTCGATCACCTATCCGATCTTCCAGGCGCTGGCGCCGCGCGAGCCGATCGCGCTGGTGCATATCGACGCGCACACGGACACCTGGGATACGTTCAAAGGCTCGAAGTTCACGCATGGCGCGCCGTTTCGCCGCGCGGTCGAAGCCGGTCTGCTCGACCCGAAACGAACCATTCAGATCGGCATTCGCGGTGCGCAGAATTCGGACGAAGGCTGGCGTTATTCGCTCGATCACGGTATGCGCGTCGTGTTCATCGAGGAGTTCGACGCACTCGGACCGGCAGCCGTCGCCGCCGAAGCGCGGCGCATTGTCGGCGACGCGCCCGTTTACCTTTCGCTCGATGTCGACGGGCTCGACCCTGTGTTCACGCCGGGCACGGGCACGCCGGAAGTGGGCGGTCTCACGACCCGCGAGACGCAGGCGTTGCTGCGCGGTCTCGACGGGCTCAACTGGGTCGGCGGTGACGTGGTCGAAGTCTCACCGCCTTACGATCCGAGCGGCAACACCGCGCTCGTCGCCGCGACGCTGATGTACGAAATACTGTGTCTGCTCGCAAAGCGCGCGAGCGATGGAAACCGCTAGCACGCCGCCAGCGCGCTACTGCTTGCCCTTCCACGGCACGAGCTTGCGCTCCAGCGCGCGCATCCCGAGATCGAACAGCCACGCAATCGCGCCGATCAGCACGATGCCCATCACGACGACATCGGTGCGCAAGAAGCTCGACGCATTGAGCACCATCTGTCCGAGGCCTGCCGTCGCCGCGACCATCTCGGCGGCGACGAGCGTGGTCCAGCCGAAGCCGATCGCAATGCGCAGCCCCGTGAGGATTTCCGGCAACGCAGCGGGCAACACGACGTGCAGTACGACCTGCCTGAAGTTCGCGCCGAGCGACCAGGCGGCGTTGATCTGCTCGACGGTCGCGCTGCGCACGCCCGCGCGCGCGGCCATTGCAATGGGCGCGAAGCAGGCCAGCCAGATGACGATGAGCTTCGCCGTTTCATCGATGCCGAACCAGATCACCACGAGCGGCAGATACGCGAGTGGAGGCAGCGGCCGGTAGAACTCGATAGGCGGATCGAGCAGACCGCGCGCGACGCGGCTCACGCCCATCAACACGCCGATCGGCACGGCCGTCACGCATGCGAGCGCAAACGCGCCGAACACGCGGATCGCGCTCCACATCAAGTGTTCCGACAACGGCAGTCCGCCCTGAATGCGGCCGTTCCACGCATCGGCGAATGCGCGCCAGACGGCGTCCGGCGATGGCAGAAACAGCGGCGGCACCCAGCCGAAATGCGACGAGGCCCACCACAGTAGCAGCAAGGCCGCGACGCACAGCGTGCTGAGCGCGGCGGTCGGGCCTTCGCCGGGTATGCCGCGATTGGCCTTTCGCTTACGTGTGCGTGCCGCGTCGGCGTCGCCGCGACGTGCCGCACGCAGGCGGCCTGTCGCGTCGTGTCGCGAAGAATCGATCGAGTTCATCAGGCGGCCTCCCGCACCGTCTCATGCAAGCGGCGCGTCAAACGCTCGCGCCACTCGATAAAGGCCGCCGACGACTTCACCGCGCGCGCGTCGCGCGACGCCAGGTATTCGCGCGCAAACGGCAACTCATGCACTTCCGCGACGCGTCCCGGGCCAGGCGTCATCAGCACGAGACGGGTCGCGAGAAATAGCGCCTCTTCGACGCTGTGCGTGATGAAGAACACCGTCTTTTGCGTGCGCGACCACACGTCGAGCACGAGTTCCTGAACCGTCTCGCGCGTGAGCGCATCGAGCGCGCCCATCGGCTCGTCCATCAACAACACTTGCGGATCGCTCGCCAACGCGCGGGCGATGCCCACGCGCTGCTGCATGCCGCCCGACAGCGCGTATACCTTCGCGTTCGCATGCCGCTCCAGCCCGACGAGCGCCAGCGTGCGTCGCGCGATCTCGTGCCGCTCGTCGCGCGCGACGCCGCGAAAGCGAAGCCCGAGCGCGACGTTGTCGAGCACGTTGAGCCACGGCATCAACGCATGCTTCTGAAACACGACGCCGCGCTCCGCGCCCGGTCCTTCGATCGGCGCGCCGTTCAGGCTCACCTCGCCTTCCGTGGGATCGACGAAACCCGCAATGCAATTGAGCAGCGTGGTCTTGCCGCAACCCGACGCGCCCAATGCAACGACGAATTCACCGCTGTCGACGCGCAGATCGACGCCCGCGAGCGCGGGCTCATCCGCACCGTCATAGGTCACGCCGACGCCGCGGATTTCCAGCGCGCTCATCGCGCGGCCTGTTGCGCGAAGCGAGGATTCACGGCGCCCGAGTAGTCGGGCAGGACGTTCTGGATCGTGCCTTGTGTTTTCAGGAACGCCGCCGTCGCCGCCAGCGATGCCGCCGCGCCCGACTGCTTGCCGCCGCCGAGCCAGGTCGGCGACGCCTGTTCCGCCGGCGTCGGGAACGCGTACAGCGCGAGGCTTGCGGGCACGTCGGCGGGCGTTGCGCCCGACTCCTGCGCGACGGCCTGCACTTCCTTCGAAGCGGGCGTCCATGCCGCCTTGTGATCGCGATACTGCGCATCCGTGTCGGCCAGCACCTTGACGAGGCCCGTCATGAACGCGGCGTTGTCGCGCTCGAACTGGCGCGCGGCGACGAAGCCGTCGAACGTCGCCTTGCCCGATTCCTTCGCGACTTCACCCGACGTGATCAGCACCTTGCCGTTCTGCTTGACCTTCGCGAGCACCGGGTCCCAGATGTACGTCGCGTCGATGTTGCCGCGCTGCCATGCAGCCGCGACCTCGGGCGGACGCAGGTTCAGGATCTTCACCGTCGACGGATCGACGCCCGCCTGCTGCAACGCGACGAGCGCATGGAAGTGCGACGTCGACACGAACGGCAGACCGATCGTCTTGCCCTTCAGGTCGGTGAGTTTCGTCACGCCCGAGCCGTCACGCGCGACGAGCGCTTCGGCGTCGTTGATGTTGTCGAGAATCCAGAACAGCGACAGGTCCACGCCCTGGGACAGCCCCGCCGCGATCGGGCTGGAGCCCGCTTCGCCGAGCTGGATGGAGCCCGACGCGAGCGCGCGGATCACGTCCGCGCCGCTGCCGAGCTTGCGGTACGTGACCTTGTAACCGGTGGCTTTTTCGACGGCGCCCGTGACCTGGGCGTAGCGCCACGGCACGACCATGTCCTGATAGCCGATCACGACTTCACGGGTTTCCGCGTGGGCGGGCGAGACAATCGCGGCCGACGCCACGACGAACGCGGCGGCGTGCAACGCGCGGCGCAGGAAGGAGAGAGTGTGGTTCATCGGAAGGTTGCGTGCTGGTTATGGAAACTGCATGAGGCTTCCGACTATAGGCACTTCTCGCCGCCGTCGTTCGAATGTTTCGTGCGTAGCAAATCACGCCGTTGCAGCTTTGCTTTCCATGCGGAAACAGCGGATGCCGCTGATATCGCTGCACAGAACGGTTTGTGCAGTCGGCCAGCCGGATTTGCGCGCTTGTCGTATCGTATTTCGCGCACGCTTCGCAATCCGCTTACCTTTTCGGCAAGGGCTTCCATCATGACCCGATCCCGTCAGTTGCATCTCGGCGCTTTCATGCGTCCCGTCAGCCTGCATACGGGCGCATGGCGCTTTCCCGGCGCTTTTCCCGACGCAAACTTCAACATCGCGCATCTGAAGCGCTTCGTGCAGACGCTCGAACGCGCGTGCTTCGACGCGTTCTTCATGGCCGATCACCTAGCCGTGCTCAACATGCCGCCCGCCGCGCTCAGGCGCAGCCACACGGTGACATCGTTCGAGCCGTTGACGCTGCTCGCCGCGCTGTCGTCGGTGACGGAGCGTATCGGCTTGATCGCAACTTCGTCGACGACCTTCGACGAGCCGTATCACGTCGCGCGCCGTTTCGCTTCGCTCGATCATCTGAGCGGCGGACGCGCCGGCTGGAATCTCGTGACCACGGCCAATCCCGATGCGGCGCTGAACTTCGGCCTCGAAGCCCATGTCGAGCACGGCGAGCGCTATCACCGCGCGCGCGAGTTCTACGACGTCGTCACGGGCCTGTGGGATAGCTGGGCCGATGACGCGTTTGTCCGCGACGTCGAAAGCGGCGTCTTTGTCGACACCGAGCGGATGCATGTGCTCGGCCACAAAGGCGAGCATCTGTCGGTGCGCGGGCCGTTGAACATCGCGCGGCCGGTGCAGGGCTGGCCCGTCGTCGTGCAGGCGGGATCGTCGGAAGCGGGACGCCAGATCGCCGCCGAAACGGCCGACGCCGTATTCACCGCGCCGCCCTCGCTCGCCGAAGGCCAGCGCTTCTACGCCGATGTGAAAAGCCGTGTCGAGCGCGCGGGCCGCGACCCGGATCATCTGAAGATACTGCCGGGCGCGTTTGTGGTGGTCGGCGATACCGTCGATGAAGCACGCGAAAAGCGCGCGCTACTCGATACCTTCGTGCACTACGACAGCGGTATCGCGTCGCTGTCGATCGCGCTCGGCCATGACGTGTCGCAGCTCGACCCCGATTCGTTGCTACCCGAAATTCCCGAGAGCAACGCCAGCAAGAGTTCGCGGCAACGTGTCGTCGATTGGGCGCGTCGCGACCAGTTGACCATCCGCCAGCTTGCACAGCGGATCGGCGGCTATTCGGGGCTGGAAATGGTCGGCACGCCCGCGACGATCGCCGATCAGATGGAGCAATGGCTAGTCGAGCGCGGCTCGGATGGATTCAACGTGATGTTCCCGTATCTGCCAGGCGGCCTCGACGATTTCGCCGATAAAGTCGTGCCCGAACTGCAACGGCGCGGCATTTTCCGGCGCGCGTACGAAGGCACGACGCTGCGCGACCATCTCGGCTTGCCTCGCCCGGAAAACCGTTTCTTCGCGCGGCGCAGAGGCGACTAGACCGCCACCGCTTCGCGCAGGAAATCCACCAGCGCCGATTGCACCGCGTTCATCGCGCCGCCCGCGCCGATGAGCGCGAGCTCCGTGGGCGGCAAACGCGGCAGGTCGAAGCACACGCTATGCTCGGGCAGCACGGCCGTGGTCGGCAGCACCGTGATGCCGAGGCCGGAAGCAACGGCCGCCTGAATACCCGTCAGGCTATGGCTGCCGAACGCGACGCGCCAGCTTCGCTGCGAATGATCGAGGCTGCGGATCGCGCGCTTGCGGTACACGCAGCCTTGCGGAAACAGCGCCAGCGGAATCGGCTCGCCATCCTCGGGAGGCACTTCGATCATGCGCCCGCGCACCCACACGAGCGATTCGGGCCACGACGCGAGACACGGCCCGCTGCCCGGCTCGCGTTTGACGAGCGCGATCTCGATCTCGCCGCCCGACAGCTTGCGGTGCAGATCGGAACTCATGCCCGCGACGGTTTCGAGCCGCGCTTCGGGCCGCGCCTTGACGAAGCCCGACAAGATCGACGCCATGCGCTTCGCGTCGAAGTCTTCCGGCACGCCGATGCGGATCGGCGTGCGCCAGACGTCGCTCGCGAGCGCGTCCTGTGCCTCCTGCGACAGCGCGATCAGGCGGCGCGCATACTGCGTGAGCAGTTCGCCGTGCTCCGTCGCCGTCACCTGGTTGCCCGTGCGGTCGCGCATCAGCAGCGTACGGCCGACCAGTTCTTCGAGGCGCCGCACCTGCTGGCTGACCGTCGACTGGGTGCGGTGCACGCGGTCGCCGGCCCGTGTAAAGCTGCCTTCGTCGACGACGCACACCAGCGTCTTCAGAAGTTCGAGATCGAGCATGACGGGCGCCTCATATTTACGATTCCACTAAGCATGCCATTTTAATTTAATTTCCCAATATGCGGCGCGAGGCATAGTCTGTGTTCCATATCGACGTCACCGGAAAGGAGTCACACATGTCACTTGAAAACTCACCGCGCCCGTCGTGGCTGACCTTCGATTGCTACGGCACGCTGATTCAATGGGACGAAGGGCTGTTGGAGGCCGTCACGGCGATCCTCGCCGGCAAGCACGCCGCCGCCATCGATCCGCGCGAGTTCATCGCCGTCTACGACAGGCACGAGCACGCGCTGGAACAGACTCCGCCGCACCGCTCGTTCCGCGAAGTCGCGGGCCACGCGCTGCGCATCGCGCTCGAAGAATTCGATCTGCACGCCGACGACAACGACATCCGCCTGCTGACCAGCCGCATCTCCGCGATGCTGCCCTTCCCCGAAGTGACGGATACGCTGCGCACGCTGAAGGAAGCGGGCTACCAGCTGTGCATCGTGTCGAATACCGACGACGACGTGATCGCCGGCAACGTCGCGCAGCTCGGCGGCTATATCGACCGCGTGATTACCGCGCAGCAGGCAGGCGCATACAAACCCAACCGGCGGCTTTTCGACTATGCTCACGAACAGCTCGGCGTATCGCTCGACGAGGTGGTGCATATCTGCGCAAGCCCGCATCTGGATCACGCAGCGGCGCGCGATATCGGCTTTCGCTGCGTGTGGATAGACCGCGGCACGGGCCGCCAGCGCCTGCCCGACTACACGCCCGACGCCACGCTCGCGACGCTCGACAAGGTGCCGCCGCTGTTCGCGTCGCTCGGCTGGTGAAACGCGCAAAGGACCTGTAATGGCTCATACGCTCAACGTCAATACCTCTGCGGTCTCGCGTCGCGCCGCGCTCGATTCCGACGCGGTGCGCGCGGCCCGCATCGAACTGGCCGCGTGTTTTCAGCTTGCCGCCCAGCATGGCCTCGAAGAAGGCGTGTGCAATCATTTTTCCGCCGTCGTGCCGGGACATGACGATCTGTTCTTCGTCAATCCGTATGGCTTCGCGTTTTCGGAAGTCACGGCATCGCGCCTGCTGATCTGCGATTTCGACGGCAACGTGATCGAGGGTGACGGCAGCCCGGAAGCGACGGCGTTCTACATTCATGCGCAGTTGCATCGGGCCATGCCGCGCGTGAAGGCCGCGTTTCACACGCATATGCCGAACGCGACCGCGCTGTGCCTCATCGAAGGACCGCCGCTGTTGTGGCTCGGGCAAACCGCGCTGAAGTTCTACGGCCGCACGGCCGTCGACGAGCACTACAACGGCCTCGCGCTCGATACATCCGAAGGCGACCGCATCGCGGCTGCAATGGGCGACGCGGACATCCTGTTCCTGAAGAACCACGGCGTGATGGTGGCGGGCGCGAGCATCGCCGAAGCCTGGGACGATCTGTACTACCTGGAGCGCGCCGCCGAAGTGCAACTCAAGGCGATGCAGAGCAACCGGCCGCTCAAGCCCGTACCGCACGACATCGCGCAGCGCGCGTATGAGCAGATGCGGCTGGGCGACAAGGAAAGCGCGCGAGCACACCTCGACAGCGGCATCAGGCGTCTGCGCGACGCAGGCAACCGCTTCGAGAAGTGATCCGGTAACGCGTCTATCGACCGTGGCCCGCATGGCGTCTTTCACGCCGCCACCAGCCCCTTGTCCTTGAGCCACTCCGGATTGAACAGGCGCGCGCGATACAGTTCGCCGCGATCGCACAACGGCGTGACGATCGTATGGCCCGGTCCCATCTGCTGGGCGAGCGCGACGGCCGCGGCCACGTTGATTCCCGTCGATCCGCCAACGTACAGTCCCTCTTCACGCAGCAGGCGATACACCATCGACACGCAGGTCTGATCGTCGATGCTGAACGCGTCGTCGATCGCCGTGCCTTCGAGGTTGGCCGTAACCCGGCTGGAGCCGATGCCCTCGGTGATCGAGCTGCCTTCGACCTTGATCTCGCCCGTTTTGACGTAGCTGAAAAGGCCGCTGCCATGCGGATCGGCGAGCACGATCCGCACGTTCGGATTCTTTTCCTTCAGGAAGCGGCTGACGCCCGCGAGGGTGCCGCCCGTGCCCGTCGCGCAGACGAACGCGTCGACCGTACCCGCCGTGTCGCGCCAGATTTCGGGGCCGGTGGTCTCGTAGTGCGCCTGACGGTTGACGACGTTGTCGAACTGATTGGCCCAGATCGCGTTGTCCAGTTCCTGCGCGAGACGGCCCGCGACCTTCTGGTAGTTGTTCGGGTCCTTGTACGGCGCGGCGGGCACGGGCCGCACTTCCGCGCCAAGCACGCGCAGCAGTTCCATTTTCGCGGGCGACTGCGTGTCGGGAATCACGATCACGCAGCGGTAGCCGCGCGCCGCGCAGATATGCGCGAGTCCGATCCCCGTATTGCCCGCCGTGCCTTCGACAACCGTTCCGCCCGGCTTGAGCGCGCCGCGCCGTTCGGCGTCCTGGACGATGTAGAGCGCGGCGCGGTCTTTCACCGAGCCGCCCGGATTCATGAACTCCGCCTTGCCGAGTATCTCGCAGCCGGTTTCGGCGCTGAGCGCCGCGAGCCTGATGAGCGGCGTGTCGCCGATGCAGCCGATGAATCCTTTGCATACGCGCATGTCCGCCCCCTCGTTTCAGATGACCGGCAGCAAATGCGGCTGCCACATGTCGAAGGATAGTGCGCCGCGCCTGACAACGCGATCGACACACCAGGCGGGCTGCGATCGCTGCTACACCTGACGCGCGACGTGATCGGTGATCTGCCGCAGCTTGTGCAGCATCTGCTCGCCCGATGCAATGTAGAGCGTCCTGTCGCCCGTCAGGACGCTCGCACGGAACGTCTGCAGCGCATGCTTCAGCGGTTCGTACCTGAGCACGGAAGCCGCGCCGTCGACGCGATGAATCCACTGCCGCAGGACAGCCGGCTCGGCCTCGCCGAGCATGCCTTCGAGTTCGTCGGCGTCAGTCGTCATGGTCTGGACGATGATTTCGATCAGCTTCTCGTCGCGCCCGGTGCTGCCGAAATTCTGATTGATCGCGTCCCAGTCGAGATCGGGCAGTTCGCCTGGTTCCGTCGCTGCGGCAAGTACGGCGGCAGGTTCAGCCACATGAGGCGTGGCGCGCGGCGCGTCCACCTGCGGCACGGGCCGTCCGTCGCTCGCGGGCGCGCTGTGCCCCTGCAGGCACTGCGGCGCGAACCGGGTGAGGCACGCAAGCAGATCGCTGAGCTTGGCCGGCTTGTACAGGCATTCGTCCATGCCGGCGGCGAGACACTCTTCGCGTTCTTCCCGCCCCACGCTCGCCGTCAATCCGACGATGGACATGCGCCGCGCGTCATCCGTCCGTTCGCGCACGCGGGTTGCCAGCGTGTAGCCGTCCATCTCGGGCATGTGACAGTCGGTGATCAGCAGCGCATAGTCCGCCGACGCCATCGCCTTCAGCGCCTGCATACCATCTTCGACGGTGTCGCACGTGCAGCCGAGCAGTTCCAGTTGCTGCCGCAGCAGATGCCGGTTGATCCCGTTGTCTTCGGCGATCAGGATCAGCGCATGATCGCGCAGCGCATCGGCGCGGCTGCGCGGCGCAGCCGGTGTGAGCGCCGACGCCGCGGATTCCAGTCCCAGTTCGGCGTCCCCGTGCAAGACGGCATTGCATACGGCAGCCACGCCCTCGAGCGTGACGGGATAGACGCACAGATAGCAGAGGTCCCCCATGCGGACATATCCGCCCGTCTTGATGGTCGCGGTCGTCGGAACGACGGGGACGCCGCCCACCTGCATTTGAACTGCGGGCTTCTGCTGGGCTTGCGTGAGAGGCTGGTCCGCTGACGGACTTTCCGCTGTCAGCTGGTCGTCGATGATCAGCCGGCACTCCGCTGGCAAGCCGTCCGGGGAAAGCGCTGCATTCGGATCGAGAATCGCCACCGTGCCGCCGAAAGTGCGCAACGCTTGCGTCAGGCTGCGCAGCACAGACGCATCGCGAACACGAAGACCGACGGTGACGCCCGCCAGCGGATAGCTTTGAAACTCACGCTGGTTCACTTCCAGCGGCAGGCGGAACTCGACCTCGGTGCCGCGCCCCACTTCGCCTTCCATGCCGATGGTGCCGCCGAGCATGGCCACCAGCCGCCGCGAGATCGTCAAGCCGAGACCTGTACCGCCATAGCGGCGCGTCGTCGAGGCTTCGGCCTGCACGAACGGCTGAAAGAGGCGCGCCCGCTGATCCTGGCTGATGCCGATTCCCGTGTCGCTCACGCGCCAGACGATGGTTTGCTTGCCGTCTGTTTCGCCCGCGAGTTCGACGTCGAGCCGGATGCTGCCTTCCGTAGTGAACTTGATCGCGTTGCTGAGCAGGTTGAAGAGAATCTGCCGTAGCCGCACGCCGTCGCTCCACACCACGGGCGCAATCGCCGCGTCGATGCACAGCGCCAGCTTCAGCCGCTTCTCCTGTGCGCGCCAGAAGAACAGCGAGAACGTGCTCGTGCACAGATCGCGGATATCGACGGGTGCCCGCTCCAGCGCGATCTTGCCGGCTTCGATCTTCGAGTAGTCCAGAATGTCGTTGAGGATCTGCAACAGCGATTCGGCCGCCTGCGAGATCAGCTTCACCTTGACCGCCTGGTCGGGGCGCAGGTTGCTGTGTGCTAGCAGTTCGATCAGTCCTATCACGGCGCTCATCGGCGTGCGTATTTCATGGCTCATCGCCGCGAGAAACTCGCTCTTCGCGCGCGACGCCTGCTGCGCCGCATCGCGCGCCTCGCCAAGCGCGACGGCATGCTGATGCTGTTCTTCGGCGTCGCTCCAGTAGCCGGTCCAGACGAGATCGTCGTGCTCGACCCGATGCGGCACGGCGTGCAACCGCGTCCACCGGAAGGCGCCGCGGCGCTGCACGCGAAGTTCGCGGCTCACGGTCGCCAGCGTCTGCTCGGCCTTGTACGCCTCGGTCAGAAGAGCGGCGCGGTCCTCAGGATGAACCGCTGCGAGCACCGATCCCGGAATGGCTTGCAGCTCAGCGCTGGTCTTGCCGAACATTTCGACGGTATTGCCGCTTAGCCAGATGACCCGGGAGTCGCCGTTTCTAGCCTGTCGATACTGGAACGCTGTCGCCGGCAACTGGCTGGTCACGTCGATCAGCCGCAGCTCTGCTTCCCGGCGTTCGCGCGCCTCCTTGCGCAGCACGCGGCGCGAGCGCCACAGCACCGCGATCACGGCCAGCAGCGCGAGCGCCACGGGCGCGAACCTCAGTGCGATATCTTTCCACGACGGCCCCAGTTCGTAGTTCGCGCCGAAGTAGCGGTTCTGGATCGAGAGCCGCTCGGTGTCCGGCAACGCCGCGAGCGCGCGGTCGATGAGCGGCATCAGCCGGGCCGCCAGCTTCGGCGAGACGGCAAAGCCCGTCTGCAGCGAACGGCCCCCGGAGCCGATGATGCGCAGATTGTCGCCATGCATGCGCTGCAGCATGTAGTGAACCGTGGCCAGATCGTCCACGTAGACATCGGCCTTGCCTTCGGCGACCGCGTTCATGCCCGTCCCGACATCCGGCACGACGACGATGCGTGCCTGCGGCGCTGCGCCCGTCACCAGCCAGCGCAGACCGCCGCCGTCGGTGACGGCGACGCGCTTGCCGTTCAGATCGCGTAACTGGCCAAGAGCAGGCGCATCGTTACGGCCGACGGCAACAACCGGAAACGTCGCGTACGGGCGCGACACCGGAGTACCGCGCAATGCTGGGTCGTGAAGAATGGCGACGGCGACCAGATCCAGCGTTCCCGCTTGCAGGGCATCCACGGTGGCGGCGAAGCCCGGCTCGGGCCGACGTACGAAACTGATCCCCAGCCGGTTCGCCAGATAGCGCAGATAGTCCTGCGCCATGCCATGCGTCTGCCCGCTGTCGTCGACGTAACTGTACGGCGGCAGCCCGCTGTCCACGCCCACGCCCAGCGGCGGCAGCGAGCGCAGCCACGCGCGCTCCTCGTCGCTCAGTTGAAACGGCGCGGACGACTCCGCTTGAATCGGCCCGGTGGTCATCCAGCGGCTCAGGATGCGCTGCCGGGCATACTCGGGCAGTGCGTTCAGCCGTTCGTCGACACCGTCGCGCAACGCCTGTTGCGTGCGGGCAAAGCCGAAGCGCACGCCGCTTTCCGTTTCGCGATAACGATTCAGTTCCGCCAGCCCGGCGAACTCCGGCTGCAACAACAGGTAGTCGGCGACGGGCAGAAACGTGATGTAGACGTCTGCCTCCTTGCGCAGTACATCGCGCAAGCCCTCCTGCGGACTGTGTGCGCGCACGAAGACGGAGTCGGGGTAGCGCTCGTGCGATACCTGCTCGATGTACGAGCCTGCCTCTGCGGCAATGCGCTTGCCGGCGAGGCGTGGCGGCTCGCCGTCGCGGGCGGCATCCGATGCGCGCCCGACCACGACGACGTCGGAATCGTAGTAAGGCTCGGACAGGATCAGGCAGCGCCTTGCCTCGATGGGCTTCTGCACGGCGAACACGATGTCGAGGGAGCCGGCGCAAGCTGCCGCGCTCAACGAAGCATAGTCAGGAAACACCCGCACCCGCAGTTGCGCGGAAGGGTCGAGAACGGATTTGAGGATATCGAACGCGGCGCCGGACACCTGACCGTTGTTGACGATCATAAGCGGCGGCCAGCCGCCTTCCGGGACGCCCAATGTGAGACTTGCAGGCTTGTGCGGGTGAGATTGCGCCTGCGCGGTGGCATCGGTCGATGCCACCGCAAGCATCACGCATAAAATCCGGCACAGTGTGAGGCAGCGATTGCGGATGCTTTTCATGGCTGTCAGGGAAACGACCACCAGCGCAGACGGGCACCGGGGTCAGGTCGCTGAATCCATGATAGTGCCCCTTCAGACTGTTCGTGGCGCTTATTGGTCACACCGGGTGGCGCGCAACGAACTCCCGCGAAAACTCGCTCAGGCCAGCTCGACGATCACTTCATCGAGCGCGCGAAACGGCGCGAGCAGCGCTTCGTCGGCCAGCGCCGAGGTGATGAGCCGCCAGTCGCGCTGCAGCGGCGTCCAGTGTTGCTGGCGCGCGCGGCCCAGCTTGTCGGAATCGGCGAGCACGATGATTTCGGCGGCGCGTGACACGATGCACTCCTTCAGATACGCCTGCTGTGCCGATGCTTCGCACAGCCCGAACCCCGCGACCACGCCGTCCGCGCCGAGAAACGCGCGGTCGACGGTCAAACGGCTGAGGATGAGTTCCGCGAGCGGCCCGAGCGTGCTCATGCTGGAGCCGCGCAGCTCGCCGCCGATCAGCGTGAGCCGCACGCCTGGCGCATTGGCGAGCGCCGTGACCGCGAGCAGATTGTTGGTGACCACATGCAGGTCTTCGCGCGTCGACAGATGCCACGCGAGCTGGGCGCAGGTCGTGCCACCGTCGAGCAGCACCGTGTCGCCGTCGAGCACGTGCAAGGCGGCCGCCTGCGCGATGACTTCCTTTTGCTCGCGCTGCGCCGACTTGCGTTCTTCGAGCGACGCCTCCGGCTCGTGCACGCCGACCCGCGCGGTCGCGCCGCCGTAGGTGCGCACGAGGCGCTTCTGCTTCGCGAGCGCCGTCAGATCACGGCGGATCGTCGCTTCCGACACGCCCAGCGTGGCGCACAACGCCTCGACGTTGGCATCGCGCGTGCGTACGAGTTCGAGAATCGCCTGATGACGGTCGGTCGTTTTTTTCACGTCTGCGTGAGTCCGGGAATGGGGCTCGATCTTACACCAGCCCCTTTGCGCCCATTCGACGGCGGGCGCGTGCGGCGTTGCTGCTGCGCCGGCTCGCCGCCTTCCGCGCTCAGCGGCGCGTCGCCAGTTCCGCGCCCTGGCGCAGCGCTTCGAGCATGCTGCCTTCGTCGACGATACCCTTGCCCGCGATATCGAACGCGGTGCCGTGATCCACCGACGTGCGGATCACTTCGAGTCCCACCGTCACGTTCACGCCCGCTTCCAGGCCGAGCACCTTCACCGGGCCGTGGCCCTGGTCGTGATACATCGCGACCACCAGATCGAAGTCGCCGCGGCCCGCGCGGAAGAACAGCGTGTCGGCGGGCAGCGGGCCCGTGACATCGAGGCCGCGTTCCTGCAGCAGCTTCACGGCGGGAATGATCTTCTCTTCTTCTTCGCCATAGCCGAACAGGCCGTTTTCGCCCGCATGCGGATTGATGCCGCACACGCCGATGCGCGGATGTTCAATGCCCGCCTTCACGAGCGTCGCGTTGCCGCGTTCAATGGTCCGCTGCACGAGGCCCGGCTCGATCTTGCGGATCGCGTCGATGATGCCGATGTGCGTCGTCACGTGAATCACGCGCAGTTGCGGCGCGACGAGCATCATCGACACTTCGTCGACACCCGTCAGATGCGCGAGCATTTCCGTGTGGCCCGGATACTTGTGGCCGCCCGCATGCAACGCTTCCTTGTTCAGCGGCGCCGTGCAGATCGCGTCGATCTTGCCCGCCTGCGCGAGTTCGACGGCGCGCTTGATGTACTGATACGCGGCGTCGCCCGCCAGTGCCGACAGCTCGCCGAACGGCAGGTCATCGGGAATCAAACCGAGGTCGATGCAGTCGATCGTGCCCTGCTCGTAGCGTGCATCGGATGCGTCTTCGATGCGGCGAATCGTCATCGTCCCGCCGACAATCTGGTTCGCGCGCTCAAGGCGCTTCGCGTCGCCAATCACGAGCGGACGGCATTGCGCGTAGACCGACGCGTGTGCGAGGCTCTTGACGACGACTTCCGCGCCGACGCCTGTTGCATCGCCCATCGTGATGCCGATTACGGGAAGGTAGTTGCTCATGATGTGATCTCGTGGGTACTTGCTATTCATTCGCGGACGTCAGTGCGAAACGACGTCGCGCTCGGTTTCGTTGCGCAGGGTCAGCCATGCGGCGTACAGCGCGTGATCGGTGCCGAATGCGCCCGCCTTCGTCACGACGCCGGGACAATGCGTTCGGGTCGCGTCGAGCGGCCTTGCGACCGCGACGCCCGCTTCGACTTCGGCCAGCAATTGCAGATTGCCGATGCGTGCGGCCGCCAGCATCGCGCGCGCGGTCTCGCCGCCCGTCGCGATCAGGCCGCCCGTTTTCGTGAAGTGCGGATCGACCAGCGCCGCCAGCGCCGCCGACAGTTGTGCGCCTTCGGCGGGATCGAACGCGTCGTCGCGGCCAATGCGCAGCAACAGATCGACACCCGCCTTTAGCGACACGCCGACCTGGTCCTGCCACGCGCGCCAGTCGCGATGGCGCTCGCCTTCGCGCAGCACGACGGGCGGCACGATCAGTTCTTCGACGCCGCCGCGCTCGCGCAGCATTGCGCATTGACGCTCGCTGACGGCCGACAGGCTGCCCACCAGAATCAGGATCGGGCCGCCGGGGAACGCGTTGCTGTCGGACTTACGCTCATCAGCGTCGTCGCGCGGAATCAGCGCCGCGATCTCGCGCGCAAGCCCGCCCGATCCGACCCAGAAGAACGCCGCCTCACTTTGCAGCGTGGCGCGAGCGAGCGCGCGCAATGCCTTCTCGCTTTGCGTATCGACGATCAGCGCCTGCACGCCGTTCGCCGCCATCGCGCCAATGCACACGGCCAGCGTTTCGGGTTCGTCGGCGAGTGCTTCGGCGTCGAGCCGGTCCGTGGTCAGACCCGCCGCTTCGAGTTGCGCCGCGATGCCGGCGGTAACACCCGCATGCTCCAGCTTCCATGTCGCCGTCTGTTCGAGCGGCTCGCCGTGCACGAACACGCGGCCGTCGCGCACCGTGCGTCCCGTCGCCGGAAACGCGGGTGCGACGATCGCCATGCCCGCGAGCGCCTGCAGGCCCGCGACTTCCGCTGCCCAGTTGCCGCGCAGCGTCGAATCGATTTTCTTGTAGAGCCGCTGGTCGCGCGCGCTCATCTCGGCATAGGCCGCCGACGTGCGCGCCGCTGCGTCGTGAGGCGTGAGACGGCGCGTGTCGGTATCGACAGCGATCGTGTCCGCGCCGTCATGCGCGGGTGTGCGCGTCGCCTCCAGCGTGACGACCGTGCGATGGCCCGCGCTCGCGAAACCGATCGCGCAGTCCGCGGCGCCCGACAGGTCGTCCGCGAGAATCAGAATCTTCATCGTGCCAGCCCTTCGCGATTCTTCGTGCGCGCGCCTTCCTGGCGCTGCTGATAGCGCTTGGCCACCTGCGCGGTCAGGATCGGCGACAGGATCGCCGTGACCACCACGCATGCGGCGACCAGCAGTGTCGCGCTCTGCGCCGCTTCGTTGTACACCGGGTTCGCCGCCGCGACGAGCGCTGGCACAGCCGCTGCGTTGCCCGCCGTATTGGCTGCCGCCACACCGGCCACGCCCGTGCCGCCCGTCAGGCGATCCGCGAAGTACAGCGGAATGCCCGTCACGATCACCACCGCGATGCCGAGACCAATGCCGAGCAACCCGGCCTGCCAGACCTTGTGCAGATCGAGGCCCGCGCCGAGCGCCAGCGCGAAGAACGGAATCATCACGGGCACGGCCTTCGCGAGAAAGTCGCGCATTTCGCGGTCCAGATTGCCGAGCAGCATGCCGAGCGCGAGCGGCAGGATGCTGCCGACCAGCGTTTGCCACGGGAACGCCGACAGACCCGCGACGCCGAGCGTCACCATGGTCAGGAACGGACCCGATTCGAGCGACATCAACGTGTACGCGCCGACGTCTTCCGAGCGGCCATACTGGCCCATCAGCGCCATGTAGAGACCGCCGTTGGTGTCGTTCATCGCGGCGACCACGGCAAGCGTCGAGATGCCCGCGAACAGCCCCGACGACACGGGATGCTCGCCAAGTACATGGCCGAGAATCACACCGACGATCACCGCCGCCCCAACCTTCGTCACGAGCAGCGCGCCGCCCTTCTTCATCAGATACGGCGTCGCCTTCACGTCGATACTCGCGCCCATGCAGACGTAGAACACGGCAAGGATAGGCAGCGCGCCCGTGAACAGCGCATTCGTGAACGATCCGAAGAACTTCGGCATGCCGGGCAGGAACGTCGCCACCAGCGAGCCGATGAGCAGCGGCACGATCATCATGCCGCCGGGGATGCGCTCGATCGAGCGTTTGATGGGAATCTGAACCATGCGAGTCTCCTGGCTTTATTAAGCGCCGCGTCTATCCGCGATTTTGATTGAAACAGTCATCATTCGATCAAATCGATCAGTTTGGAGTGTAGACCGTTTGATTGGATTGCGCAAACCGATCATGCATTTGCGCAAAACGATCATTTCGCGGACGGCGCGCTCAATGCCCACGACCTCGCCCATTACCGGCGCGCGGCACGCACCGTATTGCGCCGCGTGTCGCGGCTCTCGCTGTCGCTCACGCTGCGCACGATCGACGCAAACGAGCGGGCCGCGGGCGTGCGCGCCTCGTCCCTGCGCCACAGCAAACCGGGCGAACGCACGGGCGTCGGACTTTCGAGCGGAATCAATTTCACGTCCTCGCGCCGCAGCGCATGCGTCGACACGATCGTCGCGATGTCGGTCTCTCTGACCAGTTCGATCATCGGCGCGATGGCGTTCATTTCCGCGACGACGACGGGCGCCGCATTCGCCATCCGGAACGATTCGTCGAGCAGCACGCGCGTGGAAAAACTGCGCGGCAACAGCACCATGCGTTGCAGATGAAGCTCCGACACGCGCACGAAGCGCCGCTTCGCGAACGGATGCCGCAGCCCGACGGCGAGCATCATCTCCTCGGTGTAGAGCGGCTCGAAACGCAGCGGCAACGCGTCGTTCGGCTTGTACGTCACGCCGATATCGAGGTCGCCGCGCAGCAGCGCCTGCGCGATGCCGTCGCCCGTCATTTCGAGCACGTCGACGCGCACGGACGGATGCCGGTCCAGAAACAGCGACACGCAGCGCGGAATGATGTGCAGGTTGAACGTGTGCGTCGCGCCGATGCGCACGACGCCCGTCATTTCCTCGGCGGCATCGCGCACGGTCGACACGCCTTCGTCGACTTCGCGCAGCGCATTGCGCACGCGCTCCAGAAACAGCTCGCCCGCTTCCGTCATCGTCACGCGCCGGCCTTCACGCTCGAACAGCCGGCAGCCGAGTTCCTCTTCGAGCTGGCGGATCTGATGCGACAGCGTCGATTGCGTGACGTGGACCTTTTGCGCGGCGACGGTGAAGCTCAATTGCTCCGCGAGGGCCGCGAAGTAGCGCAGATGTCGTAGTTCCATGGGTTCTCGTGGGTCGCGTTTGAATCGATCGCATCGATAGATAATCAGCGAAAAATACCATTTTTATCGATAGATTGCCTGCCTTACACTGGCCTCGCCATCAACGATCGCAGCGAGAGGAGACCTCGACGCGATGCTCAACGGACCCGCGAAGCACCCATGAAAATCGGCAAAGAGACCATTCCGCGTACGTCGATCTCGACCTCGAATACGCACACCATCGTCGTGCGAGGACGCGACCTCGCGAACGAACTGATCGGCAAGATCTCGTTCACCGACTACTTCTTCCTGCTCGTCACGGGACACACGCCCAGCCCGGCCGCCAGCGCCGTGCTCGACGCGACGCTCGTCGCGATCGCGGAGCACGGACTCGTGCCGAGCGTGCAGGCGAGCCGCATGACGCTCGCCGCCGCGCCCGACGCGCTGCAAGGCGCCGTGGCCGCCGGGATTCTCGGTTGCGGCTCGGTGATACTCGGCGCGTCCGAGTCCTGTGGAAAGCTGCTCGACGAAGTGCGGCAGTGCGCGGCGCAAACGGGCGGCGATCTGTCCGAGGCGGCTTTCACGGTGATCACGCGTTATCGCGCGGACAAACGCCCCGTGCCGGGCTACGGCCATCCGCTGCATAAAGAGCGCGACCCGCGCGTCGACGCGCTGTTCGCCGTCGCCGAACGCAGCGGCGCGGATATGACCTATGTACGCATCGCGGAAGCGATCGAATCCGTGTTGCCGGATGTGTTCGGCAAGGCGCTGATGCTCAACGTGTCGGCGGCGATTCCTGCCGTGCTGCTGGGCGTCGGTTTTCCGCTTGCCGCGCTCAAGGGCGTGCCGATTCTCGCGCGCACGGCCGGACTGATCGGGCATCTGACGGAAGAACTGGCGCATTCGATCGGCTTCGCCCTGTCGTATCAGGCCACGCGTGAAGTGGTGTACGACGGCGAAACGCCCGAAGGCTTTCAGCCCGGTATCTGATCGTTCCGCTCACATCATTTCGCAGCGCATCTCTGGAGTTGTTGCATGACCAAAGTTCTCGAAGGCGTCCGGGTGCTCGAGCAAGGCACCTTTATCACGGGGCCAGCGGCCGGCATGCTGCTAGGCGATCTGGGCGCCGACGTCGTCAAGATCGAGCAGCCGGGCACGGGCGATCCGTTCCGCGCGTTCAAGGGCGGCTTCTATAGCCCGCACTATCAGACTTACAACCGCAACAAGCGCAGCGTCACGCTGAATACGAAAGACGCCGACGATCTCGCGCTGTTCGACGCCCTCATCCGCGACGCCGACGTGTATATCCAGAACTTCCGGCCCGGCGCGGCGGATCGCATGAACGCGGGCTACGAGCGTTTGCGCGAGATCAATCCGCGTCTGATCTACTGCGCGATCAGCGGCTTCGGTCAGACCGGCCCGGCAGCGGCGCGGCCCGCGTACGACACCGTCGCGCAGGCGGCCAGCGGATTTCTCGGCCTGCTGATCAATCCCGAGAATCCGCGCGTGGTCGGTCCCGCGATTGCCGATTCGCTGACGGGCTTCTACGCGGCGTATGGCATTCTCGGCGCGCTGCATGAACGCAACCGGACGGGCGTCGGACGCAAGGTCGAAGTGTCGATGCTCGAAGCAATGAGCCACTTCAATCTCGACGCGTTCACCCACTACTATTCGGCCGATGAGCTGATGGGCCCATACAGCCGTCCGAGCGTGTCGCAGTCGTACGTGATGAAGTGCGCGGACGGCAAATGGCTGGCGTTGCATATGTCGTCGCCAGAAAAATTCTGGCTGGGTCTCGCGGACGCCATCGAACAACCGACTTTGCTGCAAGACCCGCGCTTTGCTGACCGCGCAGGTCGCATCGCGAATCAGGAAGCGTTGATCGATCTGCTCGGCGCGGCATTCGCGCAGCGTAACCGCGCCGACTGGTGCGCGCGGCTCGAAGCGAACGACGTGCCGCACGCGCCGATGTACGACGCCAGCGAAGCGCTCGACGATCCGCAGGCGAAGCACCTCGAATTGCTGGTCGAAACATCGCATCCGGAGATGGGACGTTTTCGCACGGTGCGGTCGCCTGTTTCTTTCGACGGCGAGCGCACGACCGACGTGATCGCGCCGCCGACGCTCGGCGAGCACAACGCCGAACTGCTCGCACCGTTGCGTAGCGCGTTGAAGCAGAGCGAAGCCGCGTAGGCAGCACGGCCGACATATCAAATGACGACTATATTGGAGACCTCGTAATGGAAACGACCAACGGTGCGCTGGCGCGCAGCGGCCTCGACGGCCCGCCATCCGAATCGATGAAGAGCGACAGTGTGCAGGTGGATACGGAGAAGCTGTTCGGACGCATCGCGCGGCGGCTGATTCCGTTTCTGTTTCTCTGCTACGTGCTCAACTACATCGACCGCGTCAATATCAGCTTCGCGCATCTGCAGTTCCGCGCGGACCTTGGCTTGACGGAAGCGTCATATGGACTGGGCGTCGGTGTGTTCTACATCGGCTATGTGCTGTTCGAGGTGCCGAGCAATCTGCTGTTGCGCCGCATCGGCCCGCGCCGGACGATCGCGCGAATCATGGTGCTGTGGGGTCTCGTGTCGGTGTCGATGATGTTCGTGCGCAATCCGACGCAGTTCTATATCGCGCGTATTGCGCTCGGCATTGCCGAAGCGGGCTTCTTTCCTGGCATCGTCTATTACCTCACGTCGTGGTTTCCGGATCGTCATCGTGCGAAGGTGCTGTCCGCTTTCGTGCTTGGCATCGCCGTGGCGGGCATCACAGGTGGTCCCGTTTCCGGATGGATTCTCAGCAATGCCGATGGTTGGCACACGCTGCACGCATGGCAATGGCTCTTTCTGCTCGAAGGGATTCCGCCTGTGCTGGTCGGTCTGGTCGCGCTCTGGTATCTGCCTGACTCCGCGGCAACCGCGAAGTGGCTAACGCCTGAGGAAAAGGCCATCGTCGCTCGCGAGCTGCAAGGCGAAGGCCATGGAAGCGAACATCGCATCGATCACTTCGGCGCGGCGTTGAAGAACTGGCGCGTGTATGTGTGCGCGTTCGGCTATTTCACGATCACGTGGGCGGGCAGCGTGCTGAACTTCTGGGCGCCGTCCGTGATCCGGCAGGCGGGCGTCGCGAACCCGTGGCATATCGGGCTCGTGTCGGCGATTCCGTATCTGATCGGCGCAATCGGCATGTTGCTCGCGAGCCGGCACTCGGATGCGACCAAAGAACGGCGGCTGCATTTCGCGGGGTGTGCGCTGGTGTCGGCTGCGGGCGCGGTCCTGCTTGGCACGGCGCACGCATCGTTCACGCCGGCAATCGCTGGGTTGGCGCTTGTCGCGATCGGTTATCTGTCTTGTACGGCAATCTTCTGGACGATACCGGCGACGTTTCTGTCGGGCACGGCGTCGGCGGGTTCGATTGCGCTGATTTCGAGCATCGGGCAGCTCGGCAGTTTGAGCGCGCCGACGGCTATCGGCGCATTGACGGCGGCGACGCACGATATCAGCGCGGGCTCGTATCTGGCTGCCGCTGTGCTTGTGTGCGGTGCGGTCGTGATTGCGGTAGCGATGCGCAATATGAAGCGTTGAGCTTGAAGGCAGCGGTCGATCGGGTTTCTGATTGGCCGCTGCCGCCTGCCGTTACCCTGCCAGCGTAGTTTCACTCACACTCAGGTTGCGCCGCATCCACTGGCCGACATTCTCGACGGCAATCCCGCGCTGCGCGTTGAAGGTCTGCTTCTCATCCCACGCCACGCCCTTGCCTTCCGCAAACACCACGCGATACTTCTTCAGGCCATTGTCAGGATCGAGCGCCAGTTCCCGCTTTAGCTGCGGCACGGTCCACTCCACACGTTCAAACGTGCGGCCCGTGAACGCGTCCAGCTTGTCGGCGAGTTGCCCATAGCCGATCGTCTCGCCCGCGACATGCACGACGCGACGACTGATGCATGGCTCGGCCAAAAGGATCTCCGTCGTCAATGCACCGATATCTTCGGCCGTCGTGACCGTGACGGCATTGTCCCAGCCGCCCAGCGCCCGCACGATACCGCTTTCGAACTCCACCACGCCAAACGACGGCTCGAACAGAAAGCTGGTAAACATACCCGTCGACACGATGACCCAATCCGTGCGCGATTGCGCGCGCAACAGGTCGCGCACGTCGAGCTGCTCGTCGAACAGATCCTGCGCGCTGCCCCGGCCGATCACGTCATAGTCGACGCCGAACTGCCACGGGAAGAAGCGCGGCACGCCCGCATTCAACGCGGCGCGCGCGATCTTCAGTTGCACGCCCTTGCCGCCGACGAACCCGGTGCACGACACGACGGTATCGAATCTTTTGAAAAGCGCAGCGAGCGTGTCGACGGAATCGGCCGCGAGGTCGCCGGGAATGGGCTCGATGCCGAGCGCGCGCAATTCGTCGATTTCGCGTTGCTTGAAGGCGTCGATGGATTGAATCGTCGATGGGCGAAGCAGCACGCTAATGCTCAGTGCCGAGGACCCGGCCCGTCGTGCGAGATTGCGCAGCACGGACATGCCCAGTTCGCCTGCGCCCAGAATGAGAATACGTTGTTGCGTCATGACGCGTTACCCTTTTCATGGCATCGAAAACGATGCAGTGAATGGCCTTCTGTGCGGTTTCGTTGCATGAAGGATTCGATCGCATCGCGCCGCCGGGCATTGTGCCCAAAGCGCGGCTGCGTTGATCGAAGTCTAGGTCGGCACGTGTCTGTCATTGTTCGTCGCGCTTGAATTCACAACGCGTGCGCGGCGAACGCACGGTTTTTGAGTCGCGTTCGATGCTGCGAAGTCTCACGCGATGTATGCTCGCGTTCGAACGCCGGGTGCGGCGTTATCGCTTCTTCGCACGCTCACCACTTTCATGGACAAACTTCAAGCGATCAGCACCTTCGTGCGCGTCGTCGACGCACGCAGCTTCAGCAAGGCGGCCGAGACGCTGTCGATGCCGCGCTCGTCCGTCACCACGACGATCAAGAATCTGGAGCAATACCTCGGCACGGTGCTGCTGCGCCGAAGCACGCGCAACCTGAGTCTCACGGAAGCGGGCGAGCGCTACTACGCGTCGTGCCGGACCATCCTCGCCGAAATCGATCGTGCGGAAAGCGGGCTTCGGGACGACACGCTCGCGCCGCGCGGCAAGGTGAGAGCCGATATGCCAGGTGTGATCGGCCGGGCCGTCGTGCTGCCGAATCTGCGTGACTTCGCACAGCGCTATCCCGACATCGAACTCGTGCTGGGACTGAGCGACCGGCCTGCCGATCTGATTTTCGACGGCATCGACTGCGCGATCCGCACGGGCGAGCTCGCGGATTCGACGCTGATCGCGCGGCAACTCGGCACGCTGACATGGCTCACCTGCGCGTCGCCGCGCTATCTGCGCGAGCGTGGCGAGCCTGTATGCGTCGGCGACCTCACTGCGCACGAAGCGATCAACTACATTTCGAACGCGACAGGCCGTCCGCTCGACTGGCGCTTCGACGTGAACGGCGAACCCGTCACGCTGACGATGCAAAGCCGCTTCGCCGTCAACGAAACGGAAGCGTATCTGCAATGCGGGATCGAAGGACTTGGGATCATCCAGCTATCCGAGTTCGTCGCGAAGCCTTATCTGGAATCGGGGCGGCTGAAGGAAGTGTTGCGGGAATCGAGAAGCGCGCCCGTCCCCGTCGCGATCCTGTATCCGGACCGATCGCATTCGAGCGCGGCTGTGAAGGCCTTCGTCGACTGGATCGCGGAGATTTTTCCGCGCTGACGCTGATTCTTGCACTGACACAAAAACCGCGGCGCGCATCCAGGCGCGTCGCGGCACTTGCACAACGTGGTGTCGTCACTGCGCCTTCGCAGCCGCCGCAATGATCGCGTTCGCCACCGCTTCGGGCTTGCTGAGCATCGGCACGTGGCTCGTGTCGACGTGCGTCACGTTGGCCTTGATCTGCCCTGCCATCGCGTCCTGCAAACGCGGATCGATCATCCGGTCGTGATTCGCGACGACGAAGTACGAAGGCTTCGTGTGCCACGCCGCGTCCGTTATCTTGTCGTCGGTGCAGCCGGCGAACCACGGGCCTTGCGTCGCCGCGACGATGCGCTTTTGCGCCGGGCTCAGGTCCTGCGCGAAGTCGTTGTCGATGGCTTTCGACGACAGCGTCAGGAAGTTGCCCGAGTCCTTCTGCAGCTCGCTCGCCCATGCGGGCGCGGGCTTGCCCTTCACAACATCGTTGATCGACTGGCCGCTGTCGGGTGCGAACGCGGCGACGTAGACGAGGGCCTTCACCTTGTCGTCATTGCCCGCCTGCGTGATGACGGCGCCGCCCCACGAATGGCCGACCAGCACGACGGGACCCTGCTGCGCGTCGATCGCGCGTTTCGTGGCGGCGGCGTCGTCCGCGAGCGAGCTGAGCGGGTTCTGCACGGCAACCACATGCAGGCCGCGCGCTTCGAGCAGCGGAATCACCTTCTCCCAGCTCGATCCATCGGCGAACGCGCCGTGCACCAGCACGACGTTCTTGCCCTTCAGATCCTGCGGCTGCGCGGCGTGCGCGGACTGCAACGAAAATACGGCGCCCGCCAGCATGGCGGAGGCGATGCACTTCCTGATAAGCGAGTTCATGAGCGAGATGTCCTTATGTGTCAAACCGGGTTATCGAATGGAACGAAGCTTCGCAGACGCCCATGAGCGCGGGTATCGGTCAAATGACCGATCTCGCGCGAAACCGCGCGCGGTATAGTGAGGCTCGATAAAAGACCCACATCGCACCTTTATGCAGACCTCGTCAGGCTCATCCGGCGGCCCCGTCGTTCGCGTCTTCGATGCCGTGAAGGCGCTCGCCTTCATCGGCGATCTGAGCATGGGCCAGCCAACCGACCACTCCATCCGCACCGCGTGGCTCGCCGTACGCCTCGCACGGGCCGCGGAACTCGGCGAAGCGGCCGTCGTCGCCGTGTGCGAGGCGTCGCTGTTGCGCTGGTCGGGCTGCACGGCGAACGCGTCGGGCTTCGCAGAAGCGCTCGGCGACGACGTCGCGAGCCGCGGAGCGATGCTCGCGCTCAAGCCGGACTGGGCACGCCCGATGGAATTGCAAGGCGATGTGAGCGCGGTCATGACGCCGCTCGCGCGCATTCACTGCGAAGTGTCGGGGGAAGCGGCGCGCATGCTCGGTCTCGGCCAGGGCACGGAAGCCACGCTGCGGCACGTGTTCGAATCGTGGGACGGCACGGGCACGCCGGACCGGCTGGCGGGCAGCGCCGTGCCCGCCACCGTGTTCGTCGTGGCGCTGGCGGGCGAACTGGAGATTTTTTCGCGCACGTACGGGATCGAACGCGCGAGTGTGCTGATCGGTGAGCGTGCCGATTCGCGCTACCCGGACAAGCTCGCGCGGCTCGCGGTCCGGCTCGCACCGCAATGGCTCGATGAACTGGCACAGGCGGACGCTGTGTCGATCGATGCCGTGCTGTTGACGCAGCAGATGAACGACGTCACGCCCGTCGAACTGGTCGCGGACATCATCGATCTCAAACTGCCGTGGATGACGGGCTATTCGCGCAGCGTCGCGGCGACGGCTGCCTCATGCGCAGCGCGCTTCGCGCTCGATGCGAACGCGCAAAACCGGCTCTATTGCGCAGGCCTCGTTCATGGCATGGGCCGCGCGGCCGTGCCGAACTCCGTCTGGGACGCGCCTGCCCGTCTGTCGCAGGCGGCGTGGGAGAAAGCGCGTCTCGTGCCGTACTGGACGTCGCGCGCGGGCAAGCAGACGGGCTCGCTCGCCGAGGCGGCCGAACTCGGCTCATACGCGTATGAACGGCTCGACGGCTCGGGTTATTTTCGTGGTGCGTTGGGCGCTGCGTTGTCGATGGAAGCGCGCATTCTCGCGGCGAGCACCGCGTGGGTCGCGTTACGCGCGGCGCGTCCGTGGCGTGCGGCGCTCACGCACGACGAAGCAGCGAAGCTGTTGCACGAAGAAGCCGCACGAGGCCGTTTCGACGCCGATGTCGTCAATGCACTGATCGACGAGCGTGTCGCGCAGCGGCGCGTCGTGAATCCGCGCGCGCAAACGGCGCGGCTTTCCGCGCGTGAAGTCGACGTGCTGCGCGGCATTTCGCGCGGCGCGAGCAACAAGGAAGTTGCCCGCGATCTGTCCTTGAGTCCGAGCACCGTGCGCACGCACGTCGAAAGCGTATTCCGCAAGCTGGACTGCTCGACGCGCGCAGCCGCCACGCTCAAGGCCCTGGCGCTAGGCGTGCTGTGACGCGCTCAGGCCGCTGCGACGACGTCGATACGCAGCGCTTCGCCGCCCACTGCAATCTCCAGCAGCCGGTCGACATTCGGATGCGCGCCCGGACGGTTGCGCGCATCGGCCGTATGTTCCGCGAACACGGCGAGGCCATGTTCGGCGGCCTTCGCGTCGAGTGTGCCGAACGCGTTGCGCAAATAGTGGTACACGGCAACCGAGCCCTGCTTGCCCGGCTTGTTCTCGATGCTCGCGACCACGGCGCCCTTGCCGTCGACGAGATCGATCCGTTCGATACCGTCGATGCCCGGCAGTTGCGCGAGGTTGTCCTTGAATACGTTGCCCGGTTGAATCACTGAAAACACTCCATCGTTCGAAAATGACTGGCGGGCCGTATCTTAGCCGATTGACTGACCGATTGAACGTGCGGCTCCCGGGTTTGCATGCCGTGACCGTCTTTCACTCGCCTTTCCGCTTCGGCCCCGAACGGAAGCACGGCGCGCCGAAAACGCTCGTCAGCAACATTGTCGGATCGACGTTAAAATTATCGGCTTGAACTCCGTCCGTATATATTCAGGCGCGCCAACGTTTGCCGCGCACCGGCCTTATGCCTTCGTCGAGGGCAGACCAACGAGTCAGTAGCAAGGAACGACTTCAATGACAGGCGCAGACTTGTCCGGCATGCTGCCCGAGATGCTTCCCAGGTTATGGGCTTTCGCATTGCGCATTTCCGGCGACCAGCACGACGCTGAAGACCTCGTTCAGCGTGCCTGCGTGCGCGGGCTGGAACGCGCGCATCAGTTGCAGGCGGACACCGCGCCGCTTAGCTGGATGTTCTCGATCGTCCACTCCACGTGGATCAACGAGCTGCGCGCCCGTTCGGTGCGCAACCGCTCCAGCATGGAATGGGACGACGACTTTCTCGAAACGGTCGAAGACCCGAAGGCGCGCACGCCGGAACAGATCACGATGAACGCGCAGATCATCGAGGCCGTGCAGCGCCTGCCCGACGCGCAGCGCGCCGTGATGCTGCTGGTCGCCGTCGAAGGCCTCAGCTACAGCGAAACGGCCGAAACGCTGAACGTTCCCATCGGCACCGTGATGAGCCGGCTGTCGCGCGCGCGCCAGGCGATCGGCGCGCTGTTCGCCAGCAAGCCAGTCCCGTCGATGAAAATGGCCACCTTCGGCAAGGACTCGGCGTCATGAAAGTCGACGACATCACGCTGATGGCCTACGTTGACGGCGAACTCGACATCGAGGAACGCCGCGAGATCGAACGCGAGCTCGACGACTCGCCGGATCTGGCGGAGCGCATCGAACTGTTCCGCGCATCGAGCCTGCCGTATCACGATGCGTTCGCGCAGCAGAAGCTGCCGCCCGTGCCCGAATCGTTGACGCGCAAGATCGCCGAACTCTCGCGCACGCATGCGAGCGCGACGTCGCCCGTGCCGCCCGGCCCCGCCGCGAACGACGCCATCGCGCCGCCGAACCTTGGCCTGCCACCGTCCGCGCCCGTGCGTTCGCTCATGCGCTTTTCCGCGCCGTGGCTTGCCGCCGCGTTCGCTGCAGGTGTGTTCTCTTGCGTGGTCGGCTTGCGGCTGTTGCCCAGCCTTCCGGGCTTGCCTGGCGGCGCTGCGACGGTCGCGTCCGCGCCACCCGCTTCGCCCTGGGTGATGGCTGCCGCCGGTTATCAGGCGCTCTATTCACGCGACACGGTGGCCGTCGCGACGGACGCGGCCGTGTCGGCAAAAACCGTCGCCGATATCCATCAGATCGACGGATTGCCCGTGCGCGTGCCCGATCTCAGCGCGCAAGGCCTGACGTTCAAGCGCATCCAGCGGCTGCGCTTTCACGACAAGCCGCTCGTGCAGATCGTCTATCTGCCGAAAACGGGCGGCCCGGTCGCGTTGTGCGTGGTGAAGGACGCAAAGCCCGACCAGTCGCTTGCGCAGCAGAAGATCGACGACATGGACGTCGTCACGTGGAGGCAGTCGGAACTGAGCTACGCGCTGATCGGCACGGCCGGCCAGGTCGATCTCGACAAGCTCGGCAAGCTGATCGCGAAGCGCGATGTCGATGCGATGTTCAGCCTGGCGCCGTTGCCCGTGCGGCCCGTAGAAAGTTGACAGCGCATGCAAGGTTCTTCGCGCGGAAGCACGTCAAATCGGAGCATTGCCCGCATGCGCGGACAGGACGTTATACTTAAGAGTCAGATAGCTGTGACAGCGCTGTGACATGAATGATTTCGAGTGTTGCGGCACTCCCGACCAAGGCCCGAGCGTATGAAAGTCGACGATACCGTGCTGATGGCGTATGTCGACGACGAACTATCGCCGCAGGAACGCCAGCAGATCGAAGACGAACTTCGCGCACACGCGGAGCTCGCGGATAAGGTCGCCCTTTTCCAGGCGTCGCGCCTGCCGTATCGCGAAGCGTTCGCCGCGCAGACACTGCCGCCCGTTCCGGCGAGCCTTGTCAAGCGGGTCGACGATCTGATCCGCGCGCATACGGAAGCCGCGAAGCTGAGCGCCGCCGCGCAAGCCCAGCAGGCCGAACAGTCAGTGGCACCCGCCGCTGCGCAAGGCGACAACGCGCAAAGCGCGAACGACCCCGCGATCGAACACGACGCGCACATGCCGCCCTCCGCGCCCGTGCGCTCGCGCCTGCGCATCGCGCCGGCATGGCTTGCCGTCGCGTTCGTCGGCGGCGCGTTCTGCTGCGGAGTCGTGTTGCGGCTCGCGCCCGGCGTCGGCTTTGGCGAGTCGGGCAAGCCGTCCGGCAGCACCGCTACAGTCGCGGCCGCGACGATGGGTTCGCTGCCGTGGGTACAGGTCGCAGCCAGCTATCAGCAACTCTATTCGCGCGACACCGTCGCGCATTTGTGGCCCGATTCATCGGACGCGCAAAGCACCGTCAACGAGATCCGCAGCGAGGACGGCATTGCGCTGAACGTGCCCGATCTCAGCAAGGCGGGCTTGCGCTTCATCCGCGTGCAGCGCCTGAAGTTCCATGGGCGCCCTCTCGTGCAGATCATCTATCTGCCGCAGAAAGGCGATCCCGTCGCGCTGTGCGTGATCAAGGAAAACAAGGCGAATCAGTCCGTCGCGTCGCAACGCATCGACACGATGAACGTCGTCACGTGGCGTGAATCCAATCTCGGCTATGCGCTGATCGGCGCAACCAGCAATGGCGATCTTGCGCCAATTGGCAAAGAGATCGCTGAACGCCATTTCGATCCACTGTTTGGTTCCGTTTGATGCCGCGCGCGCAGTGGCGCGTGTTGCACCCGCTGTCGATTCATGTCCAGACTTTCTTTTCGCATTGTCGCGGGCGGCGCGCTCACCGTCGTCACGCTTGGCTCGATAGCTGGCGCTTATGCGTACTCGCATGGCCTCGGCAGCCTGCTCGGCGCGCAGCCTTCGGCGAACCAGATCGTCGACGGCTTCGAAGCCGTATCCGGCAAGCACCCGGGCTTTCGGCGCAATCACGCTAAAGGCGTGTGCGTGACCGGCTATTTCGACAGCAACGGCAATGCCGCGCCGCTCTCGCGCGCAGGCGTGTTCGCGGCCGGCAAGTCGCAAGTAGTGGGACGCCTGTCGATCGGCGGCGGCAATCCCGCGCAGGCCGATGGCGCGTCGAACGTGCGCAGCCTCGCGCTGCGCATCGTGACGCCTGGCGGCGGCGAATGGCGCACCGCGATGAACTCCGCGCCGATCTTCCCCGTGCGCAGCCCCGAAGCGTTGGTCGAGATGCTCGCGGCCTCGCGGCAAGCGCACGACGCAACCACGTACGGCGACAACCCCGGCATGGATGCGTTCATGAAGACGCATCCCGAAACCGCGCGCTTCGATCAATGGCTGCGCGATCATCCACCTTCATCGGGCTTCGATAATGCCGCGTACTACAGCGTTTCGGCGTTCCGGCTGATCGACCGCGACGGGCATGCGCAGGATGTGCGCTGGCGCGTCGAACCCGACGATACCTATACGCCGCTCGCCGATGCACAAACGCATGACACCGATTTCCTGGAGCGCGGTCTTGCCGAGCGCCTGCGGCAAGGTCCCGTGCGGTGGCACATGGTCATCACGCTCGCGCAACCCGGCGACGTCACCAACGATTCGACACGCCAATGGCCCGCGAACCGCACGCAGATCGACGTGGGTACGCTCGTCGTGCAGCGTGAAGAGCCGCAGATCGACGGCCCATGCCGCGACATCAGCTTCGATCCGCTGAAGCTGCCCGATGGCATCGCGCCGTCCGACGATCCGTTGCTCAAGGCACGTTCCGCCGCGTATGCGGAATCGCACGAACGTCGCGTGCATGAAGAGCAACGCTACGCGGCAGGCAAGTAAGCACGCGGCTCACCCAGATAGTGGGCGCGTACGCGATGAAGCTTCGTTGCTGCTTCGCTTGATCGAACGGTTCTTCGCTGCGTTGAAGCACAAAAATTTTTTTACGCGGCGTCTTTCGATGCAGCGCATGTGGCGCTGCAAACCTTTGTCCCACAAGCATTTTTCGCGTGTTCATTCGCATTCCCAGCCGATTGAGAAACGGATGGAATAGCCCCTTGCTATCAGGTGTTCTGTATGACAAGAGCGCTGCAAAAACATAGACGGCGCCTCAGACCAGAACGACGGGGGATATCGGCGCGCCTGGGTCGCGCCGCGATGGTAATGGAGTACACATGCGAATTGCCTTTTTCACTTTCAGCGACGTGCTGTTCAAACAGATCAGTGAAGCGTTCGAACAGAACGGCACATCCTGCACGCGTTTCACCGACGAGCTTTCGCTGATCCGCTTCCTGCAACGCAATTCGGCGGCGCTCGTCATCTTCGATGCGACGCAGAGCCAGATTCCCGCGCTCGCGACGCTCAAGTGGCGCACCTGCCATTTCCGCACCGATCTGCCCGTGATGATGATCGGCCGTTCGTGGGACAGCGAAGCCGTGATCGAGGCGCTCGATGCGGGCGTCGATGAAGTCGTGATCGGCACCGCGAGCGTCGACGAGATCATGGCGCGCGCACGGCGCTCGATTGCGCGCTGCCGCGGCTCGCGCGTGGTCGACCGGCTGACGGTGGCGGGCTATACGGTGGACCGGACGGCGCGCACGGTGAGCTTCGGCGAGCGTTGCGTGGCGCTGACCGCGCGCGAGCTGAGCCTGGCATGGCTGCTGTTGATGAACGCAGGCTCGCTGATGAGCCGCGAGCAGCTCGCGAACGCCGTGTGGGGCAAGGACGCCGACCTCGCGGGACGCTCGCTCGAACAACATATCTACAAGCTGCGCTCGAAGCTCGCGCTCGATGGCCGCGATGGGTCGCAACTGAAAACGGTCTACTCGCTCGGCTATGTGTTCATCGCGCGGCATGGCGAGGCGGCCGACAGTCGACAGCCGCTGGCCGCGTGAGCGGGCTTTCGAGCACCACCGCGTCGATTGAGAAGATGCAAAAGTACTGGACGAATGCGGCCCGCGCGGCACACGATGCACGCGCCCAACGATGCGGCAACCCGCCCGCAACCGATGCCCTTTCGCCGTGCTCTTTGTCACGCGCCCGTTCACGCATGCGAGCCACCCTTCGCGCATGCGTCAACGGCGTGCGAACGCTGACGTCAAACGGCTCGTCGTCGCCTTTTGCGCGGCGTCGTCCTTCGCGAAGTCGGCATTGCCGCCGAACGCGGCCATCTCCGGGTCTTTCGCCAGCTTCGATTCGATCGACATCTCGACCATCCGCTGCATCGTGTAGATCGATTCGCTGCGCCCCATGCCCGTATCGCGCAACAGCTGATACGCGTTCTTCATGCCGGGATCGGCGTCGATCAGCGTGGCGAACTGACGCGAGCGCGTCTGCCGCGTGCCGCCACTTTGCATGATCGTGTTCCACTGGTTCGCGAGCGTCTTCTGTTTAGCCGGATCACCAAGTCCCATCTGATACTCGACAACGGCATGCGCATGCTTGCCCACGAGATCGCGCGTTTCCTTCTTCGCGGCGGTCGACTTCCGCTCGTCAATCATCGTGCCGGGGAATATCTTGCCGTAGCGCTCCTGCCCGGCCTGCGTATGCGCCTGCTGGCGGAACGCGAGGTGTGTGTCCTTGATGAGCTTGCCGCGCGCATCGCCGAGATCGTCGAAGGCCTGCTTCATCTGCGGGTCCGCGCCTTCGCCGACAACGGAATCGGCGAACGCCTTGCGCTTGTGCAACTCGTAGCTGCCCGCCACTTCCGCCTTCTCGTCGCGCATGCGCTGCTTGAGCCCGCGGATGCCCTTGCCGACGTCGAGCGCGCCGGCGCCCGCGAGCGCGCTGCCCGCGATGCGTTCGCTCGCTGCTGTCGCCGCCGCATGCGAGCCCGCAGCCGCCACCGACGCGCCATGCGTGCCCACGGCCGTCGCCGTCGCTGCGCCGATCGCGACCGTGTTGCGGATGAATTCGTAGGCCGCGCGGTTGCCCTGTTTGGCGGCGACGTCGTCCTTGAGGAAGGCGGTGAGCAGCACGTTCTTCGCGTGCGCGGCTTCCTGCTTCAGTTCGGGATCGTCCGATCCGGCTAGCTTGCGTACCGCGTCCATGTCGTAATCGAGTTCGGCGTTGGGCTTCGTCTTCGCTCCTGCATTTGCTTGTGCATTCTGCGGCGCCTTCCCTGCCGCGTTGCTCGCCGGCTTCGTGAAGAGGTCGCTGGTTTTCTGAATGCCGTTCTTGCGCTTGAGAATCATCGTCTCGGGCCGTAACGGCACGCCGTTGTCGATGTCGCTTTGGAATTTCTTCAGATCGTCCTGCAGCATGCTGTCGAGTTGTTCGCCATAGCGCTGCTTGCGCTCCCGCGCGGCGAAGAACGCGTGGCCGTTGACGAGCGCGCCGACGGCTTCGTGCGCGGCAGTCAGACTGCCGCCGACCACGGCGCCCGTCGCCGCGCCCGCTGTCGTGTGCGTGCCGATGCCGATCGCACCCGCCACCGACGCCTCGGGACGCAGCTTGTTGGTCTCCAGAAGCGAGAAGCCGGGCTTGTCGCGATAGACGGGCTGGCCTAAACGCTGCGAACGTGCGGGCAGTCTGAAGCCGGGATCTTGCGGGGAATCGTTGGGCGCGGTGTCGGTGGCCTCCGCGATGGATGGCGTGCGTGACGGCGGTTGCGAAGGAGCGTTTATCTTTGATGCACCCGATGACGACGCCGCATGCAACGGCCCCGCTTCGTCCGATGAGGGCGGCAACGCGTGCAACGGCTTGTCGGGTGCTTTTGCCGCAATGCGTGGCCGCTGCTCATCGTGTGCGCTGGCCGTGCTGGCTGAGAACGTCGCGCCATTGCGGCCCACGCGCGCGTCGCCGTTTGCCGACGAAGACGCGTGCGATCTCAGCTGCGCGAGCGGCGCGGGCATCGGACGCGGACCCGCTGGCGGCGGAGGCGAGTTCGCGGTTCGCTGTCGCGGACGTGTGCTATCGGCGGCAGTATCCGTCGTGGTGCGGGTCGTGACATGCGGGGAGAGGTTCGTCGTTTTCAGCATGGCAAAGCTCGTCGGCAATGGATTTGAACGCGAACGCGGCGTGAAGCCTTACGCAAGAATCTGGTTCAGATACCCAAGACGCGATGCCATCTGCGGATCGGACGGCTGCTCGAAGGCGTTGCAGAACGCTTGCGTCGCGGCCTGTGCGCTATTCGTGCCCTTCACGGCCGCGATTGCGCCCGCCTGCGAGGTCTGCAATTCCTGTTTCAGATAGCCGTAGTTAGCGGCTTCGCTCGACGGATCGAGGTTGTGCTGGCGCGCGTAGTCGAGCAGACCTTGCTTGCGCGTGCCGCCCCATTGCGCGATGCCGTAGCCGTTCGCGTTGTCGTCGGCCATGTTCGAACTCGGCGCGCCGATCTTGCCGCCCTGGTTGATGCCAGAGTTCATGCCGCCGCTCTCGTGCCACAGGTTCGCGACGATGCCCGCCGCCTGATCCTTCGTGAGCCCGAAGTCCTTTTGCAGATTGCTGACGTAGGCGTCGGCGGTTTGCTTGCTCTGCGCAGGCGACAAGGCTTGTGTTTGCGGCGCGGTGCTGAGTCTTTCGGGTGCTGCGCCGAAGGATGCGCTTGGCGTTGAAGATGGCGAGGACACGGAAGCGGCTGCGCCGTTAGTGCTCGCGCCATTGCCTGCGGCGTTATTGATTGCGCCACTATTGCCGACGCCAGCCGCTCCACCGCCACCGCCTGCGCCATAGCCGCCGACAGGCGTCCCGCTGCCGGGCATCGCTGCAAAATTATCGTAACCGCCAGACGGCGCGCCCGCCGGCGCACCACCCGCGCCGCCTTGCGCACCCGTGCCGTCCGGGTCGCGCAGCATGGCGGCGAGATCGGCGAAGAACTGCGACAGACCGTTATTGCTGCCCGCCGATGCACCCGCGGTTCCCGCGCTCTGCCCCGTGCCTTGTGCGGCCCCGCCGCCGTCGATCAGCTTCGCAATATCGCTCAGCAGATTCGCAACCGACGCGTCCTGAGACGAGCCATTGCCCTGCACGCCCGCGACGGGCGACGGCCCCGACACACCGCCTACGCCGTTGAGAAGTGAAAGAGTGTTCATCCGAGTCCTCTGAGGAGAAGGCCGACGATGCGCCGTATCGATTGCGTCGACCTGGTGCCGTCAGGATAAAAGCCGTCCAGCCGTCGCACCGCGTGGCGCGCGAAGCCAGATGCGCAAACACGAAAGCGCAGCGTGCCGCCGTGTGCTTCGTTTGTCCGTATCGATACTTCGCGTCGCGCGGGCGTTGCATGCGGCGTGGCTCGTATCCTCGTTCGCATCGCATCCCGCCCGCTTATTTCGCACGCTCATTGCACACAATCAAGGAGCAAGTCAATGCGCCTCTCTGGACGCGCCGCTATTGCGTTATCCATGTCGCTAGCAGTCGCGTTCTGCGCTCACGCGTCCGCTCAGAACGCACAGCGCGACGGATTGCTTCACGTGAACGCTGACGACGACAGGATCGAAGCGCGACATCTGGAAGCAGCGCGCGCGGAGCAAAGGCGCCTCGACGCACATCGCGAGGAAGCGCATCGCGAAGACGCGCGTCTCGAACAGGAACGGCTCGCTGAAGCACGCCGCGAAGCGCGCATCGATGCGTACAACGCATGGCTCGCGCACTGGCACGAAATGCGGTCGCGCGATGGAATGACGCCATGAGCCCAGGCCGCCGCACGAACTGCCGCGCGTTGCGCATCGCCGGCACGCTGCTGTGCGCGTCGACTGCGCTTGTGACGTCCGCGGCCCACGCCGACTGCTTCGACGATGCCGCCGCATGGCAACGTCTGAATCCGCTGATCCTGCGCGCGATCGCGTGGCAGGAATCGCACAACAACGCCGACGCGACGCATGCGAACGCCAACGGTTCGACCGACTACGGCGTGATGCAGATCAACTCGATCCATCTGCCGGAACTCGAGCGATACGGCATCCGGCGCGACGCGCTGATGGTGCCGTGCAAGAACGTCTATATCGCCGCGTGGCATCTGCGCAAACAGGTGGTCCGCTACGGCAACACGTGGACAGCCGTGGGCGCCTATCATTCGTCGACGCCTGCGCTGCGCGACGATTACGCGCGCCGCATCGCCGCGATCATCGAACGCTGGCGGCGCGACCCTGCACATGCGATACCGGTGACGGCTGCATCGCTGGCCGCGCGTTGAGCGTACTGCGAAGTCGTTAGTCAAACAGCGGCGCGTCCGACGAATCTCGCGCGCCGCATCCCGACCTCGATCAGACGTCGTTCTTCTGATTCAGATCGCCCGACGACACCGACACCTGCGACGAATCGAACACCTTGTTGCCGCCATCGCCCGTTTCCGGATTCGTCAGGCCGTTGCCCGCGAACCCGAACCTCTGCGCCATGTCCATCTTGCCGTTCGAATGACCCGTTTCGAGAATCGCGGCTTCCTTCGTCGCGCCCGAGTTCAGCGTGACCGAGCCGTCCGCGCCCATATGGCCGACGTTGTTGCCGCTCGCGTTGTACAGGTTGCCCTGCGAGTCTTCCTGCAGATGCAGCGCGTCGCCGCCCGCCTTGCTGTTGATCTTGATGTTGTGCATGCCCTGGCCGGCCGTGCCCAGGCCGTTGCTGGCCGACGCGCCCGTCGGCGAACCCGTCGCCGAACCAGCGGGCGTTCCCGTGGCCGAGCCCATCGGCGGCATCGAGCCGGGTTGGCCGCCCATCGGCGAAGCGGGATTCTGCGCACCCTGTGCACCTTGCGCGCCTTGCTGACCGCCGAGCACGCCCGCCAGATCCTGCAGGAACTGGCTGACGTTGTTTCCGCCGCCCGCGTTGTTCTGCTGGCCGTCGATGAGTTGTGACAGATCCTGCAGCAGCTTGCCGACGTCGCCGCCCTGACCCGGCACGGCTTGCGACGCGCCGCCCGTCATGCCGCCGACGGGCGTGTAGTTCACGGGGTTGAGAAAGGATTGGGTAATGGAGTTCATCGAATTCTCTCTGGTTAAAAAGAAGACGAACCGGCGATCTTTGCCCGATCCCGATTCAGCCTCGACGATAGATTCATGCGGGCACTCCACACCCATGCGGCGCGAAGCCGCGTGACGCGTCGCGAATGACGCATGCCGTTGGCTCGCTGCAGCGTGCTGAAACGTTGTCCACTCTTCACACGCGTCGAGGATGCGCTTCGGCACGCGGCACGACGCTTCGCGCACGCGGAAGATCGAAAGCGGCGGCGCACACAGAATGCAGTGTCGGGCGAGTGCCCGCTTTCGATCGTCAACCGTTCATGCGAGACCGCCATGTCGAATCTTCAATGCAGTCCATCCGTGCTCAACGCGATGATGTCGGTGTTTTCAGGCGGCATGCGCATCGGCGCCATGCCGGAGTTGCATGACGTGCTCGGCGCGTTGCGCGCGTGGCAGCCGGACAGCCCGCTTGCCGACGTGTGCGAGGCCCGTTTGCTGATCAACCAGACGGAATGGCGAGAAGCGGCGAGCCTGCTGCGCCACGTGACGAGCCGTCACGCGAATCTGCCCGTCGTGTCGGCGCTGTATGCGTTGTGCCTTTTCATGCAGCACGACGACGAGTGGCGCCGCGCCGCGACGGACGCCGTCGATACGAACAACGACACGGCTATCGCGATCGTCGCGCGGTTCCTGAATGTGCCCAATGACGAGGCGGCGAGCGTTCATGGTCCGGAACTGTCGATGCGCGTGCTTGCTGCAATCGAGACGAATCGCGCGCTGGAGCATAGTTGATGGCGATGGCAGCGTTGCGCGTGGCAGCGAGTGTTAGTGCGAACGCGTCGACCTTGGCGGGCACGGGTTGCGCGTCTGCTGCAGAGGAACAGAATTCGTGAGACTGGGGCGCTTGTCGTGAGGCTGGAAAGACGGAAATTGCCAGACTTCCCCTCAGGCGGAAGGGGAACATCGCCCTTCTCTTTCTGCCAACAGGGAGATTGGCAGAAAGCATATAAAAAGCGATTCTGGTGTTTGAACGTCGCGGCTAGTTCTGCGCAATCACATCCGCCACCAGCACCGCCGTCATATTGACGATGCGGCGCACCGTCGCCGATGCGGGCAACACATGGACCGGCTGCGCTGCGCCCAACAGAATCGAGCCAATCGCGACGTTGTTCCCCGCCGCCGTCTTCAGCAGGTTGTACGAGATATTGGCTGCGTCGATGTTCGGCAACACCAGCAGATTCGCGTCGCCTTCGAGCGTCGAATCCGGCATCGCTTCGCTGCGCAGCGTGTGGTCGAGCGCGAGGCTGCCATGCATTTCCCCGTCCACCTGCAAGTGTGGCGCGCGTTGACGCAGGATCGCCAGCACATCGCGCATCTTCTGCGCAGAAGGCGCGTTGCTCGTGCCGAAGTTCGAATGCGACAGCAGCGCGATCTTCGGCTCGATGCCGAAGCGCAGCACTTCCTGGGCCGCCATGATCGTGATGTCGGCGAGTTCTTCTGCTGTCGGATCGACGTTCACGTGCGTATCAACGAGGAAAATCTGCCGGCCCGGCAGCACCAGCGCATTCATTGCTGCGTAGACGTTGCAGCCTTTCTTCTTGCCGATCACCTGATCGATGAAGTGCAGATGCCGGTGCGTCGTGCTCACCATGCCACAGATCATGCCGTCCGCCTCACCGCGCTTCACCAGCATCGCGCCGATCAGCGTGGTGCGGCGGCGCATTTCGAGCTTCGCCATCTGCTCGGTAAAGCCCTTGCGCGACATCATCTTGTGATAGGTCTGCCAGAAGTCGCGGTAGCGCTCGTCGTGATCGGTGTCGACGATCATGTAGTCCTGGCCGTTCACCAGACGCAGGCCGTACTTCGCAATACGTTGCTCGATCACAGCCGGACGACCGATCAGGATGGGCTTCGCCAGCCTTTCGTCGACGGCGATCTGCACCGCGCGCAGCACGCGCTCTTCCTCGCCTTCCGCGAACACGATGCGCTTCTTCTCCGGCTCGACGCGACGCGCCAGCTGAAAGATCGGCTTCATCGTCGTGCCGCTTTGATAGACGAACTGCTGCAGATGCTGCCTGTACGCCTCCATGTCCTCGATCGGACGCGTGGCGACGCCCGAATCCATCGCGGCCTGCGCGACAGCGGGCGCGAGCTTGACGATCAGACGCGGATCGAACGGCTTCGGAATCAGATAGTCAGGACCAAACGACAGATCACGAATGCCGTAAGCCGTTGCGACGATGTCGCTCTGTTCCTGACGCGCCAGTTCAGCAAGCGCATGGACAGCCGCAATTTCCATCTCGCGCGTGACCGTCGTCGCGCCCGCATCCAGTGCGCCGCGGAACAGGAACGGGAACACCAGCACGTTGTTGACCTGGTTCGGAAAGTCAGCTCTGCCCGTCGCCAGAATGGCATCCGGCCGTGCTTCGAGGGCGAGTTCCGGCAGAATCTCCGGCGTCGGATTGGCGAGCGCAAGAATCAGCGGCTTCGCGGCCATCTGCCTGACCATGTCCTGCTTGAGCACGCCCCCGGCCGAGAGGCCGAGAAACACGTCCGCATCGCCGATCGCTTCGGCGAGCGTGCGCGCGTTCGTTTCGCGCGCAAAACGCGCCTTGTCCAGATCCATCAGTTCGACACGGCCCTTGTAGACCACACCCGCCAGATCCGTGACCAAAATGTTTTCGAGTGGCAAACCCAGATCGACAAGCAGATCGAGACACGCAAGCGCTGCGGCTCCCGCGCCCGATGCCACCAGCTTCACCTCCTTGATGTGCTTGCCCACCACTTTCAGACCGTTGATGACCGCGGCCGCGACGACGATTGCCGTGCCGTGCTGGTCGTCGTGGAAGACGGGAATCTTCATCCGCTTGCGGCATTCCCGTTCGACGACGAAACAGTCCGGCGCCTTGATGTCTTCGAGGTTGATACCGCCGAAAGTCGGTTCGAGTGCCGCGATCACGTCCACCAGCTTGTGCGGGTCTGACTCGTTCAACTCGATATCGAACACGTCGATACCCGCGAACTTCTTGAACAGCACCGCCTTGCCTTCCATCACCGGCTTCGATGCAAGCGGCCCGATGTTGCCCAGGCCGAGCACTGCCGTGCCGTTCGTCACGACACCGACCAGGTTGCTGCGCGCGGTGAAGCGCGCGGCGTTCATCGGGTTCTCGACGATTGCCTCGCACGCGAACGCAACCCCGGGTGAGTAGGCCAGCGAGAGGTCGCGCTGGTTGATCATCTGCTTCGTCGGTGCGATGGTCAGCTTGCCCGGCGTTGGGAACTCGTGATAGTCGAGGGCTGCCTGGCGGAAGCTGGTTGTCTCGGATGGTTTTGTCATGGCGGCGGTGCTCAGGATAGGGTTGGCTCGACAGCTCAGTGCGTGTGGGACCGAATAATGGTGTCGTTCGGATGCGGCAGGTCCATCGATGCGTCTTCGACCGACTCCAGGGCTTCGAGGCTCGTGTCAGAACGGTTGAGCATCGCGCGGGCCTGGTTCATGTCGAGCGCGCCCTCCCAGCGAGCAACCACAATGGTCGCCACCCCGTTACCGATCAGATTCGTCACCGCACGCGCCTCGTTGAGGAAACGGTCGACGCCAAGCAGCAGCACCAGCCCGGATACAGGAATTTTGTGCATGGTGGCGAGCGTGGCCGCCAGTGCCACGAATCCCGCTCCGGCGACACCCGCCGACCCTTTGGACGTCAGCAACAGCACGCCAAGCAACAACAACTGATCCCAGATCGTCAGGTGGATGTTCATCGCCTGCGCAACGAACATCGAGGCCATCGTCAGATAGATCGCCGTGCCATCGGCATTGAACGTATAGCCCGTTGGCAACACCATCCCGACCACGGGACGTGAGCACCCCAGCTTTTCCATCTTGATGAGCATTTGCGGGAGGACCGCTTCAGTCGAGGCTGTCCCGAGCGTGATGAAAATCTCGTCCTTGATGTAGCGGAGGTACTTCCACAACGACAGTCCACTCACGCGCATGACGAGGCCGAGCACGACGACCACGAAGAAGATCGAGGTCAGGTACAGACACAGCATCAGCTGACCAAACGAAGCCAGCGTGCCAATCCCGTACTTCGCGATGGTGAATGCCATGCCGCCAAACGCACCGACAGGCGCGACATACATCACGATTCGTACGACCCCGAACATGCCCTGAAGGAACATATCGAGCATGTCGACAAACGGTGCGGTGCGGGGACCGAGCTTCGCGAGCGCGATGGCGAGCAGCAACGAGAAAAAGATGATGGGCAGGATCTCTCCATTCGCAAACGCTCCAACAATGCTGTTGGGAACGATGCTCATGAAGAACTCGAGCATGCCGTGCTGTTGTGCCGCGTGGGTGTAGGTGGTAATTGCCGAGCTGTCGATATGCGCGGGGTCGATGTTCATGCCGCTGCCCGGCTTGATGACGTTCACCACCACGAGGCCGACCGCAAGCGCGATCGTCGACGCAATTTCGAAGTAGACGACCGCCTTGACGCCAACCCGACCGGCTTCATGAAGGTCATTCATGCGGGCAATACCCACCACGACGGATGCAAAAATGATCGGAGCGAGCAGCATCCGGATCAATTTGATGAACAGGTCACCGAGGGGTTTGAGTTGAGACCCGATATCAGGGTAAAAATGTCCGACGAGGACACCGGCAACAATGCCAATCAAAACCTGGACGTAAAGCTTCGAAAGTGATTTTCCGATCTTTGAAACCCGCATGACTGTCTCCTATGCGTGGCATCTTTTAATGAAAGTAAGGCTGAGCACCGCAGCGGCATTTAGCGCTGCGGCGAGCACGGCCTCATTTCGCCTGCGTTCCGTTTATCTGTTTTTATGAACGCTGCGCCGACGCGCTTTTCGGCGCGCTTGTCGGCTTGTCGGTACATTTGCCGCGAGTGTGTTGATCAGCGGCTTATGCGGAGAGCTTTTGCATCTCGGCGAAGAGATCGGCTTTTCCTTCGAAGCCGATGCCGGGCAGATCGGGCATGGTGATATAGCCGCCGTCCACCTTCACGCCATCGGGGAAGCCGCCATACGGCTGGAACAGGTCCGGATAGGATTCGTTGCCACCGAGACCAAGGCCCGCCGCGATGTTCAACGACATCTGATGCCCGCCGTGCGGAATGCAGCGGCTCGGCGACCAGCCGTGCTGATGCAGCATGTCGAGCGTACGCAGGTATTCGACGAGGCCATAGCTGAGCGCGCAGTCGAACTGCAGCCAGTCACGATCGGGCCGCATGCCGCCGTAACGGATCAGGTTGCGGGCGTCCTGCATCGAGAACAGGTCTTCGCCCGTCGCCATCGGCTTGTCGTAGTAGTTGCGCAGCGTGGCTTGCAATTCGAAGTCGAGCGGATCGCCGGGTTCTTCGTACCAGAACAGGTCGTATTGCGACAGCGCCTTCGCGTACTGGATAGCGGTGTCGAGATCGAAGCGGCCGTTGGCATCGACGGCGAGTTTCTGGCCGTCCTGCAGCACGCTCAGGATCGAGTCGATGCGGCGCAAATCTTCATCGAGCGAAGCGCCACCGATCTTCTTCTTCACGACCGTATAACCCCGGTCGATGTAGCTGCGCATTTCGTCTTTCAGCTTCCCGTGGTCCTGGCCCGGGTAGTAGTAACCGCCCGCGGCGTACACGAAGATCTTGCGATTGGGCTGGCCATTACCATAACGGTCTGCCAGCAACTGGAACAACGGCTTGCCTTCGATCTTGGCCACCGCATCCCAGATCGCCATGTCGATCGTGCCGATGGCCACCGAGCGCTCGCCGTGGCCGCCCGGCTTTTCGTTCGTGAACATCGTCGCCCAGATCTTGTGCGGATCGAGGTTGTCGCCGGCATCGTTGACGAGCGTGGCGGGATCGGCTTCGAGGATGCGCGGAATGAACCGCTCGCGCATCAGCTTGCCCTGACCGTAGCGACCATTGGAATTGAAGCCGTAACCCACAACCGGCTTTCCGTCCCGGATGACATCCGTCACCACGGCGACGAGACTCAGCGTCATCTTGCTGAAGTCAATGTAGGCATTCCGGATCGGGGAGCTGATCGGAACGGTCTTTTCGCGGATTTCAACGATTCTCATGATGGCGTCTCCTGAGTTTTGGGCACGTTTTGCATGCGTCTGGCTGCAATGGAAACTAGCTTATCCGCGGAATGAGGCGTTAGAATTCACCTGGATTCATTTCATTTTTTACTTTTGGTGAACAAACCGAAGTGACGACCGACTCTGCATCCGATTTCGAGTTTTTCATCCTCATCGCCAGGCTGAAAAGCCTGTCGGGAGCGGCGCGTGCGCTCGATCTCACCCCGCCGGCGGCGACCAAGCGGCTGGGGCTGATCGAGCAGAGACTGGGGGCGCGCCTGGTCAACAGGACGACACGGAGTGTCAGCCTCACGCCGGAAGGCGAGACCTATCTGCGCTATGCGACGCAGATCGTCGGGCAAGTCCGGCAGATGGAAGACGAGATATCCGGGTCCAGGTCCGATCCGCATGGGCTATTACGGATCAATGCGACGCTCGGCTTCGGGCGCACGACCATCGCGCCGCTCGTGTCTGACTTCGCGAAACGGTTTCCTAACGTCGAAATCCAGTTTGAGGTGACCGACCGGCCCATCGATCTGGTCGAGGAGGCATTCGACATGGCGATCCGTTTTGGCGAGCTTCCCGACAGCCGGCTTAGCGCACGGCGCATCATGAGCAATCGCCGGTTTCTCTGTGCCTCACCCAAATACCTCGAGCGTTTCGGGACACCGGAGCGCGTGGAGGACCTGGTTCGGCACCGTTGCATCATTCATCGCCAGAACGATGATGCGTATGGCGTCTGGCGGTACATGCAGGGCGATCACACGGAAGCGCTGAAAGTCAAAGGCGCGCTTTCAAGCAATGACGGCGATATCGTGCTGCGGTGGGCGCTCGACGGACATGGGATATTGATTCGTTCCGAATGGGATCTGGCGAAGTACGTTCAGAGCGGCAGGTTGAAACTGGTCCTGCCGGATACGGTACTACCGTCGGCCGATCTGTTTGTCTACTATCCCAGCCAGCGGAACCAGACGGCGCGCGCACGGACATTTATCGATTTTCTGATCGATCATTTTCAGGCACCGTTCATTCCGGTCGAAACGGGGGCTGCGATTTATGCTCAGAAGAAGAGAGGCGGACGGAAGGCTTGAGGCTTGCGTCCTGGGCACGTTGACCTCTATGTGCAGAGCTTGCGGCCTTTCGCGTCGTATTCTCGAAAAACGCTTTGTGGTGGAGTCAGGGCTGATCCGATGGGTATGTACCGGCCCCTCAACGGCCCTTCCGCTCTACCGGGAGGAAACGTTTAACCTCGCGTGCTGGACGTACTCAGACTCACGATCCAAGCAGCAATGACGCCCTTCCCGGCCTCATTCTGACCAGCGGAGTGACCCACACGCGCTAGTCGTTCACGGTCGGTCATTTGACCGATGCCACGTAGGCAAGCCCAGTGCGATCCTTCCCTTCGGCACGTTCATTAAAATCCGTTAGGGAGTTGCAATGGTTGATCGCCATGAAGATATTACTCGAGCTCAGGACGAACGCTGGCTCACGCGCTACTATTTTGTCCGTACCGCGTTTTCCGCTGTCTGGGTCGTACTAGCTTTCTCCGTCGGCCAGCACTTCCCGGCCAGCGCAGTTGCACTGCTGGTCGTGTATCCCGCATGGGATGCGCTGGCCAATTACATCGACGCGTCGCATAGCGGCGGATTGGCTGAAAATCCTACCCAGGCCATCAACGTCATCATCAGTGCCATTACTACGGTTGCTGTGATTGTCGCATTGAGATCGGACTGGGTGCTGGGCGTATTCGGCGTTTGGGCCATACTTTCCGGACTGCTTCAGCTCGCCACCGCCGTCCGTCGTTGGAGGCGCCTGGGCGCGCAATGGGCGATGGTCTTGAGTGGCGGACAGTCGGCATTGGCAGGGGCATTTTTTCTGATGCAAAGCCGCGCGCCAATCCATCCCGCAATTGGCAAAGTGGCCGGCTACGCGGCGGTAGGCGCTGTCTACTTTCTCGTTTCTTCGGTGTGGCTATCGGTCGGCCAGTTGCGCCGCAAGGCTGTCTGAACGCCTTGAAGCATCGGCGCAATTGATTCCGGCGCAGTCTCGACGGGCAGAACGGAACATAAAACTGCTGCGGTTTTGGAGCAAGGGCATCCGCGGCGCGGTGCGGAACTTGCCGATCAACGCGGTTTCGAGGCCGATGCGGGAAAAGTTACTGGATTCACCGTGGGCCGCCAGCAAGCTTCACGTGCAGGCGTATGCAGTTCCTGTCCCAGTCGCGTTGCCACTTGTCGAAGCGGATGGACCAGAATGTAGTCCATCCGGTCGGACCAGGATGGCGGAGCGGCAAGATCTCCCATCGGCACCGACGACAAAACTGAGCCAATACCCAGGATCCCAGTCCACGAGCGATAACACATGACTGATCATAGCGAAACACACATCCATCACATGAGCGATATCGACGAAGCCCTGTGTGAGATCCGAGGTCTGAATCGCCGGGTCGTGACGTTTTCGGGTTTTTCTTCGGCAGGCTACGAGGACCAACATGCCGTCGAGCAAATGTTGTCGGGCTGGCTCGACACACTGGACCCGCTCGCCGACATCGTCTGCTCCGGCGCGACGCCGATGGGTATCGGCGCCTCGTACGCGCTTGCATCGTCACGCGGATTCCAGACTATCGGTATCGTGTCCTCGAACGCGGTGAAGGAGCAGGTGAGGTTTGCGGAAGACGTCAAGACCGTATTCGTCATTGAAGACGATCGCTGGGGCGGTTACATCGAAAATACCCATACGCCTTCACCGACCTCGAGAGTGATGGTCGAAGCCTCGGACGTATTGATCTTTATCGGAGGCGGAGACATCGCGCGGGACGAATACGATTACGCGAAACGGCTCGGCAAACAGTTGCACTTCGAGGCCGCCGACATGAATCACAACTTGTCGATGGACAAGGCGCGACGCAAGGGAGAACCCGCGCCATCGAACTTCAAAGGCTCGCTGTACCAGTATCTGGAAGCACGCAAAAAATGACTCAGGTGTTTTCGGCTTGGCCTTCGCGCAGGCGACGACACTCGACGCGCCGTTGTAGTCCGACGCAAGAAGCGCCAGTGATGCGTTACTGCGCCGGGCCCCTTGCAACCACGTTGGTCATGCTGTTTCACTTCGAATAAAGTACCGGTTCCTGCTGCCAGACGAATCGCCATGTGACTTAAGAGTAGAAAGACCACGTATTTGCACGTTTGTCGACATTGCCTGATGCGAAACGCGTGACACTGCTCGCGATGTGGGATGGAATGGACACGGGCGAGTCGTCCGCCGGCACGGCGTACATGGTGAAACTGGCGCGGGATTCGGGCGTATTCGCTTTGGAGTCCATCGACACGAAACAGTTGATCTGAGAGCCGGTGGGGTCTCGCACCCTTGCGTCTCTTCGAGTGATCCACTAAACGTAGTTGCCATGGTGCCGCCGCGGACTGTGCACATTCCTGTCCGGGCAACGACTTCAGGAGTATGAGATGGACGACGCAGCCCTCGAACTGGTTTGGAGCAAATACCGTGGCTGGGCTTCACGTGCGCGGGCCATCCGGATTCAGCTTGACCGGTGGAGATTGTACGCACTGGCGTTTACCGTGACGGGCGCCGTGCTGGCGACGCTGGCCGCACAGCTTCCCAACTGGTTTGCGGATCTCACTATCGTCACGCGCATCCTGAGCGCCGCGAGTGCGGTCGCCATGGCACTCGCTGCCTGGACTGCCCGCTCGATGCTCGACTCGACGTACGAGAAAGACTGGATTCGCACACGTGCGCTCGCCGAGCGGGCCAAGTCAGAAGGATATCGCTATGCCACGCGCGTGCCGCCGTACGACAGTGGCGACAAGAGTGAGAAGCTGCTCGAAAAGATAAAGGAACTCATGACCGAGGGCGAAGACTTGCCCCCATTGGAGGTCAAGGCCGAAGACGCCAGCAAGGGTTGCCCTGGGCATCCGCTGACCGTGCAGGAGTATGCAACGGTGCGAATCGGCGACCAGGTCAAGTTCTACTCCGATAAGGCCGATGCGAATGAAAGAAACGCGCACCGCTGCACGCTGGCAATACAAGTGCTGAGCGGCATTGCGGCCGCGCTGGCCGCTCTGGGTGCCATCTATGCGGGAGCGCAAATCGAAGCCTGGGTGGCCACGCTCAGTGCGATTACCACTGCGATAGGTGCTTATGCGATGGCTCAGCGCTACCAGCGGCTTGCTGCGACTTATCGTCTCGCCGCTGACAGACTGAAATTGCGCCTTGCGATGTGGAAGATCACCACGCAGGCACGGCCCGATCCGGAAGCGGATAACGCACTGATACTCGACGCAGAAGGAATCATGAACGGCGAAAACGACGCATGGGTCACAGATTTCCTGAAGCGCCCGGCGACATCGTCGACGGAGACACTGAACTCCTGAGCTCATACGGAAGTGTTTGTCGCAACGAAAACGTCTCGGAGATTGGGCGACCAACTATTCGGGATTAGTTAAACAGAAATCACGCAAAGAAAAGATCCGGCCTCGCAGCGCACGGTCAACCGGAATGTTGCTCGTGCGCCGTGAGGTGCGGCTCCGTAGCGCTCGCCTTCTCCAATCGGACTGACTGGCCGAATCACCGGACGCGCTCAGCCCGCAACACCGACGGAACAATAAGAGCCGAGATGGCTGGCGACAGCACGCTCCTTCGCCGAGTAGCTCGACGGCTCAGAATACAGCGGCGACTCAATACCGAACACTGTCGCGCAAGCCTTCAGCTGGATCATCAAATAGCGGTCGAGCGCTGCGTCCGACACCACTTCCCGTCGTTCCGCGAGGCGCCGCGGCAGGCACCACCTGTCCCAGAACACCGCCCTTCCCTGTTCCAGCAGCGCCTTTGACTTTAAAAAGGCATGTTTCGTCCCGTCGCAAATGCGGTAGCTCACGAAACTCAAAGGACGCCTGGCAAGCTTCTTCTCCCATGCGATAAGGGGCGCTGCGGACTCCAGTTCTCGCATGGACTGAAGGTAGTGACCAATCCGATGCCCAAGCTCTTCATGCGGCCACAGTGGCGTGCTGGTCCGCCCCTGTGCGCTGAGAGTACGAAGGTCTGCGAGAACAGACCTCGCATCGGCGAGCGGCAACCATACCGAGCGCGAGCTTGCCTCGAAACGGATTTCTTTAGCGTCGCCGTCTCTTTCGATATGACGCACGCACAGGCGTGCATCAATGCCAGGCGGCAGCCGTCCCCACGGGGAATCCAGCTGACTCACTATCCAGATCACATCTCCTTTGCGCACTCTCGTAGCGGCACCCGTCTGCGAGCGCGTCTTGTGGAATACGGGTCTTCGGAAACCTGCGGACGCATGTTGCGCATCAGCGAACCATAGTGCGCGAGGGTCACGAGGAAAATGCACGACCACCCGCCGCGGAACGTAGTGGATAAAGTGCCGTGGTTCTTTCACGTTCGATTCCCCAACGTACATGCGTTGCATGTCGACACGCCGCCTTTCTCTCCGAGATGCAAGAACAAAGAAAAGCAAAAGGCCGGAATGGGACCAAAAGTCATTCCCTTAATGAAGCACAGAGAGAACTTGCTTGAACAACGCAAATCTATCATTGAGCCCGATGATGCCCCCGTTGATGCGACGGGTAATTTCCGTGAAATCTTCGAGGTCGTTGTCGTCGGTGCGATCGTCCGCGAGTTCATTCAGACCGCGACTTTGCCAATACCAGGCGGCTGCCGCGCACGCATTTTCCGGCTTCATGAGCAAGTCGGGTTGCTTATCGAGTTCCACGGCAATGGCTTTTCCGGCCGCCGCGTAGTTGCTGCGCCCGGTAAGCTGGATAATGCCTCGTCCGCGAAAAAGATAACCGTCTCCGCTTTGAACATTGCCGTTGCCCATGCGGTTGGCGTAGACGAAGTTCGCGAGTTTAATCGGATTCCCCGCATAGAGCGCTGCGGTAGCTTCATCAGGAAACCGTTTTGGCCAGACCTTCATGAGACGCGCGGCCGTATAGCCGAGTGCCTCCTCGAGTCTGTTGAACTGTCCCGATTCGTAGCCCGTTTGCGCAAGAAAACTTGCAATGCGATCCGGCGTATCGATGCCGAACTTCGGCAGTGAAGCATTCAGGCCGGCCGCCCAGCCAGCAGGATCGCCGCAGCGCGGGAAGGCACGCTTGAGGGAATTGGCATCCAACATGATTCCTCCGATACGCAAATGATTGCACGGTGAGTGCCGGTGAGTGCTTCAGTTAAGGAAGCGTCATTGCCGGCAATGCAGAGTCCCACCTTTCATTGTGAAATCGAAGATAGTTTGTGAGTCAATTGAAAGCAAGAATGGTTGTGTGCGACCTCTAACATATGAACGCAGAAGTCAGCGGCTCAATGCGGGTTCCCGGCTGCCGGGGCGACTTATCTGTTCAGTGTGGAGCATACGCGGGCTGGGATGACCGTTATCGCCTGGACGCTGACCTAGCGTGCAGCGCGCCGATTGCGCGCCGCCGCCGCGTATCAGACCGGACTTGCCGCCCGCGTCATCAGCACGATCTTCCCGATATGCACCCCCGAGTCCATCAGCGCATGCGCCCCGCGCGCATCGTCGAGATCGAAGGTTTGATAGATCACGGGCTTCACCGCGCCGCTTCGAATCTGCGGCCACACCTTTCGCTCGAGATCCTCGATCAACGCCGCTTTTTCCTCATGCGTGCGCGAGCGCAGCGTCGAGCCGATGTGCGTAAGGCGTTTCGCCAGCATCGGGAACAGGTCGAGTGCTGGCGCCGGGCCCTTGATGATGCCGATTTGCACGATGCGGCCGTTCATCGCGGACGCCGCGTAGTTCCGCGCGACGTAGTCGCCAGCAATGATATCGACGACCACGTCCACGCCGCGCCCGCCCGTCTCGCGCATGACGGCCTCGACGAAATCCTCGTTCCGGTAATCAACCGCGACATCGGCGCCGAGCGCCATGCTCGCGTCACGCTGCGCGTCCGAGCTGACCGTCGTGATGATCTTCGATGCGCCGAATGCCTTCGCGAGCATCGTCGCGGTGGTGCCGATGCCGGATGCGCCGCCGTGGATCAGCACGCTTTCGCCCGCCGCGAAATTGCCGCGCTGGAACAGGTTCAGCCATACCGTCAGAAAGGTCTCGGGCATCGCCGCCGCTTCGATCACCGAGAGACCGTAGGGAATCGCCAGTGTGTTGCTCTCGTGCGCGGCCGCATACTCCGCATAGCCGCCGCCCGGGACCAGCGCGCAGACGAGATCGCCGACCGCGAACCGCGTCACGGAGCGCCCGACGGACACGACCTCGCCCGCGACTTCGAGCCCGGGAATGTCCGACGCGCCCGGCGGCGGATCGTACAAGCCCTTGCGCTGCATCACGTCAGGACCGTTTACGCCGGCGGCATGAACGCGGATCAGCACCTCGTCGTCGGCGGGTGCGGGAACCGGCCGCTCGACGGGCACGAGCACATCCGGGCCGCCCGGTTGCGTAATGTCGATCGCGGTCATCGCCGCGGGAATCGCTTTGGTTTCGTGTGACACGACTTCATCCTTTTCAAAATGCCAGATGCGCCGCGGATTCGGTCAACCTGCTGAATCGCTGCATCGGTTGAAAAAAGTGTAGCGGCGCAGCCGGGTTTTGACCCGCAGCGAATTGCCGATCGTATGATGCAAATTTGCATCACGCCGGAGGCGATATGAACTGGGACGACGCGCGCATCTTCGTCGCGCTCCATCGGGAAAGGACCTTGCGCGCCGCCGCCCGCGCGCTCGACATCGATCAGGCAACGGTGGGCCGCAGACTTGCCGCGCTCGAGCACACGCTCGGCGCGACGCTATTCCTGCGCACGTCGAACGGCTATGAGCTCACGCCCGTCGGCAAGATCGCGATCCGCGCCGCCGAGGCGATGGAACAGTCCGCGCACGACCTCGTCCGCCACACACAAGGCGTGGACAAGCGCCTTGCCGGCGAGGTGAAGCTCTCGACGACGGATGCGCTTGCCCAGGAGTTCGTCATGCCGGCGATCGAGCGCCTGCATATGAAGCATCCGGATGTATCGGTGATGCTCGACACGACGACCCAGGTGCTCAATCTCGCGAAGCGCGAAGCCGACATCGCGATCCGGACCGTCAAGCCGCGCAATCCGGATCTGCTTGCCCGCCGCGTGGCGAGTTGGGAAGTGGGGCTGTTTGCGTCGCCCGACTATCTGCGGCGCCATGGCGAACCGGTGCCGGGTGAGCGATTCGCGGGGCACGATCTGGTGGTCTACCAGCCGTATTTTGCCAAGGCGCGCGTGCCGGAATTCCTCGGGGAACCACTGACGGACGGCCGGATCGTCGCGCGCCTGAACACGAACCTGACGCTGCGCGCGGCGCTCAGGGCCGGGCTCGGCATCAGCCCTCTACCCATGCCGATGGCCGAACGCGACGGCCTCGTGCGAATCTGGCCGAACCGCTCGAACGACGCGCCGTATGAAATCTGGCTCGTCACGCATCATGATCTGCGACACACCGCGCGCATCCGCGTGACGATCGACGAAATCGTCTCAGCGTTCGATCGATAGCAGCGAATGCGCTGCACGTGTCACCCATTACCTCAGCTTGCAGACCCCGACGCCCATTCGCTGAAGCCGGGCCCCTCATGAATGGTTTTATGTCTTGCCCATTCCACCTCGGCGGCAGTGGCATACGTCACGCCGGGCTCCCACCAAAGTGCGGGTTCCTGCTGGAAAGAGGGGCGTCTTTGCATTCGAGCGACCAGCGACGCGAGCCCGGGTCGGCCAGCAGCACGCCAGGACAATCGCAACGGGCGCGTTTCAATGAACTGACAGATGCAGGTGAGCAAGATGTCCTGAGCCGACATCACGCCGGGGACGAAAGCGCCGTCAGCGCCGACAAGCTGAGTCTCGAACCAGTCGAGAAGATACTGGTTGCGCATGGCACATCGCGCCGCGTGAACATTTTCTTCATGCCTGACCCCAGACCATTGCAGTTGCGACACCATCGTCGTCGACACGCCGAACGTCTGTAACGTCGCGAGAACGAGTTTGTCGTGCCAGCTTTGCGTGGCGCGCACATAGTCGCTTGCCAGCGGATCCATCCCCTCCGGCGCAGGCACGCCTGGATAGCTGGACATAAGGTAGTCGATGATCACCGAGGAATCCCAAAGCGTCAGGTCACCGTCTACCAGGGTAGGAACCTGAAGGGTCGGCGCGACCTTCGCCCGCTCTTCGACGCTGGGCGTCGTAAAGGTCTCCTCACGCTCGAAATCGAGTCCCTTCTCGACCAGCACGATACGGACGGCACGAGCGAAAGGCGATCCTGTCGTGAAGAACAGCTTGCGCATCCTGGCCCCCTTGATTGACGGACCGCGTTGACCGATATGGACGGATGTTTTTGCTTGTCCAGACGTGCAGCGCCGACCAATTAGCCTTTCAGGCCGTTCAGAACCATCATCAGTCTGAACCTCGCGACAACGTCGCATCAGCGGCAATTTACGTAGACTGGACAGAAAACGAACGGTTGAAGAACGCGAACGAGTCGCCCGAACCGCACCGAATCCGCGCGCCCACGAAGCGGACTACACTTCAATCAACCATAGTTGAAAAATGGGCAGGCACGTAAGCAGATTGATGGCACCGGCGTGCGCAAATGTCCGTCCTCTAGTGGAGACGATCATGAAAAAGGAGAGAAAGACCGCTCGGCAAATTCTGTCCGAAAACCCTCGGAACGTGATTTCGGTCGGCCCAGCGGATGCCGTGCTAACGGCGCTGCATCTGATGGCCGACGAGGATGTCACCACCGTGCTGGTGTTGCAGGGCAGCAATCTTGTCGGCATCCTGTCGCAGCGCGACTACGCCCGCAAGGTCGAACTGGCCGGCCGCAGTGCCGCCGGGACAACCGTGGCCGACATCATGACTACCCAGGTGTATTACGTCACCCCCGAGCACACCTGTGAACAGTGTCTGGCGTTGATGCATATAAGAAGGATCCGGCATCTGCCCGTGATCGATTCCGGAAAGGTCATCGGCGTGCTATCCAACAGTGACGTGCTCGAGGAACTGATTCAGGAAGACGAACATTTCATCAGCATTCTCGAACATGACATGCTCTACCTGACCGTCGATACGGGCGGTGCCTATTAAGCATCCGCGTGCGACCAGGGATGGGCGTGGTGTCTCGACAGGGACAACCAACCCACGCTCACCCCGCACGCCTCCCCCTCAAGTCACACGACAAGACGCGTCCTCACCCGCAGGCGTGCTGACGACACGCTTGACTTTCATCAGGCGCCCGATCGCGCGGTGCAAGGGCTTGTCAATGTAGCGATAGACGACGCAACCCACCACTGAAGCCACCACGACCGCGAGAATCACCCCAGCTGGCGAGCGCACATCGAAACCATGCACGACTTTTGGAACGAGCTTGCGCATCGCCTCGATGACGAACGGGTGGCTGAGATAGGTCGCATAGCTCGCATCGCCGAGATACAGCAATCCGCGCGTGAGCGCGCTGTCTACCACGAGGCCTTCGAGACTCAGCGTGCTGATCAGCAGCAGACAGGTCGGCACGCCATTTCCCACAACCGGGGAGACGTCCGGCCATACCCGTTCGATACAGGTCATCAGCGCATACATCGCGATGGCCACGAACGCAGCCAGCGCGACCGGAATTCGTAGCCCTTTCCTCCATACGAACCATACGGCGATGCCTAACGGGAATTCGAGCAACCGGTCGTAGGCGAGGAATTCGACGATCGCCCGGTTCGAATGCGCGAGGCTCGCAATCAGGAACGCCGCTGCGAGCATCAGCGTGATCGCCGCGAATACCAACGAGGCATTCCGCCGGAACCGCCACAGCGCAAGCGCCGACGTCGCGTAGAACAGCATCTCGTAGTTCAGCGTCCAGCCGACGAACAGCATCGGGAACATGTGGCCGCTCTCTTTCCTGTATGGAATGAAAAAGAGCGACTTCAGCAGCTCAGGGACATTGGCGGTCGTCGAATTGAAGAGATCGGGCCTAAGCAGCGCGCCGAAGAACACCAGCAACGTCGCGAGCCAATAGAGCGGCACGATCCGCACGAGGCGGCTTGCGATGAAGTCGCGCACGCTGGTCGTGCCGGCTTCGAGCGCGAGTGCGATCACAAAGCCACTCAGTACGAAGAATACGTCAACGCGGAATTCACCGAACACCCGACCGTCCTGTATCAAGACGTGGTGCACGACGACAGTTGTCGCTGTCACTGCGCGAAGGATTCTTATTGAATTCAGCCTGCGCATCGCTCACCCATTGATGAGTAAACCATACCTGGCTGTGCTCCAGGCGTGAGGAGGCAGGCGATACGTCGCAGCGGTCACAAGATCGCCAGGGGTATCGTGCCTTTGCCGGTGTTCTTTACGAAGTCGTGCATCGTCAAATCGTGCATCGCCGCCTCCGCGTATCTCCGTCGAGAGAAACATCTGCGCAAAACGAAACGCTCGCGCGATCCGGATGCGCGATCGTTTCATCGCTTGAACAGGAGTTTGTAAATGAAGACGGCGGTATTCCACCCGAAGCGTCGAATTCTGTCTTGCGATCGCGGTACCAACGAACCCGAACATGGAGCGTATCGAAGTCGAATCAGCGCGAGGTCCAACACATAATGCGGCAAACGGGCCGCAAATAATGGTGCGCGACCGTCCACTCCCAGCGATGGTAATGTTTGCGCGAAGACACTACTGTTAGGCGCCGCACAGAAGCTCGACGGGAAACGCAAAAATTACCGGATGCCGGAGCTCGCAGGCAGATAGATTCATACGCAACCAATGACATCATTGTCCGACGACGCGACGGAAAGATCGGTTGGGAGTGTCCGTTACCTGGATAACGCGGACGATTCGATTGCGGATTCAACCGGTCGCGTGCGCGCATACGATTGATGGACTCGCGCCAGCCGAGGCTTACGATCGGAAAGGCGCGAGCCTCACCGTGTTTCGCGAGCTATCTGAGCTGTCGGCGTGCCGACGCAACCAGCACCATCCACAAGAAAATTCCAGCGGCCATCCCCCGAGCCAACTACACTCGAATTCGCGCCACCTTACAACGTCTCATCCTAATCCAAGGAGCACGCCCGACATGGATACGGACACGAAGCGGATCGTAGTGATCGGCGCCGGCTTTGCCGGGCTGTGGAGCGCGCTGGGCGCGGCGCGCAAGCTCGACGAACTGCACGTGCCAACGGATCAGGTCGAGGTCGTGGTGATCAACGGCACGCCGTATCACAGCATTCGCGTGCGCAACTACGAGCAGCCGCTCGACGACACGCTCGTGCCGCTCGCCGACGTGCTCGATCCAGCAGGCGTCCGACGGATTCAGGGCATAGTCCGCTCGATCGATCTGCCAAACCATCGCGTCGGATTCGAATCCGGCGATTCATCTACTCAATGGATCGGCTACGACCGCCTGATCCTGGCGGCGGGAAGCGAGTTGGCGCGTCCGGCAATTCCCGGGCTACACGAGTTCACATTCGACGTCGATACGTTCGAAGGCGCCGCGAAGCTCCACGCACATCTGCTCGCCTTGCCGGAAAGGCCCGAAACGCCGGGACGCTACACCGTGGTCGTAGTTGGTGCAGGCCTGACGGGCGTCGAACTCGCCGCCGAATTACCCGCGCGGCTGCGCGGCATCGTCGGCGACAACGCAAGCGCCGAGGCGCGCGTGATTCTCGCCGACCGCTCTGCGAAGATCGGTCAGGCGATGGGCGGCGCGCAACCGGTCATCGAAGAAGCGCTACGCGCGCAAGGCGTCGAGCTTAGGCCGGGCGTGTCGCTCGAAACCGTCACACGCGACGGCGTGCAACTGACGGGCGGCGAGCACATCGACGCCGCGACCGTGGTCTGGTGCGGCGGCATGCGCGCCAGTCCGCTGACCGCGCAATTCCCCGTGTCGCTCGACGCATTCGGACGCATTCCCGTCGATTCGTTCCTGCGCGTCACCGACGTGCCCGGCGTGTTTGCAGCGGGCGATTGCGCGCGCATCCTGATCGACGGCGAACGGCCCTCCGTGATGTCCTGCCAGCACAGCCGCCCGATGGGGCGCCACGGGGGCCACAATGTCGTCTGCGACCTGCTGGGCCTCGCGATGCTGCCGCTTTGCATCGACTGGTACACGACCATCCTCGATCTCGGCCCGTGGGGCGCCGTCTACACGGAAGGCTGGGAGCGCCGCCTCGCGTCGCAAGGCGAAGCCGCAAAACAGACCAAGCGCACGATCAACTGCGAGCGCATCTATCCGCCCAGCACGAAGCTGCGCGAAGACATCCTGCAAGCCGCGGCGCCCGTCGTGCAGGCGCCGCCCTACACCGTCCGTGGCGCGGACTGAACCCACGCTTAGAATTCGATCACGCGCGGCGTCAGCAACACGAGCCGTTCCATATGGCTGCTCTGATGCGTGCGCGAGCGGAACAGCGCGCCGAGTACGGGAATCTTCGACAGCACGGGCACGCCCGTATTCAGATTCGAGTCGCTGTCGATCCGGTAACCGGCGATCAGCAGACTCTGCCCTTCGGCGACGACGGCTTCCGTATCGATCTCGCTGGTGCGGATTTCGGGAATATCTTTCACGCTGGCGCCCGTTGGCTGGCCGTCTTCGACGTGCACCTGCAGCTTGATCTGCTGCGTGCCGTTCGTATCGACCACCATCGGCAGCACGCGCAGCGTATTGCCGACCTGCACGCTGAACAGGTTGCTCGACGTAAAGCCCGAGACGGGAATGAAGAACTGCGTCTTGTTGTTCATCACGGCTTCGACGTTGTCGAGCGTCGCAACCTTCGGGCTCGCATCGATGCGCGCAAGATTGTTTTGCTCCAGCGCATCGATGCGCGTCAGCAGATAACGGCTCGCGTCGCCGATCACGGCCGTGAGCGACCCGCCCGTCGGCGTCGCCGTGGCGACGAGATTGCCGGCTGTGTCGAGCGAAGAAAACGTCGGGCTCACATTGCCGTTGAAGTTGTTCGCGTTGGCACTGCCGCTGCCCGTCTGGAAATCGACGTGACTCGAATGCGCGTGCCAGTCGACGCCCAGTTGCTTCAACGCGCCGTCGTCGATCTCGATGATGTGCGCTTCGATCTCGACCATCCGGCGCTTCACGTCGAGCCGGTCGATCAGTTGCTGATACTGGCCGACGCGGTCGGGCAGATCGCGGATCAACACCGAGTTGGTCCGCGCGTCGGCCTGGATGACGGGCAGCGAGCCCGCGCCGTCCGGCACGGCCGCCGTCGCCGCGCGTCCCGCACTCTGCGGCCCGCTGCCCGATGCGCCGCCCGCGCCGGGCATCCCAACCGGCCCGCCGCCCGCCGCCGCCACGCCCGCGAACACATCGGGCAGCGGCGGATTCACGCCGCCGTTGTTGTACGGCGAGCCGCCATTGGTGCCGCCCTGCACGTCCGCATACGGGCTGACCTGTTGCAGGTTCGCGGTGCCGTCGGCGGATGCGCGCGACGTGCCTTGCTGATCGCTGTCCCGATCCGGGTGATAGAGACTGGCGATCACATGCGCGACGCCGGGCACGACCTGGGTCTTGCCGTTCACGGTGATCGTATGATCCGCCGCCCAGCCGTAGCGCAGCGGGAACTCGCGCACTTCGCTGCCCGTGCGGCGGTTCGCGTTCTGGTCCAGGCGCGCGGCCACCTCGTCGACGAGCTGGATCAGCCGGTGCGGCCCGGTGATCAGCGCGACGCCCTGCTCCGGGTCGTAGACGATCGGGAAGCGGTCGGTGTCGAGCCCGATCTGCTTGAGCGTCGAACGCAGGCTCTGCGTGCCGGCGAAGTCGAGCTTGATGACCTTGGTCGTCACGTCGTCGGCGGTGCTGATGGACAGCACGCTGCCGTCGTAAAACCACACGAAGCCGAATGTCGCCGCCATCGTGTCGATGAACTTGCGCGGCGGCAGATCGAAGCGTCCCGACACGGTGCCCTGCACGTTCGGCGCAATCGTCGCGATGATGCCCTGGCTCGCCGCGAAGTCGCGCAGCACGTCCTTCAGGTCGCGGCTTTCCACCGAAATATGCACTTCGCCGGGCCGCCACGTGATCGGTGCGGCGTGGCCCGCGTTCAAGCCTATCATCAGCAGGGCGGCCGCGATCGCGCGGTGACGGAATGTGAGTTTCATGATCGACGCTCGGTATAGGTGTGGTTTTGGCGGAATTGTCTCGAAAGGATCTCAGCGGTTCAGCGTGTCCGAAGGCGATTCGTTGAATTCGCGGCGGTAGCTGTTGACGAGCGTCGAGCGGTTGCTGACGCCCCACTTGACGGCTGTCGCGAGAATGCCTTGCTCGTGCGCGCTGTCGTCGGCTTCGAGTTCCGCGCGGATGCGCTCCATGCGCAGGCGGCGGATGATCTCGGTCGGTGTGGAGCCGAGGCTCGTCTTGAACGCGCTTTGCAACGCACGGTCCGTCACGCCGACTTGCGCGGCGATTTCGCGGATCGACAGGTCCTTGCGCTCCAGGTTGTCGAGCAGATAGCGATAGGCGCGCCGATAACGCGCAGGCAGCCGCGTGCCGATGTCGTCGAGCTGTTCCGGCGCGCGCGCGATGCGCTGGCCGTAGCGCGCGAGCGCGCCGGCTTCGTCGCGGATGCAATTGACGGCGGCCAGCGCATAGCGCGTGTACACCTCCAGCGACTCGCCGCTGCGCCCCTGCAGATGGCGCAGCTTCGCGAGGCAATACAGATACTCCAGTTGCCGATGGCTCTGCGGCATACGCACCTCGGCCGTCAGCAACACGAGCACCGACTCGGCCAGCGACGACACGCCGCCAGCGAGACTCGCGAGCACGATCTCGATACGCACCGCGCTCTGATAGTTCTGGATGCCCTGCTTGCCCGCCCACTCCGCATGCGCAACGATCTGCTGCTGCGCGTCGCGCTCGCCGCCCGCCAGTCGCGCCAGCCCATCGAGGAATTCGACGCGCCCACGCAGCAACTGGTCTTCGATCACGCCCGTCAACAGTCGCAGCGCGGCGGGCCGTTGCGGCGCGACGCGCGGCGCGGCGTCGCCCGTCAAGCCGACTTGCCAGTAGATGTGATCGGACAGCGCGGAACGCGAGCGCAGCGTGCTCTGCGCTTCGACGTCGAACCGCACGGTGCTCAAGAGACGCTGCCAGCCGTCTGCATGATGAAACGCGCCATTCGATGTCACTTCGTCGAGCAGGTCTTCGAGCGTATCGAGCACGGCATCCGCATCGCGCAGACGGCCCACGCTGAACAGCACGCCGAACGCGCCGAACAGCGCGTCGAGCCGCAGCGCGACGCTCGCCAGCGGATGATCGGCGATCTGCATGAAGCACGACATCGCGGTGCCGTAGCGGTAACGGAACAGCGCTTGCCAGCCCGCGTTGCGGCACGACGCGAAGCGCATGCCGTCCTTGTCGTCGCGCATGCGCTTTTGCGCTTCGCGGTACGAGTCGTCGGCATCGACCTCCATGCCGAGCGACAGTTGCAGATCGCCCTGCAATTGCAGCAGCGCGGCAGGCGGCGCATCGTCGTGGCTATCGACGAGCCGCTGCACGTTTGCCGCCGCGGCATGCACATGGCCGTTGCGAATCAGTTCGACGACGCTGGAAGGCACCGACGCTGCGTTGAGCATCGACACGTACGGGAAGTAGTAGGTAACGAGCATGGCTGTGGCTGATTCCGTCGTAAGGCTCGCGCAGGCGTCGGGCCGATGCTGCGTGAGCGCGTTGAAACGATTGCGACGTTTTTGCTACGGACGTCGCGGTGACGGAATGCACTGTAGCCAGGCAGAAATGTGAAAAGCTCAATAATCAGAGGAAACAGTTGAGGCTTGAGTAAAGTTGAGATTTGACGCGCGCGGCAGACAAGAACCCTCAACAAAGCTCACTTCTTTGCTTGTACGCGGACCGCTGACATCACGGCGACACATCGTTGCGAAGCGGCTGCGCGCCCGGCTTCAGATCGGTGTCGCGGTCGCTCATCTGCGCGATCGCGCGAACCTGCTCCTTGAAGAGCCGCAAGTCGAGCTGGTCCTGCACCTGGTGCACGAAAAGACCCGCGAAGACGGCCAGCATCAGCACCGTCACTGCGCCCTTGATCGGTTGACTCAACGCGCTCAGATCGAGTTTCTGCGCGGCCTTCGACGCGAGATTCGCACCGAGGTCGATCAGCAGCAACACGAGCAGCATCGGCGCGGCGAGCTTCGCGATGGTCTGCATCAGCGTGTCCGTCTGATGCATCGCGAACACGGCGAGGAAATCCGTCGACATCGGCTTCGTCGATGCGACCGGCCACCATCGATACGACTCGTACAGCGCCTCCAGCAAAAACTGCATGCCTCCCAGCGACCAGAACGCAACGGTCGCGATCTGGCCGAGCAGCGTCGCGGACGGTGTGGATTGTTGCGACAGCATCGGGTTGCTCAACTGCGCGTTGTTGTAGCCCGTCAGATTATCCAGATAGATGCCCGCGCCTTCCGCGACCCAGAACACCGTCGCCGCCGCGAACCCCATCACGACGCCGATCAGCGTTTCACGCAAGCTTGTGATCACCAGCGCGAAGCCCGTCAGCGAATCGGCGAACGACTCCGGCTGCGCAAGCGCGACGAACAGCGAGAAGCTCAACGCGACGCCATTGCGCAAGCGGCCTTGCAGCACGCCGTCGGCGGTGGGCGGAAACAGCGTCATGATCGCGTAGAGCCGCAGCGAGCAGACGCCGAGCACGGCAAGGTGCTTGAGCAGCCAGGGGCCGTAAAATTGCAGAAGCTCGTTCATCCGCGTGCAAGGCGCGCGAGCGCCGTCTCCTCGATGTCCTCGTCTTCCGCGTCGGCAGCGATGCCATCGAGCACGCGCTGCAATATGCCGATGCGCTTTTCGCACAAGTCGATGCGTCCACGGTTCTTCGCGATCTCGCGGCGCGTGTTTGCGATTCCGGCGTCGTGCTCGATGAGCGCGTGTTGCGCGGCTTTCACGGCTTCACATGCCGTCGCGTGGTGCCGGTTGACTTCTTCCGCGTACAGGCGGATCGCCGTCAACGTATCGATCGAAAATGGCTCCGCGCCCGCCATCATCGCGCTGATGCGCTGGCGGTACGAACGCGCCTGCGCTTCGAGTTCCGCTGCATGCCCACGCGCCTGCGCTTCGTTTTCGACCAATGGCAAGCGCGCCGCAACGAATTGCGCGAGCCTCGCGCGCAAGTCCTGCTCGGAGCGCTGACGGCGCGATACGGCGCGCGACAACGCAGCAATCTGCCGTTTCGGCGCGCTCATTGCGCGTTGCCCTGCGCAAGCTCGTGCAACGCGGCCTCGGTTTCAGCCGGGTCCGCGTAGGCATCCGTCGGCTGTGACAGGAAAGCCTTGAGCGCGTCGATCTTCGCGATCGCTTCGTCCGCCAGCGCATTGGTGCCCGGCTGGTATTCGCCGATCTGCAGCAGCATGTCCACCTCACGATGCTTCGCGAGCAGCTTGCGCAGCCGCGCGGACGACGCCATGAACTCGCGCGGCATCACCTGCGACATCACGCGCGACAGGCTGCCGAGCACGTCGATGGCCGGATAGCGGTTTTGTGCGGCGATTTCGCGCGATAGGATCAGGTGACCGTCGAGCACGCCGCGCACTTCTTCGGCAATCGGATCGCTGCCCGATTCGTCTTCGGCGAGTACCGTGTAGAGGGCCGTGATCGAGCCGCGCTCGCCCATCCCCGCGCGTTCCAGCAGACGCGGCAACTCCGCGAACACCGAAGGCGGAAAGCCGCGCCGAGCGGGCGGCTCGCCCGCTGCAAGCCCAATCTCGCGGCCCGCGCGCGCGAAGCGCGTCAGCGAATCCATCATCAGCAGCACGCGTTTGCCTTCGTCGCGGAAGTGCTCGGCAATCGCGGTGGCGACGTAGGCCGCTTTCGCGCGCTCGCTCGACGAGCGGTCCGACGTCGCGCACACGACGACGGAGCGCGCCATGCCCTGCTCGCCGAGGATCAGCTCGACGAATTCGCGCACTTCGCGCCCGCGTTCTCCGATCAGCGCGATCACGTTGATGTCGCATTGCGCGCCGCGCGCCAGCATGCCGAGCAAGGTGCTCTTGCCGACGCCCGCTGGCGCGAAGATGCCCATGCGCTGGCCTTCCGCGAGCGTCGTCATGGCGTCGATCACGCGCACACCCGTCACCATCGGATGCTCGATCATGCGGCGTGTCATCGGGTTCGGCGGGTCGGCGAAAATGGGCCGGCTATCATCCGCTTCGATCGGGCCGCGGCCGTCCATCGGCTGGCCGAGTGCATCGATCACGCGGCCAAGCAGCGCGTCGCCGACAGGCACAGACAAGGGCCGCTGCAAGCCGATCACATGCGTCGCGCGCGACACTTCGGTTAACTGCGCGAACGGCGACACGACGGCATGCTCGCGCGTGAAGCCGATCACTTCGCCGTGCTGCAACAGCTTGCCTTGCGGAGTGCGCAGCTCGCACAACTCTCCGAGCTTCAGGTCGATGCCCGCCACCTTGATCAGCGTGCCGACCACTTCGGCGATCTTGCCCGTCTGACGCACGGGCAACAGTGCGCGGATCTCGCGTTCGATCGCGCCGCCCAGTTCGCGCAGGCCGTGCTCGTGCAGGCCGAATACATCGGCCTGCACCGGGTCTTGCAGTTGATTCTTCGAGGCCGTGGTGCTCATCAGTGTGTCTCTGCTTGCGCGCTGTGCGTTTTCAGCGAAGTGTTGAGCGCCCGCACGATTGCCGCGCGCATCGAATCGAGTTGTGTCGACAGGCTTGCGTCGACGATGCCAAGGTCGGACTCGCACACGCACGCGCCCGGTTCCAGACGAGGGTCTGCTGTTACGGCAAGCGGCACGGGCCGCCCCAGCATGCGCAGACGCGCGTCGAATTCGCCGAATGCGGCGCGCGCCGCGTCGAGATCGGCGGGATGCACGCTCACGCGCAAGTTCGCCGAGCCTTCGACGATGCGGTCGATCGTGTCCGTCGCCCGCGCGAACAACGCCTGTGCGCTTTCGGCGCGCACCAGTTGCTCGACGGCGAGCATCACGAGTTCGGCCATCCGGTTGCGCATGCCTTTTTGCAGGCGCTGCGCATCGGCGCTCAACGCGGCAACGCGTTCGATCCACTGCGCCTCGCCACGCGCGACGCCTTCCGCGTAGCCCTGTTCCGACGCCGCTTCACGCTCGCGCGCCGCCGATGCGACGAGGGCCTTTACTTCATCCCTCGCGGCTCGAAGAATCTGCTCGCGCTCGATCTGCGCGGCGGCGAGAATCGCCTGGCGTTCGGCCTCGACGCGGCCGTAGACATCGTCGATCGTCGCGAGCATGCCGAAGGTTTCGCGCGGTACGATATCGCCCACGAGGCCGACGCGCGGTTCGTTCTTGTCCTTTCGCGTGTTGCTGGTCGCGTGCGCTTCGCGTGGACGGCTCAGCCAGATAACCATGCATACTCCGGCAAAAGAGGGCCGATGCGCTCGCGCAGCAATGCGAACGCGTCTTCGCATTCGTCGTCTGAAGGCTTTGCGTTCGTCGCGTCCTGCTCGTCGTCTTCACGTGGCAGCGAGAGTCGCAGCATCATTGGGTGCGTGTCCATAAGCGGCAGCAGTGCCAACCCTTCGAGCGCGAGCGCATCGGCATCGAGCGAACCGAGCGCGCGTGTTCCGGCGCGCTCGCGCTTCGCATCGGCAAGCGACGGCGCTTCAGGCACTGTCTTGCCGAGCAGATCGTCAAGCGGGCAGCCAATCCACTCCGCGAGGCGTTTGCGCGTGGTTCGATCGACCAGACGCCGCACTTCCGCGCGACGCGCCAGCAGCGCCTGCATCCGCAACACGCGCAAACCGGTCTCGACAGGCAGCGCGTCGAGCCGCGTGGCGGGCGTGGCGCTGAATGCTTCGAGCGTCGGCGGCGCGGGCAGCAGCACGCGCAACACGGCGAGCGAGCATGCTTCGTCGCACCGTTCGCGCAACGCGGCTAGCGCTTCTTCGCTGCTTGGCCCTGGATCGATGCCCAGTGCAAGCGCGAGCCAGTCCCGATGCAGCCACGTCAAAGTGCTGCGCGCATTGCGTTGCCAGCCGAGCAGAATCTGCGTGGCGTCGGCGGGTGTGAGACGCGGCTCGTTCGTCGACCGTTGCCGTGGCATCGCGGCGGATACAGCCATCGCCATGCTCATGCCGACTTCTGCCTGCGACCCGGCAGGCGCTGCGCGAGCGACGCGACGCCCGCCTTGAGCGGCGCGACGATTCCGCCCAGCCGCACGCGATACGCATAGCCCACGCCAATGCCCGCCACCATCAACGCGAACAGTCCGCTCAGCACGAACGGCCAGACAGGCGCATGCGCGGGCACGCGGCTATCGATATCCAACTGATCCGCCGCCACGCCCGTCACGCTGACCTGGTCGTACGACAGCCCTTCGACGCTATGCACGACGAGGTTCTTGATCTGCGGCACGAGCGCATCGAGTTCGAGTCCCGGCCGGTACTTGATGAACACGGCGGCGGACGACGGCTTGATGGTCTGCGCAAGCGGGTCATTGTTCGGAATCACGATCTGCACGCGCGCGACCAGCACGCCATCAATATGCGACAGCGTGCCCGACAGTTCCTGCGATAGCCCGTAAATGAAGCGCACGCGCTCTTCCGTTGGCGTCGAGACGAGACCGTCCTTCTTGAACAGGCTGCCGAGATCGTCGAACTTGCTGTGCGGCAGGCCTTTTTCGCGCAGCACCTGCATCGCGCGCACCATGTCGCCGTCGTCGACCTGAAGCGTATAGGTCTTGCCGCCGTCCGGCGAGCTCTTGTCGGCGGATACACCGCGCTCCAGCAACGCGACCGTCATCTCGTTGACGTCCTCTTCGGCAAGGCCCGTGTAGAGCTCTTTCTTGCAGCCCGCGAGCAGCGCGCATGCCACCAGCAGGCTGCCCATCAGCATGCGTTTGGTGAGCGGAGACAGGGTTCTCATGCTCATCACTGATTCTTCATCAGCGTTTCCGCCGACGACTTCGACGCCGACACCACGGCCATCTTGGTCTGGAAATCGAACTGCGCGAGCGACAGGTTCAGCGACACCTGCGCTGCCGCCCCGATCTGCTGCGTCGGCGTGAGCACCCCGGCGTTCGCGCTCAGTGTTTCGACCTGTTCGAGCGCGGCCTCCATCTGGCCGTCCTGCTTGCGGATCGCGTCGACAAAATGACTACCCGCGTGCTGCGTCGCGTCGTTGCCGGGCACGGCGAGCGGCTGTTGCATCAGGTCTTCGAAACGGCTGACGGATTCGGGCGCAGGCATCTGCGGCAAGGGTTCGGGTCTCGCGGCATCGGCGGCGGCGTGCACGGCGGTTTCGGCAATCGTTGAGATCGACATGAACGGCTCCTCTTATCAGGCGCGCAAGAAAGCGTGCGACGCGAACGCGGGCGCATCGCCCGACGGCAGCCGCGCGGCCTTCGTCTGGGCGTTCTCCTGCTCTTCGGCGAGATCGCGATACGACTCCGGCAACACGAACTCGCCGCCGCGATGGTTCGTGCGCGCGGCTTCGAGATCGGCACGCACGGTGAGCGCACGGACCAGCGCGCGCGTCTCCAGGCCCGCCTCGCCTTCGAGCGCTTGGTCGGCCCATTGACGCCAGCCGGCGTCCTTCTGCGCGGCGAGGCAGTACGCGTACATCGCCTTTGCATAGGCAAACGAAGGCGCTGCGTCGATCACGTCGCGCAGCGTGCGCGACGCCTCTTCCCAGCGGCCGTTGACGATGTGCAGCACGCCCGCCAGCGTGTCGATCTCGGCCACCTTCGGACGGAACGCGCGCAACGCGTCGAGCACCAGCTCGATGTCGGTCGTGTCGGCGCTGGCTTGCGGGAAATGCCGGAACAGACCCGCCGATGCAATCTCGATCAGCGCGTTCAAGGTTGCATCGCCGCATTGCAGATAGTTCGGCGCTGCGTGAGAGGAAGCAGGTTGTGACCCAGGTTGTGATGATTTCGCGAGCATGGCGTGGACCCTCTTGATGAAAACAGGACGCGGGGCGTCATCGCTTCGCAAGGTATCAAGCAGGTGCCGCAATGCTCGCACTGCAACCGAAGCAAGTCGTGCGAAAGCGAACCTGGCGGCGCATCACGCGTGCTGTTTTGCCCTGCTTCGCGTTCGAGCCCGGGGCTTCGCCTCGCCTGGACGGCCGCTATGAGGAGCGCCCTACACTGCGCCAGCACGTAAAGGAGCGCCCATGAGCGACGACAAAACCGAACAGCCAACCGAGAAACGCCTGCGCAAGGCGCGCGAGGACGGCGAGGTCGCGAAGAGCACGGACCTCGTCGACGGCGCGCTGCTGGCCGTGGGCGTCGGCATGCTGATGGCGACGGGCGACAAGATGGTCGATGGCTTGCGCTCGTGCATTTCGATTGCGCTGAAGTTCGTCGCCGGGCCGCACGACATGACGACGACGCTGCTCGCGGTGAACCAGATCGGCTCGCGCATGGCAGGCTCACTCCTGCCGATGATCGGCGCCGCGATTCTCGCCGCCGTCGCCGCGCTCGCCGGACAGACGGGCATCATGATTTCGATGAAGGCAGTCAGCCTGAAGTTCGAGAACATCAGCCCGATGGCGGGCATCAAGCGCATCTTCTCGCTCAAGTCGCTGCTCGAACTCGCGAAGATGGCCATCAAAGGCGTCGTGCTCGCCATCGTGATGTGGAAGACGATCACGGGGCTGCTGCCGCTCGTCACGGGCTCGATGTTTCAGTCGCTGCCCGAGCTGTCGAAGCTCGCGAGCTTCGTCGTGATCCGGCTGCTCGCGGTCGCGGCCGCGCTGTATGTCGTGTTCGGCGGCGTCGATTTCAAGCTGCAGAAATACCTCTTCATTCGCGGCAAGAAAATGAGCAAGGACGAGATCAAACGCGAATTCAAGCAGGACGAGGGCGATCCCATCATCAAGGGCGAGCGGCGGCGGCTCGCGCGCGAGCTTGCGACATCCGTGCCGCGAAAGATCGCGACCGCGAGCATGGTGGTCGTGAACCCGACGCACTACGCGGTGGCCGTGCGCTACGCGCCCGATGAATATCCACTGCCAGTGGTGATCGCTAAGGGCATGGACGAAGCAGCGCTGCAGATGCGCCGCGACGCGCAGTTCGCGGGCGTGCCGATCGTCGGCCATCCGCCCGTCGCGCGCGCGCTCTACAAGGTCGAACTCGACGAGCCGATTCCGGACGAACTGTTCGAGGCCGTCGCCGCGATTTTGCGCTGGGTCGATTCGCTGGCCCTGTCGCGTGAACCCGATGCGGCGCCCCCGCTGTCCGGCTGAACGCACGCCCTACTCCACACTCCCGCATCGCTCCACACACGCTCATGCTCAAGACACTCAAACTACCCGCTGGCGGCGAGATCGGCATCCTCGTGATGATCGTCGCGATCGTCTCGCTGATGATCCTGCCGCTGCCGTTCTTCATGATCGACATACTCGTCGGCCTGAACATCGCCGCAGCCGTCACGCTGCTGATGATCACGCTCTATGTGCCGAGCGTCGTCTCGCTGTCCGCATTCCCGTCGATCCTGTTGTTCACCACGCTCTACCGTCTGTCGCTCAGCATCGCGTCGACCAAGTCGATCCTGCTGCATGCGGAAGCGGGCGACATCATCGACAGCTTCGGCAAGCTCGTGGTGGGCGGCAATCTGGTGGTCGGCATGGTGGTGTTCATCATCATCACACTGGTGCAGTTCATCGTGATCGCGAAAGGCTCCGAGCGGGTCGCCGAAGTCGGCGCGCGCTTCACGCTTGACGCAATGCCCGGCAAGCAGATGAGCATCGACGCGGACCTGCGCGCCAATCTGCTGACCGCCGACGAAGCGCGCCACAAGCGCGCGACCCTCGCGCTCGAAAGCGCGCTGCACGGCGGCATGGACGGCGCGATGAAGTTCGTCAAGGGCGATGCCGTCGCGGGCCTCATCATCACGATGATCAACATCGTTGCGGGCCTTGCCGTCGGCGTGCTGTATCACGGCATGACGGCGGGCGAAGCGGCGAACCGTTTCTCGATCCTCTCGGTCGGCGACGCGATGGTCGCGCAATTGCCCGCGTTGCTCTTGTCCGTTGCGGCAGGCGTGATGATCACGCGGGTCGCCGACGATCGTGACGAGAAGCCGCGCTCGCTCGGCGCGGAGATCGGCAAGCAACTGATGGGCAGCGCGCCCGCGCTCGGCTTCGCGGCGCTGCTGCTGGTTGCGTTCGCCGCCGTGCCTGGCTTTCCGTGGCCGCTCTTTCTGGTGTTGAGCGGCATCCTCGGCTTCACCGCATGGAAGCTGAAAAAGCGCGGTTCATCGCGCGCATTCGAAGACCTCGAAGCCGTGCGCTCGATGCAGCGCGCGGGCGCGAAGAGCGAAACACCCGCTATTTCCAGCGTGCCGCCCGCGTTTTCCTGCCCGCTCGGCGTACGCCTTGCGCCCGACTTGCGGGGACGGCTCGCCGTCGACCGGCTCAATCACGCATTCGAAATCGAGCGCACTTCACTGCAAGAAGAACTCGGTTTGCCGTTTCCCGGCATTCACATGTGGATCAGCGAGAAGCTCGCGCCGTCCACCTGCGAGTTCCTGATGCACGACGTGCCGTCGTTCACACTCGAATTGCCGCAAGGCAAGGTCCTGCTCGCCGACCTGTCGCAACGGCTCGCAACACAGCCCGACGACATGCAGGCGCAGGCGCTCGCCGAACGCTGCGACCAACGCGAACCGATCGACGGCACAACGCAGCCGAGCTACTGGCACGACGAGGCCACGCTAGCCGACAAGACCTCCGGCTGGCGCGCCGAACAGGTGATCGCGCATGTGTGCGTGCAGTTGCTCCGGCGTAATGCGTCGCTCTTTCTCGGCGTCAACGAAGTGCAGTGGATTCAGGAACAGCTTGGCATCGAGTATCCGGGTCTGCTCGCCGAAGTGCAAAAAGTGCTGCCGCCGCAGCGCATCGCCGACGTGCTGCGGCGTCTTCTCGAAGAACAGATCCCCATCCGCAATATCCGCAACATCATGGAAAGCCTGATCGCGTGGGGACCGAAAGAGAAAGACGTGCTGATGCTGACCGAGTACGTGCGCGGCGATCTCGCGCGCTTTCTCGCGCATCGGGCCGCACTCGGCGCGCGCATCCTGCCCGCGATCCTGCTCGACGCGCCCGTCGAACAGCATATCCGCCAGGCGATCAAGCAGACGCCGACGGGCAATTACCTCGCGCTGCCGCCGGATCAGATCAACTTTCTGGTCGACAGCATTGAGTCGTTCGCGGGGCTTGCGCCGCGTCCCGGCATCGCGCTCGTCACGTCGATGGATATCCGGCGCTACGTGCGACGTATGATCGAAGGACGGCTCGGCTGGCTCTCCGTCTATTCGTATCAGGAACTGGGCGGGCATCTGGAACTGCAGCCGATCGGCCACGTGACGGCCTGAGGCAACGCATGTCGAGAACCACATCGCGTCCCGTGCGCGTGATCGCGGCGCCCACGCAGACGTCGCCCGCTTCGGCGGGCGCGCGCATGCGGCGCGCACGGCACGCGGATTTCGCCGCGCTCTTGCGACGCGACGACAAGCCGTCGCCCGACGATCTTCTCGCCGCATCGCTCGATGACGAGGCTCCGCAGGAACATCATGCGGAAGAGTCGCTTGCGCAACGCATCGGCAGCGCGAGTCAGCGCGTGGTCGCGGCTGTGCTGCGCCGCGAGCAACAAATGCTCGAACTCGCGCACGTGCTCGCGCGGCATGTCGTCGAGTTCGCGTCGAACCCCGCGATCCGCCAGGCAGGACATTGGGAAGTGACTTTGCGTATCGATCCGCAGCGGCTGCCCGGCACGCAATTGCATCTGACGCTTTCGCCCGCGGTTCTCTTGCTTCGCTTCGACGTCGAGTCCGCCGACACGCGCGAACTACTCTTGCATCATGCCGGCCTGCTCGAACGCGAGCTGCGCCAGTTGCTCGCGTCGCAAGGCGAAGCGCGCACGCTCGAACTGACTATCCACTAGCTCACGCCTTTGTCCACTGTGTCCACCGAACGTCCGTATGCAGATAAGCTGCGCCGCGTCACACCCGATGCAGCGCGAGCCGCCCGCATTCTGTGCGATGCGCGTCATCTCGATGCATTGCCCCAGCTTGGCGCAATCGATGCGCTTGAAATCGCGCCGACTGTCACGGCCGATACGGCTTTCGACGAAGCGGGCCGCATCGTGCTCGCGCATCTCGAAGGCACGCTCGATATCGATCTCGATCTCGCGCGCTATCCCGCGTTGCAGATCGTCGCGGCCAGCGCGGGTGACCGCGCACGGCACGCATTGCGCAGCACGCTCGTCAACGCGCTGCTCGCGCCGCTCGTGCAGCGCTTTCAGGCAGCGGGCCTTGGGCGCTGGCGTGTGGCGTCGGTGGAACGCGGGTCCGCTGGCACTACCAGTGGCGAACGCTTCGACGTCGCGTTGCTGCATGAAGGCGTCGTGCATCGGCTGTCGATCGGCGCATCCGGCGCGACGCTCGATGTGCTGCATAAACGGCTCGCCGCATTGCCGTCGCGTCATGCAACGGAAACGTTCGCTTCAGCATCGGCGATCTGCATTGCGGGATCGATCGCGCTCGGCGCGAGGCGGGTACCGCTTGCCGCATTGCAGTCGCTGCGTCCCGGCGACGTCGTGCTGCGCGCTTTCGCGCCTTCCGTCGCGCAAGCGCTGAACAGCGGCGCCGCGTTCACCGCGTACGCATCGTGGGGCGCGACGGCAACGGGCTTGCGGCGCATTCATGCGCGTGTCGTGATCGACGGCACGCAGGTCACTGTAGAAGAGAAACCCATCATGAACGAAGAACCCTTGCAGGCCGAATGGCCCGATACGCTGCCAGGAGACGGTGAAGCGCTGCACGAAACTGAAGCGGCGACACTCGACGAAACGGCCGAAACCGACGCGCACAGCAACTGGCAGCACGACACAGAAGACGCACCACTCGATATCGGCCTGCTCGATCTGCCCGTGCAATTCGAAATCGACAGCGTGGCGCTGCCGCTCGCGCAGCTCGCCGCGCTGCGCCCCGGCTACGTAATCGAACTGGCCGCGCCCGTGCTCGATACGCCCGTGCGTCTCGTCACACATGGGCAAACGGTCGGCTATGGCGAGATCGTCTGTGTCGGCGAACATCTGGGCGTACGAATCACGAGGATGGCATATGCCGGCGATTCAGACAGGTGACATCACCGGGCTGCTGATCGTCGTGCTGGCGATCAGCGTGATCCCGTTCATCGCGATGGTGGTCACGTCGTACATGAAGATCGTCGTCGTGCTCGGGCTGCTGCGCAACGCGCTGGGCGTCCAGCAGGTGCCGCCGAACATGGTGCTCAACGGCATCGCGATCATCGTCTCGGTGTACATCATGGCGCCCGTCGCGTTCTCCGCGATGCAGGGCATGCAGGCCAACCAGGCGCCCGGCAACGTGACGCAGAACGTCACGGCGGGCATCGCCGCCGCGCGCGAGCCGTTCCGCACCTTCCTCGAAGCGCATGCGCAATCTCGCGAGCGGCAGTTCTTCCTGCGTTCGGCGACGGCCTTGTGGCCCGCGCAGCAGGCGAAGGCGCTGAAGGACACCGACCTGATCGTGCTCGCGCCCGCGTTCACGCTGACGGAACTCACGGACGCCTTCAAAATCGGCTTTCTGCTTTACATCGGCTTTATCGTCGTCGATCTCGTGATCGCGAACGTGCTGATGGCGATGGGTCTGAACCAGGTGCAGCCGACCAACGTCGCGATTCCTTTCAAGCTGCTGCTGTTCGTCGCGATGGACGGCTGGTCCACGCTGATGCATGGCCTCATTCTCGGCTACCGGTAGGCGCCGCGCCTTTTCAACTACGGACTTGCCATGACTCTCGATACGCTCGTCGGCCTCGCGACGCAAGGGCTGCTGCTGTGCCTGTACGTGTCACTGCCCGTCGTCGTCGTCGCGGCCGGCGTCGGCCTGCTGGTGTCGTTCCTGCAGGCGATCACGTCACTGCAGGATCAGACACTGTCGTTCGGCATCAAACTGATTGCCGTGGTGGTGGCGCTCATCGTGGTTGCGCCGCTCGGTGCGTCGGCGATCCTGCGCTTTGCGAACCAGTTGCTACTGACGGCTGTGCAGCGATGAACCCACTTCACGCTCGCCCGGCCACGGGGACTTCAGGTACGTCGGCCACCCAGGAGGCCGCGCAGACGCAACGAGGCGTGACCGAACCGGCGCGACAACACACGCGCGCGCGCTTTGCGACGTCGCTGCGCAATAACGTGCGCTTCGCCCACGCGCATCACGCGCATTTGCAGGGACAGGCGCGCTCGGCGAATGCGCGGCGTCTTGCGAAAGCGCTTTTAAAGAAGCGCCAGGGCAAGGCGGCCGCGACGCGCTTTGCCGCGACACGCCGGCCGACGACGGGGCGCTCCGGCACCAACACGAGAGCGGCTCAGAATGCGAGAAACACCGACCGTCAGCGAAACGCCGCACTGCGCGTGTCCCGCGACGGCGGCAACGGAGGCTCGCGCGGCGGTGGGCAGCAGCAAGACGAACAGCAACAGCAACGGCAGCAGCATCAACACGGCAAGCACGATGGCGATCTCATGCTCGATGGCGCGGACGGTACGAAGCGCGCAGCAGGCGTCGTGCCCGAATTTGCCGCGCATGCGTTGACACTTGCCGGTTCATCGCGCCGTGAAGCGCTGGCGAGTGCCTGGTGCGACGCGTTGCTAATGCCCGGGCGCTCGCTGCACGATGCGCTATCGCAATTGCGCGCGCTGCGGCGGCAGGAAGGCGCGTTGCCGCTCGCATCGCTCGCCCAAGTCCGCCAGTCGCTGATGGACGCCACGGCGCGTGCCGCCGCGCGTCGGCAGGCGGGCGAAGCGTTGCCGAAGACGCCAGCCACGGCAACCCGTACGAATACGTCGAAAGAGGGCTCGCAACGTCCTTGCGCCGCTGCTCGCGCTCATCGCAGGCGGCCCAATGTCGCCAGGCCGCGAAGGACGCGCATCGAGCGCGAACGCCGCGCTCGACGGCATTGCACGCGCGCGCAGCACGCGTCCAGCCGATGCCACCGGTCCCGCTAAATCCGCTAGCTGAAGTCACTTCGCGTGCGCGCGAGTGCCTTCGCAAACGACGCGTATCGCCGCCCATGCGTCCATTAATCTGCGACTCATCGAAGGAAGCGGAACAGCGTGATAGCTGCCCCCGCTTCTCCGCCTGACCGACCGAACTCATGAAACAACTGCGCATCCTGACGGGTATTCATGCTGGCGCGACCGCACCGCTCGGCCCCGGTCTTTACCGGATCGACGCGGATGACGACGCCGACATTCGCATCACCGACTGGACGGGGCCGTCCGCGATCGTCGAAGTCGGCGAAAGCGACGTCGTGACCGTACGGCGGCTCGCTGCGCAAGACGCTGGCGTTGACGCAAGCAATGAAGCGGCGCACGACGAAACCGACAGGCAAGACGTAAAGGCCGAACGCGTCGAAGACACCGCGCCCGTCTTCATGCTCGACTTTCTGCCGATGCAATTCGACCAGAGCGTAATCTGCATCGGGCCTGACGATATCGAATGGCCAAGCGATCTCGCGCTGCTGTCGACGCTATTAAAGCCCGGCCAGCCCGAGGACGACCAACGCGGCCAGCAACGCTCGCGACGCCGCACGTTCGTCGCGCTCGGCGCGGCATGTGTGGCGTTGGTTGTGATCGCGAGTGTCAGCGCCTTGTCGATGACGACGCGCGCGAAGGCATCGATGCTGCCCAACGACGTCGCCGCGATGGAAAACGTAAACCGCGAGTTCGCGGCTGCGCATCTGAACGAACTGCGCGCATCGCTGGATGGTCACGGCGGCGTGCTCGTGCGTGGGCTCGTCGCGAACGAATCGGAGAATCTCGCCGCGCGGCGCCTGCTTGCCGCGATTACGTCGCCGCGCGTGCAGGCGCAGTACGGCATCGCCGAAGTGATCCGGCGCAGCATCGGCGAGAGCTTGCCCGTTTCAGGCATCAGCGTGCACTACGACGGCGGCGGCGTGTTTGCGATCGCGGGCAAGGACGTCGACATGGACGCGTTACAGCAAGGCGTGAAGCGCATCCGTCCCGACCTGCCGACCAACGTGAAAGATATCCGCATCGACGCAACGGGCGCCGAGCAGGCTGACGCACCGGCGGGCGCGAGCTATATCGCGATCGTGTCGTCGGATACGGTGCGCTATGCACAAACGCCCGATGGCGTGAAGCACATCTTCATCCTCGACAACGACGCGAATGCAAGCGCACCCGCCGCGGCCAGCGACGCCGCAGCGCCCGCCGCAGCCGACACCCAGCAACCCGCAAGCGATGCCGCGCCGCCCGCTTCAAAAGCCGCAAACGAACCGCCCTCACCGCTTGCAAAACAGCTCGCCGGGCCTGCCGCCTCGCGGCATGTGCTCGACCCACCCCAGACGTCCGTCGCGCAGACGGCCGACACGTTACGGAGATGACCATGTACGAAGCCATTGAACGCCACGCGCAACACTTCATGGCGTTGCAGAACGTCGTCACAGCCACCGACGCCGATGCGCGCGTCGCCGAGCTGCGCAAGGCGCTCGAAGAGAGCGCCGAGCAGCTCAATCACGCCGCCGATGGCACGGCCGCCGACCGCGATGCGCGCGCCCGCATCTATCGCGGCCTCGTCGCCGCAAGCCGCATCGTAGGCCAGTTGCGCGAGGACGCGTTGCGCGGCTGACGCGTCGAACGTCATTGATTCGCTTTTTTCAACCACCGGTTGGACATACCGTCTGCCGGAACTTTCCAGGAGAGCCAACATGCCCGGTATTGCAACGGCAGCAACATCCGCACTGAGCACTGTCACGAACGGCATCAATTCGAGCAGCGCGACGCAAAGCGCGGAAAACACCATCAACAGCAACGCTCAACAGCAGCTCGAAATCGCGCAAGCGCAATCGAATGCGAGCCTGCTGCAAGCGCTCGGCGAAGCCATGAAGTCGGGTGCGTCGAGCATCCAGAAGGCCGCGCAGGCATCGTAAAGCAGGCTGGCTGGCCGTTCGCGCAGCGGCCAGCCGTTTTGTGCCTGACAGGATTCTCCCTTGTTTGAACGGGTATTCGCACCGTGAATGAAGATCGTTATGCAGAACTCGTCGCATCGCTGTGCGAGGCAGTCGGCTTGCCCGACGTCGAGCACGTGTTGCAGACACATTCGATCGAAGTGGGCGGGCTCGATGTGCGGCTCGACTGCTTCGACGAAGACCCGGACGCGATCTACCTGAGTTTCGACTTCGGCGCGGTGACGGCGGGACGCATCACGACCGTCTACCGGCTCATGCTCGAAGCCAATCTGCTCGTGTATGCGCAAGACCAGGCGCAACTCGGGCTCGATTCCGACTACGGCAATGTCGTGCTGCTGGTGCGCGTGCCATTCGCCGATGCACCGACGGGCGAAACGCTTGCCGATCTCCTCGCCCACTATTCGGAGCATGGCGCGTACTGGAAACAGAGCATTCTCGAAGCCAGCGACGAGCGTTTCGAAGCGATCGTCTCGGGTAACTTCTCATGGATCCGGGCATGACAACTACGCGAAAAACAGCATCACGCTAGAATGTCTTTCGACACGGCCCGGACATGGACAAGCAATGGATTTACGCACCGACCTGAATTTCTTCAATCTGCTCACAGGCAGCTATGCGCGTCTGCTGGGCACCGAACTCGTTCCAAAGCATGAGCGCGCCGAAGATGCCGTCGCGTGGCTGTATCACGATGCGCCCTTCGGGCTGCTCGCGCACAATACGGCTGAAGACCCTGTGTTCGTCTACGGAAACCGCCGCGTGCAGACGCTGTTCGGCTACGACTGGGATGAAATCACTGCGCTCCCGTCACGCCTTTCCGCCGAAGCGCCGGAGCGCAGCGAACGCCAGGCGTTTCTCGACCAGGTGACGCGCGACGGCTTCGTCACGGGCTATCGCGGCGTACGCATTGCGAAGACGGGCCGCCGCTTCTGGATCGAGCGCGCAACCGTGTGGCAACTCATCGACGAGCACGGCAAACTGCATGGCCAGGCCGCGATGATTCCGCATACCACAGCGCTGCCTGAATAAGTCCGCACCCAAAGCAAGCCCCAACTCCCCTCTTCTCTCTAACCGGGCAGCCCGCGTCCTGGCGCGCGCTGCCCGGTTTTCTCATCTGCTGCGGTCATTTTCGCGTCATCTGCGTCTTGTCGGCGGATGCGTGCGCCAGTAGATTCAAGTGAACATGCCGATGGTATCGGCCGTCGTTCCGCGTCCCCAGGCGAAAGCTGGAAATGCATGCTTTCGCCGCCCTCCAGGTTAGCCATGTATCAGTACAACGAGTTTGACAAAGCCTTTCTGCTCAATCGCGCCGCGCAGTTCCGCGACCAGATCGAACGCTGGCAGGACGGCAGATTGAGCGAAGACGCCTTTCGTCCGCTGCGCCTGCAAAACGGCTGGTATGTGCAACGGCATGCGCCAATGCTGCGCGTCGCGGTGCCGTATGGCGAGCTGTCGAGCGCGCAGCTTCGCGTGCTCGCGTGCGTGGCGCGGGAATACGACGCGCCCGAAGCGGATGTCTATCGGCAGGCGCTGGATGCGCAGCGCAAGCTCGGCACCGTTCGGCTGCCGACGCATCACGCGCACTTCACGACGCGCACCAACGTGCAGTTCAACTGGATTCCGCTCGCGAAGGCTGCCGATGTAATGGACCTGCTGGCGACCGTCAACATGCACGGCATCCAGACGAGCGGCAACTGCATCCGCAACATTTCCTGCGACGAGCGCGCGGGCGTGGCGCCCGACGAAATCGCGGACCCTCGCCCGTTCGCTGAAATCATGCGCCAGTGGACCACGCTGCATCCCGAGTTCGCGTTTTTGCCGCGCAAGTTCAAGATCGCGATCACAGGTGCTCACGACGACCGCGCGGCAACCGACTGGCACGATGTCGGCCTGCGGCTGCGTTACGGCGAGAACGGCGAACTCGGGTTTCGCGTGACGGTCGGTGGCGGCATGGGACGCACGCCTGTCATCGGCACGGTGCTGCGCGAGTTCTTGCCATGGCAGCACATCATGAACTACATCGAGGCCGTGGTCCGCGTGTACAACCAGTACGGGCGGCGCGACAACAAGTACAAGGCGCGCATCAAGATACTCGTGAAGGCGGAAGGCCAGAAGTACATCGACGAGGTGGAAGAAGAGTTTCGCCAGATCGTCGAGCATGACGGTGGGCCGCATACGATTCCGCGTGCCGAGCTTGAGCGCGTCAGCGCGTACTTCGTGCAGCCTTCAAACGGCTCTGTCGATAAGCCATCGGACGCGGGCGCACGCAAGGCCATTCACGATGCGTCCGCGAGCACTCCGCAATTCGCTCGCTGGCTTGAGCGCAACGTCGCGCAGCACAGGAATCCGTCGCTGCGCATCGTGACGTTGTCGTTCAAGCGCCTGTTGCAGGCACCGGGCGACGCCTCCGCCGATCAGCTCGATCAGGTCGCCAATCTCGTCGACCGCTTCTCGGCCGGCGAAGCGCGTGTCACGCATACGCAGAATATCGTGCTGCCCTGGGTGCATGAAAACGATCTGCTCGCGCTGTGGGAAACCGCGCGCAGCGTGGGACTCGCGAGCGCCAACGTGCATCTCCTGACGGACATGATCGCGTGCCCCGGCGGCGACTTCTGCGCGCTGGCGAATGCGCGCTCGCTGCCTGTCGCAGAAGCGATCACCGAGCGCTATCAGGACATGGACGAGCTGGAAGACATCGGCGAAGTCGATCTGCACATCAGCGGCTGCATCAATTCGTGCGGGCATCACCATAGCGGACATATCGGTATTCTCGGCGTCGACAAGGATGGCGCCGAGTGGTATCAGGTCACGCTCGGCGGCTCCGATGGATCGCATGCAAGTGGCGCTGCGCAGCCGGGCAAGGTGATCGGGCCGTCGTTCTCCGCGCACGAAGTGCCCGATGTGATCGAGGCCGTGCTGCGAGCGTATGTCGAACAGAGAACGGACGCGGGGCCGCGCCGCGAGAGCTTCATCGAAACGGTGCGGCGTATCGGGCTCGATCCGTTCAAGGCGGCCGCCAATACCGCCCGCGCACCGATGGAGGTTTCGGCATGAAATCGCGTATCCGCATTCTTGCTGCGCCCGACCATCTCGCCGATGCGGTCGCGCATGTTGTCGCGCTCGATAACGACGCCGATCCGTTTGTCTATAGCGAGGCTATCGCTCAAGCGGAACGTATCGAGCTTCATTTTCCGAACTTCACCGATGGCCGGGCGTTCAGCCAGGCGTATCTGATTCGTCGCCGGCTCGGCTTCAACGGCGATCTGCGCGCAACGGGCGACGTGCTCGCAGATCAATTGATCCAGATGGAACGCACGGGGTTTTCGAGCGCGGTGCTGGCCGAAGGTGTCGATCCCGCCGATGCGCAGCGGCAACTGGATCGCTTCGCCGCGTTCTATCAGGGCGACGTGGCGCGCGATGCGCCATTCAGACAGCGAGATAGGTGAACTCAGAGAACAGCGCGGGTTCGACAGGCTGACCCGGGTGTTCCGTCGGTGCGTGACGGCGCCGAATCGCTGCATTTTTTCCTCCGGCTGGGCGTCGCCCAGCCGCACCGGCGTCCGTTCGGGACCCAACGCCGCACCGTCAAGGCGGGTGCCACGATTGCCCGGCTGCTGGCACGCCGCGCTATCGGCTGACGTCTCCATCAGACATTCCACTCTGCTCCTGGATAGTTGAACACGACCTCAATTCCGGGAACCTGACGCACATTCCATGGTTGTCCGTCAGCGACTGCCCCGTTCAGTCGCGGATGATCCAAACCGCATGTGGATTTTTGGAGAAAATTGTTTCGAAGCGAAATGATCTTTCCATTCGGGTGCTAAGCTTTAATTCAATTAATCCAATCAATTAGCGATACGAAATATCAATTATAAGGCCCGATTTTTGATTTTTTAGATCAGTTTCGTCGCGCTTCATATCAATACTTTTACTACACAACAAAAAAACCAATCATGGATACCTCAAAAATCAAACATCCGCTCGACCAAAAAAAGGTCGTAGTGATTGGCGGCGGCGTGATCGGTGCATCGTGGGCCGCGCTCTTTCTCGCCAACGACATGCGCGTGGTCATCAACGACCCGCAGCCCGGCATCGAATCAAAAGTTCGCGTCTATGTGATGCGGGCCATGCTGGCGCTACAGGCGCTCGGCCACGGCGTCAACGCCGCGCTCGAGCGTCTGTCGTTCGAACCCGATCTCGCCAAAGCCGTTGCCGATGCAGATTTCGTTCAGGAAAACGGCCCCGAACGCGCCGATTTCAAGACCGCTCTCTGGGCAACCATCGAACAGGCCGCGCCCGCGCACTGCCTGTTCTTTTCGTCCAGCTCCGGCATCCCCGCTTCGATTCAGGCCACGCAGATGCAATCGCCCGGCCGTCTCGTCATCGGGCATCCGTTCAATCCGCCTCATCTGCTGCCGCTCGTCGAAGTGGTGCCCAATCCGCAGACGAGCCGCGCACTGATCGACGCTTCGCTCGACTTCTATCGCGCGCTCGGCAAGTGTCCGCTGGAGATTCGCAAGGAAATCGACGGATTCGTCGCGAATCGCCTTCAATCGGCGATTTTCCGCGAGTGCGTCTATCTGGTCAGCCAGGGCGTGATCACGGCCGCCGACCTCGACAGCGTCGTGACCCACTCACTCGGTATCCGCTGGGCGACCAACGGACCGTTCCTGTCGTTCCATCTCGGCGGCGGCGATGGCGGCTTCCCGCATTTCGTCGACCATCTCGCGCCCGGCATGGAAACGCGCTGGCGCGAACAGCTTGAATCGACCGTGCATTTCGACGAGGCCACGAAGAAGCTGCTCGTCGAGCAAATCGAAAGCGGCTATGGCGACCGGTCGATCGCGCAACTGGCCGAAGCACGCGACGAAAGAGAAATCGCCATCATCAACAGTGGTCGCAAAACGGCTCAATAACGTCAGGTCATGGAACTCATGAACGCAGAGTCATCCACCATGCAAACGCTGCTTGCGTTGTGTATCAGCCCGCCTTCGATCGTTGCGCTCGACTGCGAAGGCAATCACGCCCGCGTGTTGCTCTCCGATCTGGGCGGCACGCCCGACGGTATCCAGATCGACACGGCGCAAGGCCTCGTGTACTGGACCAACATGGGCGCCGATTTTCACAAGAACGACGGCACGGTCGAAGTCGCACGGCTGGATGGCAGTGGGCGGCGCCTGCTGGTCGGCAACGGTGCAATCCGAACGCCCAAACAACTGTATCTGGACCGCGCAGCCGCGCTGTTGTACTGGTGCGACCGCGAAGGCGCCGCAATCTGGCGCAGCGGCACGGACGGCGGCGCGCTGACCCAACTCGTCGACCGCTCGGTACAAGCCGGCGGCAAGGACGAGGTGCTGAACCAGTGCGTCGGCATCGCCGTCGATCACAAGCGCGGTGCCCTCCTGTGGACGCAGAAAGGCCCTGCGAAGGGCGGCGAGGGACGCATCTTCCGTGCGCCCCTGCAGATGGCCACGGGCGAGACGGCCGCCACGCGCACCGACGTCGAACTGCTGCTAGATGGCCTGCCCGAGCCGATCGACCTCGAAATCGATGCCGCCACCGACACGCTCTACTGGACCGATCGCGGCGCCGCACCCGACGGCAATTCGCTGAACAGCGCAAAGCTCACAACGGCCGGCCTCACAGACTACAAGGTGATCTGTACCGGCTTCGCCGAAGCTATCGGCCTCGCACTCGACGTGCCGCGCAACCGTGCTTTCGTGGCCGACCTGGACGGCAACATCGTCGAGGTGAACCTGCGCACAGGCGAGAAGCAGACGCTCCTCACGCATGGGCGGATCACGGGCATTGCGCTTTATCAGGCAACCCGCTGACGCAATCTTCAACCCCAATTCAATCTGTATGCAAGTCGATAAATATCAGCTTGAAGCAAAAATTCGCCAGCATCTTGCGAGCCGTACCGTCAGCGACGCGTTCGACATCCACGGTGAAACCGAAACGGTCCTGAACTCGATCGGCGCGTCCTTGAGCGAGTTCGGCGGTGAACTCAGCTTTTACGGCAAGGACCCCATCGTGCCGAGCGTGCTGCGCTTCGGCACTTTCTCCGCCATCGGGCTCGCCGTCAAGGCCGCGCAGATCGCGTCGATCTGGCGCATGAAAACCGGGCAAACCCAGAACATTCACGTCGACGTACGCAAGGCGCTGCGCCGCTTCGCCACGTTTCACGAGGGCACGCTCGAACTCGTGAACGGCCTGCCCGGCAATATGGGCTCCGACGAGAACACGGGCGTCACGGCCAACTTCCATCAATGCAAGGATGGGCGTTGGGTGTTTTTCATCTGCAATTACCCGAAAATGCGCAATACCGCGCTGCAACTGTTGCAGTGCCCGCCGGGACACGAGTCGGTTGCAAAGGCGGTCGCGCGGTGGAATGCAGCCGAACTGGAAGAAGCCGGCGGCAAGGCCGGCATTCCGCTCTACATGGTGCGTTCACCGCAGGAGTTCCTTGAACTCGACGTATTCCAGAGCGTACTCAAGAGCCAGCCGCTGATCTCCATCGAAAAAATCGCCGATAGCGATCCCATTCCGTTCCAGCAAGGCGGCGATGTGCTCGGCGGCATTCGCGCGCTCGGCCTCGGCCATGTGATCGCGGGTGCGGGCCTCGGCCGCGCGCTGGCGCTGCACGGCGCGGATGTGCTGAACATCTGGCGCAAGTCGGACTATGAACACAGCCTGTTCCACTACACGTCGAACGTCGGCTTGCGCTCATCGCGGCTCGATCTCGACGATGCAACGGCGCGCGGGCGCTTCGACCAGTTGCTGGAAGGCGCCGATATCTTCTTCTCGAATCGCCGTTCGGGATTTCTCGACCGCTACGGGCTTGCCCCGGACGAGTTGTGCAGAAAGCATCCCGGACTGATCAGCGCGACCGTGTACTTCGCCGGCCGCGGGGGCGCATGGTCGGAGCGCACGGGTTTCGATGTATCGACGGGTGCCTATGCCGGGCCGTACTGGCTGGAAAGCCTCGGCGGCACGGACACGCCGACGCTCACGCCACACACCACACCGCAGATTTCCATCATCAGCGACTACGTGGTTGCGTGGCTCGGCACGGCTGGCGTGCTCCAGGCGTTGAAGCGCCGCGCCACGGAAGGCGGCAGCTACACGGTATCGGTGTCGCTTTCGCGCGCCGTCGCGTGGCTCATGTCGATGGGCATCTTCGATCAGAAATACGCACGTACGATGGCTGGATCGAATGACGAACACGCCTACGTCGATCCCGATCCGCTGCTGGCAGAGACACCCATGGGGTTTTATAAGGGCGTCGCGGAGCAGGTATACATGTCGCGCACGCCCGGCCACTACCAATATCCGCTGTTGCCGCTTGGCGCTTGCGCGTCGGAATGGCTGCAGCGATGAGCCGGATCGCCTGATGCCTGTTCGCTTCACCCGGGAAGGCGTGAAGCGAACGGCAGAGAAAGCGCCCGGTAACACCGGGCGCAAAGCACTTGTCAATCGCGTGCCAGCGCGCGCTCGATCGAAATCTGCGTCGGCATCATATTGACGTTCGCGTTGTGAATAACCCACAGCGAACCCGCGACGATGATCGCGATCAGCAACCCCGTACACACGAAAATCCCAGTGTTCGAGCGCTGATCCGCGGATGAACCCAGATGCAGGAAGTACCGCAGCTGCACCACGAGCTGCACGACGCACAGCACGACCACGGCTGTCAGCCCCATCGAGCGCGGCACGATGTGCGTCATCACCACGCCGAACGACGCGAACGTCAGCACCAGCGACAGCAGCATGCCGACCACGTAGCTCTTCACGCTGCCATGCGACGCATCATGAACGTGATCATGCGTCACATTCGATCCAGATGTTTTGCTCATAGAAATTCACGCAGATAGACAAGACTGAACACACAGATCCACACGAGATCGAGGAAGTGCCAGAAGAGGCTCAGGCACGCAATGCGCCGCCGCGTCACGGGCGTCAGGCCGAAGCGGCTGATCTGATGCATCATCACGACGATCCATAGCAGACCCGTCGTCACGTGCAAGCCGTGCGTGCCAACGAGCGTGAAATAGCCCGACAGGAACGCGCTCGTCGACGGGCCGGCGCCGTCGCTGATCAGATGAGCGAACTCATAGATTTCCATGCCGATGAAGGCCGCACCCAGCACGAAGGTCGCGGCCAGCCAGCCGACCACCTTGCCGCGCTGGTTCGCATTCATGCTCAGCACGCCCATGCCGAACGTGAAGCTGCTGGCGAGCAGCAGCAACGTTTCGCCCAGCACATACGGCAACTCGAACAGTTGCTTGCCCGTCGGCCCGCCCGCCGTCGCATTGACGAGCACGCCGAAAGTCGCGAACAGCGTCGCGAAGATCAGGCAGTCGCTCATCAGGTAAATCCAGAACCCGAGCGTGGTGCGGGTTCCGCTGTCATGGTCATGGTCGTGGCCGTGCGCGTCGTGATGCTCGCCGGCCCGATAGGTCGATACGCTTGTCATGGTCAGGCCATCTCCGCAAATTCTTCGTCACGCTCGTCTTCGATCTTTCTGTAGCGCGCGTTCTCGATCCGCTCCACTTCGGCAGCAGGAACGTAGTAGTCGACATCCTGATCGTAAGAGCGCGCGATAAACGTGCCGATCATGCCGATCAGCGCGACGATCGCGAACACCCACATGTGCCACACCATCGCGAAGCCGAACAGCAGGCTGAACGCAGAGATGATGAAGCCCGCCGCCGTGTTGCGCGGCATATGAATGTCCTCGTACTTTTTCGTGGGCCTGGCGTAAGCGCTGCCCGACTGCTTGTTGTCCCAATGCTGCTCGAGCGACGTGATGACGGGAACATGCGCGAAGTTATAGAACGGCGCAGGCGAAGCCGTCGACCATTCGAGGCTACGCGCATCCCACGGATCGCCCGTCAGATCGCGATACTGCTCGCGCTTGCGGATGCTCACAGCGAACTGGATCAGCAACGCGAGAATGCCCATGCCGATGATCACGGCACCTACGAGTGCAACGATCAGCCACGGATGCCACTCGGCCACCGAGTAGTGATTCATGCGGCGCGTCATGCCCTGGAAACCGAGGATATACAGCGGCGTGAACGCGAGCCAGTAACCCACCAGCCAGCACCAGAACGCGACCTTGCCCCAGAACTCGTCGAGCGTGAAGCCGAACACTTTCGGGAACCAGTAGCTGATGCCCGCGAGACAGCCGAACACCACGCCGCCGATAATCACGTTGTGAAAGTGCGCGACGAGGAACAGGCTGTTGTGCAGCACGAAGTCCGCGCCCGGCACGGCAAGCAGCACACCCGTCATGCCGCCGACGGCAAACGTCACCATGAAGCCGATCGTCCAGAGCGTGGACGTGTGGTAGCGGATGCGGCCGCGATACATCGTGAAGAGCCAGTTGAACAGCTTCACGCCCGTCGGCACCGAAATGATCGACGTCATGATGCCGAAGAACGCATTGACGTTGGCGCCCGAGCCCATCGTGAAGAAGTGATGCAACCACACGAAGAACGACAGCACGCCAATCGACGACGTCGCATACACCATCGACTTGTAGCCGAACAGCGGCTTGCCGGAGAACGTGGAGATGATCTCCGAGAATGCGCCGAACGCGGGCAGAATCAGGATGTACACCTCGGGGTGGCCCCACACCCAGATCAGGTTGATGTACATCATCGCGTTGCCGCCCAGCTCGTTCGTGAAGAAATGCATGTCGAGATAGCGGTCCATCGTCAGCAGCGCGAGCGTGCCCGTCAGCACGGGGAACACCGCGACGATCAGGATGTTCGTGATCAGCGCCGTCCAGCAGAACACGGGCATCTTCATCAGGTTCAGACCCGGCGCGCGCATGCGCAGAATCGTCACGATGAAGTTGATGCCGCTCAGCGTCGTGCCTAAACCGGACACCTGTAGCGACCATATGTAATAGTCGACGCCCGTGGTTGGACTGTAGCCAAGCTCGGAGAGCGGCGGATACGCAACCCAGCCCGTCGCCGCAAAGTCGCCGACGAACATCGAGATCATCACCAGCACCGCGCCGACAGCCGACAGCCAGAAGCCCAGCGAATTGACGAACGGATACGCGACATCACGCGCGCCGATCTGCAACGGCACGACCACGTTCATCAGGCCGAGAATCAGCGGCGTCGCCACGAAGAAGATCATGATCACGCCGTGCGCGGTGAAGATCTGGTCGTAGTGATGCGGCGGCAGGTAGCCGGCTGAGTCACCGAATGCGACGGCCTGCTGCGCGCGCATCATGATCGCGTCGGCGAAACCGCGCAGCAGCATGATGAGCGCGAGAATGATGTACATCACGCCGATCCGCTTGTGATCGACGGACGTGATCCACTCTTTCCACAGATACGACCACTTGCCCACATACGTGATCGCTCCGAGCAACGCGAGGCCGCCCAGTATCACGACGCCGAGCGTGCCCATGATGATGGGCTCGTGATACGGAATCGCATCGAGCGTAAGTTTTCCAAACATATCCACTACTCCGATACCAAAGCTGCGTGTGAAGGCAAGCGAGCCGGCTTGATATACATGTCAGCGTTGGCCGTCGTGCAGATTGGGCGGCCTGCCGCGTCACGCATGTACTGATAGACGATGCCGTCGAACAGTCCCGGCGCCACGTTGCTGTACAGCGTCACGGGGTTCTTTTTGCTCGGTTGCTGCAAGCTGTCGTAGGCCGTCACGTCGAGCGCCTGCGGCGACGTTTTTGCTCGCGCGACCCATGCATCGAATTCCCCGCGGCTCGTCACGACTGTGTCGAAGTTCATGTCCGAGAAACCCGGCCCGCTGAACGCCGACGAACGGCCCGCATACGTGCCCGCGCTGTTCGCGATCAGATGCAGCTGCGTCTGCATGCCGGACATCGCGTAGACCTGGCTGCCAAGTTGCGGAATGAAGAACGAATTCATCAGCGATTCCGCCGTCAGACGGAAATCGACGGGCGTATCGACGGGCAGCGCAAGCTGGTTGACGGAGGCCACACCGTAGTCCGGGTAGATGAACAGCCACTTCCAGTTCAGCGCGACCACTTCGACGCGAACGGGCTTCACGTTCGATTCGATCGGCTTGTATGGATCGAGGCTATGTGTTGTCTTCCAGATCAGCACCGCAAGCGTCGCGACGATGATGCACGGAATGGTCCACACGATGACTTCGATGGTGGTCGAATGCGCCCACGTCGGCGCGTACTTCGCCTTCGTGTTCGACGCACGGTAGCGCCACGCGAAATACAGCGTGAGCGCGATCACGGGAATCACGACCAGCAGCATCAACCCGAGCGCGATCAGGATCAGGTTTTTCTCCTGCTCGCCGATGTCGCCTTTCGGATTGAAGAGCACCATGCTGCAGCCGCCGAGCAGGCTCAGCGCGCCAGTGGCGGCGACGCGGCCTGCGCGTACGAGTTGCCTTCGAAATGGAGGGGAGCGGAACCATCGTCCCGCTGATTGGGGGGAACCCCCGTGTGTAGGTGGGTTGCGCATGCTTTCAGGTTGGTTGCCGGGTTACATAGCCCCATGCATCTATCCCCCAACCGTCGTACACGCGCGAGCTTCCGCTATGGCTATGACCTTGCGGCGGATACATACATAGGCTATGGCGGCGCATGCTAGAGTAAGACATACACCATACATGCGCGACAAGTTGCCACACATGACTTCACCTTCAAGAAAGCGCCCTGCGCGGCGGCCGGACTGGATCACTGACTTCGCCGACAACGGCAAGGCGCGCTATCTGCAGATCGTCGATCTGATCGAGCGCGCCGTTGCAAACGGCAAGCTGAATCCCGGCGACCGGCTGCCGCCGCAACGCAAACTTGCGGAGATGATCGGCGTCGATCTGACCACCGTGACGCGCGGTTTTGCCGAGGCGCACCGGCGCAACCTGATCGAATCGCGCGGCCCGCTGGGCACGTTCATCGCGCCGCCGATAGCGACGTTCATGCAGCAAGTCGATCTGAGCATGAACATTCCACCGCCTCCTGCCGACCTCGATCTCGCCGTGTTGCTCAGGCGCGGACTGTCGCAGGTGCTGGTGCGCAGCGACATCGATCTGTTGATGACGTATCAACTGGGCGGCGGCAGCGATACCGACCGGCAGGCGGGCGCCGCGTGGCTCAAGCCGATACTCGGGCGCGTGGACCCGTCGCGCGTCGTCGTGACGCCGGGCGCGCATTCGGCACTCGCCGCGCTGATACTGGCGCTCACGAAGCAGAACGCGCCCATTTTCACCGAACAGTTGATCTATCCGGGCCTGCCGCTGATCGCGCGGCAGCTAGGCCGCACGCTCGATACGATCGCATCCGACGAGCACGGCATGCGGCCCGACGCGCTCGAAGCCGCTTGCTCGCGCACCGAGGGTGGGCTGATCTATCTGAACCCGACCATCCGCAACCCAACCGCGCAGACGATGCCCGAGCGTCGTCGCAAGGAGATCCTGGCCGTCGCGGCGCGTCGCAATGTGCCTGTCGTTGAAGACGATCCGTATTGGCTCTTTGCCGACGATCCGCCCGCGCCGCTCGCGAGTCTCGCGCCGCAGCAGGTGTATTACCTGTCGACGTTATCCAAATGCATCTCGCCGGGCTTGCGCGCCGCGTTTCTTGTGTTGCCTGCCGCCGCAGCGCAGGAAGCGTTTCTGAAGGCGCTGCGCTCGCTGTCGCTGATGTCGCCGCCGCTCACCAACGCATTGGTCACGCAATGGATACTGGACGGCACGGCATCGGACGTACTGGCGGGGATACTGAAGGAATCGGGAGAACGCCTGCTTGCGGCAAACCAGATACTGTCGACCGTGAGCATGCCCGCGTCCAGCGGCGCGATTCATGTGTGGCAGCCTCTGCCCGCGCACTGGGCCGCGCAAAGCCTTGCGGCAGCGGCGAGCACGGAAGGCCTCGTCGTCGCGCCGTCTTCCGCGTTTTGCCAGACCGGCGACGTGCCGAACGCGATCCGTATTTCGCTAGGCGGTTGCACGCGGCGCACGGAGTTGACGTCGGCCTTGCGCAAGCTCGCAGCGCTCGTCGAACGCAAGCCTTCCGCCGATGACCGCTTGCTGGTTTAGCACCGCGCGTCCACTCATTGCATCTGCTGCGCTGAAATCTTCGCCAACTGCTGCTGTACGAAACACGGCTACACACGAATAATTCGCTCAACGCGCTTCGAGCATTTCCTCCTCCTTTTAACGAAGCGCGTTGGGATCACTGCGCGAGTGCCCAGGGCCTCGGCCTTCAACCCGCAGAGCCTGCAGCAACGATGTATCGAGCGTGGCAAGCACTAGACCCCGGCGCCCACAGGCGTCGGGGTTTTTTCATTGAGCCTTGATGCGGCAACAGAGACTGAAGCCGCAAAGCATCAGCGCATGGGAAACCCTGCGTGGCACACGCCGGCCGTCTTCACGCGTCGGCGTGCGCGACGACTGCTACGTCATCCGCAACCTTTGCCGGCCGGCGCATGCGCCAGCGTGCATACGCGGCCGTCAGCAGTGGCGCGAGCAGCGAGGTAACGATCGTGGAAGCGGCGATCTGAGGCGTTGCCACTGCGACCAGTGCGCCGAGATGAGGATCGACGGCTGCAATCGCAGTCGGCGTCGCAACCGCGTTGCCCGCCGTCGTCGCCGACGCTACGCCGCCCACACCCGAACCACCGGACAGACGTGATGCGAGTACGTTGAACACCGCGCCTACCGCAAGCGTAATCAGACCGAGGACGATCCCTGACAAGCCCGCGCCGAGAATGGCGTGCAGATTGATTTGCGCGCCGAGACCGAACGCAAAGAACGGGATCAGCAAATCGCCGCCTGACTTGAGGAACTTGCGCATGTCGGGGTCGATATTTCCCAGCACCATGCCGATGACGATCGGCAGCACGGTTGCAACGAGATCGAGAACCGGGATCTTCGCCAACCCGGACAATCCCAGCGCGAGCATGGTCACGAACGGTCCTTCCAGGATCGACAGGACGGCAAGCGCGCCCCGATCGACCTCGTCGCCGAACTGCCGGGTCAACGCTGCGTACAGTCCCATGTTCGCGTTCGTCACGGCGGCGATGATCGCCATGCCGGAGAGACCGAGAAACCCGTTCGCCCCGAATACTTTGCTGACGAGCAAACCAATGAGCACGCCGCTCGCGAGCTTGGCGAGGGTGATGGCGGCCCCGTTCTTCAGCGCACGGGGCGCTGTGCGCAGTTGAATCTCGGCGCCCATGCAGACGAAGAACACAGCGAGGATCGGCAGCGCGCCATGCGCGAGCTGGGTCGAAAAACTGCCGATACCCAACACCTTTGGTGCGAAGGTGTTGAGCAAGCTACCCCAGAGCAAAGGAATGACCATCATGCCGCCCGGAAAGCGTTCGATGGCCTGTTTGATTTTCATGTCGAGTCTCCTTGATCCTGGCGGGGGTTCGACATGGCCCGACCAGCATTTATCTTACGGCGTGCGGCGCGCCAGAAACCGGAGGCTCCAGCTACACCGCACGGATGCGCATCGCGCGCCCGGACGCGCGCGGCTTTTACATCTGCGCGCCAATCATCCAGGGCACGAATTCCTCGTTGCCAACGCCAAGCGCTTCGCTCTTGCTCTTGTGGCCCGACGCAACGTCGAGGATCATCCGGAAAATTTCTTCGCCCTTCTGCTCCACGCTTACGGTGCCGTCCATGATGTCGCCGCAGTTGATGTCCATGTCATCGGCCATCCGCTTGTACATGGTCGAGTTCGTAGCGAGCTTGATTGACGGCGCAGGTTTGGCGCCGAAACAGGAGCCGCGCCCCGTCGTGAACACGACGAGATTCGCGCCGCTCGCGATCTGTCCGGTAGCGCCCATCGGGTCATAGCCCGGCGCGTCCATGAAGACGAGTCCGTGTGTATCGATCGGCTCGGCGTAGCGGTACACGCCCATCAGCGGCGAGGAGCCGCTCTTGGCAACCGCACCAAGCGATTTCTCAAGAATCGTCGTGAGGCCGCCCGCCTTGTTGCCGGGCGTCGGGTTGTTGTCGATGCTGCCCTTTTCGCGCTTCGCGTAGTCTTCCCACCAGTGAATCCGCTCGACGATCTTCTCGCCCACTTCTTTGCTCACCGCACGACGTGTCAGCAGATGTTCTGCGCCGTAGATTTCCGGCGTTTCCGACAGGATTGCCGTACCGCCGTGCCGCACCAGCAGATCGACAGCCGCACCCAATGCCGGATTCGCCGTGATGCCCGAATAGCCGTCGGAGCCGCCACACTGCAGCGCGATATTGATGTGCGAAACGGGAACCGGCTCACGCGCGGCCTGGTTGGCGACGGGCAACATGTTTTTGACTGCGGCGATGGCGGCATCGACGGTCTTTTGCGTGCCGCCTTCTTCCTGCATCACGAGCGGCACCAGTAGCGGCCCCGGCTCGACGCCCTCGGCGATGAACATTGCACCCATCTGGTTCGCTTCGCAGCCAAGCCCGATGATCACGATGCCAGCGAAGTTCGGATGCTTCACATACCCGCCAACCGTGCGACGCAGTTGCTGGATGCCCTCGCCATGATGGTCGATACAGCAGCCGAAGCTGTGCGTGATCGGCACGATGCCGTCGACGTTCGGAAACGCGTCGAGCGCGCCCGGTTGCGCGAAGTGCTGCGCGACCAGCTTGGTGACGGTGGCCGAGCAGTTCACGGTGCTGACTACACCGATGTAGTTGCGGGTTGCGACGCGGCCGTCTGCTCGCCGGAAGCCGTTGAACGTGAGCGGCACTGTAGCGGCATCGACCTGCTTCATGTCTTCGCCGAACGCGTAGTCGCGCGCGAAGTCGCCCATCGACACGTTGTGAACGTGCACGTGATCGCCTGCGCGAATCGGCTGCGTCGCGAAGCCGATGATCTGGCCGTAGCGCCGCACGGGCGCACCTTGTGCAACGTCGCGGCAGGCGATCTTGTGTGCCGCAGGAATGTCAGCCGATGCAACGAGATTGTCGAAATCAGCGAGAATAGTGCCGGCGGTGAGCGCGCCGCGCGCAATGAGTACATCGTCGATGTCGTGCAGTTTGATCGCGAGTGTGGCCTGGCTCATCATGGTCCTCCTGTTTCGGATTGTGGGTTAGGGCAGGCGACGCTCTCTGCTGAAGTGCGGAGCGTTTGCCGGCGCGGACTCATATTGCGGTCGGCCCGGTAAGACACGCAAACTGGTCAGGCCACTTTTAATGGGGTTGAAAACAGGCCCTCCCCGTGTGGCTGATGAAGGATGAAATGTGGAAAGTCGTTTGAAAGCAACGGGCGCATTGGCGCAGACAATCCGCCACATCGAGTCAGGCATTCAGGCAGGTCGCTGGCAGCCTGACGAACGCTTGCCGTCGGAACGCACGCTCGCGGAGTCGTTGGGTGTGTCGCGCGCGACGGTACGTGAAGCGATTGGACGCCTCGCAACCCGAGGTCTTCTGGAAACGCGACGCGGTAGCGGCGTCTATCTGCTGCGTAGCAAACCAGCGGCACTGGCGGCGCCGTGGCTTCAGCTCATCGCCGATACCCCGCCGCTGCGTTCGGAAACGCTTGAATTCCGACTGGTGTTCGAGTGCGCCGCCGCGCGTTTCGCCGCGCAACGTGCGTCCCACCGGGAACTCGAACGTTTCGAGGCTGTGCTCGAACGCATGCGCGACGCGGTTGCAGGCAAGGACGTCGATGAAGAAGCCGCAACCGATGGTGAATTCCATACGGCGCTGGTTGCAGCGTCGCAAAACCGGCTGCTCGATCAGTTCTATGCGAGCGTGATTGGCATGCTGCGCGAACACATTGCGAGCAACACGTACGACGCCACCGTCAACAACGCGAATGCAGCCGAGCAGGCACGTAGCCGCTTGCGCCAGCACGAATCGATCTACTACGCGATTCGTGAAGGTAATCCGGACGCGGCGCAACAGGCCATGTACATGCACATCGACTATGTCGGACGACAGTTCAACGTCTGAGCGAACCGCTGCAGTCGTTCGCAGCCACATGCGAATTTGTAAGTGCTGAAATGTGCGGTTACCAACTGCATAAGTTATTTCATCGAGTGCTGATTAAGATGATCTCCATGAACCCGTTAAACGGAAAGCGGAGAATCAAATCATGAAACGCGCAGCGCTTGTCTTGTTGATGATCGGTAGCTTGTCGGCGGCCCAGCAGGCATCGGCGCACGGGCGCGGCGGCTGGGGCGGTGGCGGCGGCGTCGATGGCGGCGCCATCGTGGGGGCGCTGATCGGAGGCGCAGTGCTCGGTGCGCTCGTGACGTCGGTTGCAAATGCGCAACCCGCGTACGCGCAACCTGTGTATCAGCAACCTGTGTATCAGCAACCTGTCTATCAGCAACCTGTCTATCAGCAACCCGTGTACGCACAACCGGCTTATTCGCAACCGCAGTCGGCCACTTGCTACGACAGCTATCAACGCGCCTATGTGCCTTGTCAGGGCGGCTACGGATATTGATCGAGGATCAAGCTCGCGGGCGGTAATCGATGAATAGCTCGCATCGCCCGAAGCCGATGTACTCTCGCGTCTTCGGCTTACCGGGCTAGAACATCCCACGTGCGAGCGCCATGGCGTGTCGTTTCGCTATGACGCCGCTGCGAAATCGATCTCGCAGACGTGCGCCGCCAGTTCCGTGACGACTGTCTGGATGCTCGCGCCTGTCGGAAAGCATCTGGCGACGCCCCGCTCCTGCAGCGCATGCCAACTCGCAGCGTCGATGTTTCCGCCGATCACGACAGGAATACGTGCGCGCCGCTTGCGCAATGCGTCGAGCAGACCCGACACCAGTTCGACATGCGCGCCTGCAAGCGACGACACGCCGATCATATCGACGTCATGCTTCAGCGCCAGTTCGCTGACTTCCTCTGCCGACGCGAACATCGCGCCCGTTGTCACTTCGAAGCCTGCGTCCGTCAATGCGGCAGCAACGACACGCGCGCCACGGTCGTGGCCATCCTGTCCGAGCTTTGCCAGCAAGATGCGCGGCGCACGCCCCAGCTGCTTCGTTACACGTTCCACGGCTGCCCGGGCCGTCATCCATTCGGCGTCGGACGACTGCATCTCGCCATACATCCGCGCCGATATCGGCAAATCCACGACATGCCGCGGCCACCCGGTCTCCAGTGCCTGCGTGCATTCGCCGACCGTCGCGCGCGCACGCATACATTCGATGGTCAGTTCCAGCAGGTTGCCTTCGCCATCGCGTGCCGCCCGTTGCAACGCGGCGAGCGTGTCGCGCACATGCGTTGCATCGCGAGAGCGCTTCACCTGCGCGATGCGGCGGGCCTGTAGCGTGCGAGTCTGTGCAGCATCCAGCGCTTGCGTAACAGGTGGCTCCTCGTCGTCATCCGTCGCGAAGCGGTTCACGCCCACAATCACACGTTGCCCGCTTTCGATGTCAGCCTGCACGCGCAGCGCCGATTCGTGAATGCGCGTGCGTACCCAGCCCGAACGTATCGCCTCGACGACGCCACCGCTCGCGTCGATCTCATCGAGCATGGTTCGCGCACGGCTCGCAATATCCGCCGTCAGCGCTTCCATCATGTACGACCCTGCCCACGGATCGACCACATCGCAAACGCCCGTCTCGTGCTGCAGTACCAGTTGCGTATCGCGCGCGAGCCGCGAAGACTCCGCGCAAGGCAGCGCCAGTGCCTCGTCGTACGCGTTAGTGTGCAACGACTGCGTGCCGCCGAACACCGCCGCGAGCGCCTCGACTGTCGTCCGCACGACGTTGTTCATCGGCTTCTGCGCAGTCAGCGACCACCCCGAAGTCTGGCAATGCATGCGCAGCGCGCGACCCTTGTCCGACGTTGCGCCGCTTTGCGCCGCAATCTCCGACCACAACAGCCGCGCCGCTCTCAGCTTCGCGACCTCGACATAGAAATCCGTGCCGACGCCGAAGAAGAAACTCATGCGCTCGCACGCATCGTTTGCGTGCATGCCGCGTGCGACGAGCGTGTCGACGTACGTGCGCGCATTGGCCATCGTCAGCGCGAGTTCGAGCACAGCGTCCGCGCCCGCCTCCTGGAAGTGATAGCCCGATACCGACAGCGCATTGAAGCGCGGCACCTGTTGCGCGAGATACGCCGCCACATCGGCGGCGATGCGCAGCGATGGTTCGGGCGCGAAGATCCCCGTGTTGCGCACCATGAACTCTTTCAGTATGTCGTTCTGGATCGTGCCTCGCAGTTGCGATGCGTGCACACCGCTTTCGTCCGCTGCGACGATGAACGCGCCGAGCACGGGCAACACGGCCCCGTTCATCGTCATCGATACCGACACGCGCGCGAGCGGAATGTCTTCGAAGAGGCGTGCCATGTCTTCGACTGTATCGATCGCGACACCCGTCATGCCGACATCGGCGCTGACGGCGGGATCGTCCGAGTCGTAACCGCGCTGGGTCGGCAGATCGAATGCGACGGACAAACCTTGCGCGCCTTCGGCCAATGCTGTGCGGAACGCAAGGTTCGTATCCGCGGCCTGCGCGTAGCCTGCGTATTGGCGTATCGTCCACGGCTTTTCGGTGTACATCGAAGCGAACGGCCCACGCACGAACGGCGCTTCGCCCGGCATGCTGTCGAGATGCGCGATGCCTTCGATATCGGCACGCGTATAGACGCGCTTGAGCGGCACGGCGCGGCGGCGTGCACGGGTTGTGCTCATCGGCGCCTCCAGTGCTTTTCCGTCGTGACATCGGCGATCTTCATGCCGTCGCTCTTGCGGCGCACTTCCGTCCAGTGCCGGATGCCCTGTTCGTCTTCGGCGCTGCCGACCACGCGCACGCTCAACGTATCGCCCACATCGACATTGCCGTAGTAGAACAGCGACCGGCTCGCGACGACAGGCGGCTCGTCGAAGCGTCGCCATTGCCATTCGGCGCGATCTACAAAAGCCTGAAAGCTCGCGAAATAGAGAAAGTCCGCGCCGTTGAAATCGCTATTCGGGCACGGCAGGAATTCGATCGGCTCGTCCGTCGCAGGCGCGAGGTCCGGCATTGCGCTGCAGTCCGCAGCACGCAGGCGCTTGCTCATCTGCATCATCTGCAATGCACGTTCGGGCATCGGCTCGACTTCACCTGGCAGTGCCGCAAGCGCCGCGCGCGCAACGCAACGGTTGCTGCGCTGCTCGCCGCGCGAGACGAATGCCGATGACATCGACAGTTCCGCGATCTCCGTGTCGCCTTGCATGATGCGATGCGTGCTGAAATGGCGCACAGGACCCGTTCTGCAAAGTGTGCTGCGAATGTCGAACGTGTCGTTTTCGCTGATCGAGTCGAGGCCGCTTGTGTGCAAGCGTATCGCTGTAAACGCCGCGTACGAACGGCCGCCGTTGTCGTCGTGAAAGTCCGTTTGCTCGCGGCCCGCGTGCGTTGCGAGCGCCTCCCAATGGCGATGCCCGCACTCCTTGAGCAACCAGTTTTCCGACAGCCCCGTATAGCTCAGTTGCGGCATGCCCGCGCGATAGCGTTGGATCATGCTCACGCCGCAAGACTCGTCGACGTTGCGTCGATCGCGGAACGGATCGTGTCGACCACGTGCCCGGCGTCGCGCGCGATACCGGAGAAGCGGCCCGATCCCCATGTATGCAGCCACGGCAGCCCGATGAAATACAACCCCGCTTGCGGCGTGATACCGCGAACGTGCGCGGGATAGCCGCGTCCGTTGAAAACAGGCGCATCGATCCAGCTGAAATCCGGCCTGAAACCGATGCACCAGACGATTGACGTGATACCGCTTTCTCCAAGATCGAGCGACGTGCGTTCGCCCTCGGGTTGCCATACGGGTTCATAAGGCGCACCGACTGGCGCTTCGATACCATGCTTGTCGATGAAGCCGTCGATGCTCATGTTGATCCGGTTATACGTGTCGTCCGCGCTATCGAGGGCGTCGATCAGATTCGGCGCGAATTGCAGGCAACCATCGCGCAGATCGTCGAGCCTGCCATACAGTTCCATGCCTTCGAGCGCGAAGCGCCGCAGATCGATATCGCGTCCGCCATCGCGGCCCGTGACATAGTGGTTCGTGTTGTCGCGCACGCCTTCGCGCAGCGGATGCTGATCGACGGGCATGTCGTAGTAGCGCATGTCCGCAAGCCAGTCGACCACATCGCGGCCGCGATAGAAGCGCGCGCAACGCGGCGCTTCACCCACGGCCAGATACACCTTGCGGCCCGCAAGATGCAGGTCTTCCGCAATCTGCGCGCCCGATTGCCCCGAACCGACGACGAGCACCGCGCCCTCAGGCAGCGTCTGCGGATTGCGGTAATGCGACGACTGCAACTGCACGATATCGTTAGGCAAACGTTCGGCCATGCGCGGCACGATGGGCGTGTGATAGCCGCCTGAGGCCACCACGACCTGATCGGCGGTAAAGTCGCCATTCGAAGTCGACACAAAATAGCCGCCCGAAGCGAGGCGCTTGATCTTGCGGACTTCCGTATGTTCGAGCACGGGCGCATCGACCATCGCGATGAAACCGTCCAGATACGCGATGATCTCGTCCTTCTTCATGAAGCCATGCGGATCGTCGCCGCGATACGGGTACCCCGGCAGCGCGCATTGCCAGTTCGGCGTGACGAGGCAGAACGCATCCCAGCGCTGCGAGCGCCATGTGTGCGTGACCGTGTGCTTTTCGAGCACGAGATGATCGATGCCCGCCTCTTTCAAGTAGTAGCTGATCGACAGTCCCGCCTGTCCGCCGCCTACGACGATCACCGTATGGTGCGCCGCCGCGTTCGTTGTATCGGGAGCGATGATGTTTGCGTTCGACATGATTCTTTCCTGCGTTCGGTTCACAAAAGTTCGACGACCTGGACTTCCGCTTGCGGATCGGTGGCGAAGCGCTGCGCCTGCGCTTCGATCTGCGCAAGCTGATCCATCGCAGCGGAGCAAGCGAAGCCGTACTTCTCGCGCACGCGTTCGGAGCCGATATGCAGCGCCTCGCGCGCTCGCTCGACGAAATCGCCAAGCGCGTAACGCTGCCCGGCGATGAAGAATTCGCCGACTACGGTCGAAGGCGAATAACAGTTGGCCTCGCTGCCGTCCGGCCACTGGACCTTGAAGTGCATGACTGGCATCACGTTTCCTTTGATTGAGAGATTCAGGCGCCGAGCGGTTGCATGATGTGCTGCGCGTAATTCGCATACAGCGCGATATGACGGCGCGCACTTTCGTGCCAACTGAAGCGTGCAAGAAGCTCGGGTACTGCATGTTCGAAGTCGATGCCGCCGCGACCATGCAGCGCCCGGCGCAGTGCATCCGCGATGCTGGCGGCGTCATCGGGTTGGGCCCAGCAGCAGACGCGTTCGTCGAGGTAACCGGTGAATGGCTCGATCTGCGACACGACGACGGGCGCGCCCGCCGCCAAAGCTTCGAGCGTGACGAGACCAAAACCCTCGCGCAAAGACACCATCGAAACGACATCGGCACGTCGCATCAGTGCGGGGAAGGCTGCGTCATCGAGCGGGCCTGTGACCACGATCGGTTCGCCTTGCCCAATGCGCAGACCCCGTTGCGCCGCGCGCGCGATGAAGCGGCGCGTATAGGCATCGTGATCGAGCAGGCTTGCGCCGCCAGCTATCACCAACTGTGCATTCGGGTGCGTTTGCCTGAGCAATGCAAACGCCTCCAGCAGTTGCAGCGTGTTCTTGCGTTCCTCGATGCCGCCCACGGCCAGTACAACCGGCTTGCCGATAACGCCGAGCTTCATGCAAGCGTCTGGGTCGCCCGAGGAACGGAAGCGCATGACGTCGACCCCGTTATTGACTACAGAAGCCGTGACGCCATACTCGTCGCGCATCTTGCACGTCCATGCGTCGCTCACACAGAACACCGCGTCGGCGTCCGCGAACGCGCGTCGCTGCCACTCGCATAGTCGCGGATCGTCGAACGTATCGAGATGATGAACCGTACGCACGAAGCCACGAATCGCGCCCGCTTCGCGCAACTCCGCAAGCGCGTTGCCACTGATGCTGTCCTGCGCATGAAGCACGTCGAAGCCGGACGCGCCATCTTCGATCAACGCGGTTTTCAAAGCGTCGATCCGCGTCCGCACCATCGACACCGTATCGTTGCCATGCGCCGCGACAGGTGCGAGCACGACACGGCAAGGCGACGCACGGAACATCGGCGCGCCGCCGACGGATGGCGCGAAGATCGTCACATCCTGCCCCGCTTCATGTAACGCGCGACCCAGTTCGAGCGTATGCACCACGCCGCCGCGCGGATTGACGGAATGCGTGAACAGCGCAATGCGCATCGCGGTGCCGTTCATGCTTGCGCTCCCACAGGCGCGCCGATGAAGGCACTGTCCTTGAAGCTCCACAGCAACGCCGAATCGCCCTGCTGCGTGAGCACCACTTCGCGCGACGCATCCACGGCACCAATCGTCGCGCATGCGAGGCCGCGCTGCGCGAAGCGCGCGAGCACTTCATCCACATGCTCTTCTCGCACGGAAAGTACGAATCCATAACTCGGAAACGCGCTGAGCCAGCGTTCGAAATCGACATGCTCCGGGCGAGGGATCGCATCGAGATCGATGCGCGCGCCGACGCCCGAGCATTCGAGCAGCATCAGAGACGTGCCCAGCACACCCGCCATGCTGATGTCCTTCGCCGCGTCGCACAAACCGCTTTCCGCGAGTTGCGGCAACAGTTCGAGATCATCGCGCAGGCGCTGGGGGGGCGCGCCCACCGACGCATTCCAGAACGGATACGGATCTTCGAAACGGCCGCGCAGATCGACGGCCATCACGAGACGGTCACCCGGTCGCGCGTTGAAGCTCGACAGTAACGCGTTCGCGCGACCGAGAATCGACACGGCAAGCTGCGGCTCCGCGCTGCGCGTGTTGCTATGCCCGCCGACAACGGGCACACCATACGCATTCGATGCCGCCGCGATACCCGCCAGGATCTCCCCAGCCGCATCGAGCCCGTCGCTCCACAACGCATCGACAACGGCAAGCGGCCGACCGCCCATCGCATACACGTCGCTGATGTTGACCATCACGCTGCTGTAGCCCGCGAACCACGGCATCGTCTCGACGAAGTCGCTGACCAGCCCTTCGATCGCGAACAGCAGATAGCCGTCGCCATCGGCAAGCGCCGCGCAGTCGTCGCCCACGGCAACGGCTTGTGCGAGATCGCGCGTGCCGTTCGGTAGACGCGACGCCAGCGACGCCACCACGCCCGCTATATCCGTCTTGTGTCGAAAGCCGCGGCTTGCGCGCATCCGGTCAACCAGCGCTTGCAGACTCATGAGCGGCCTCGCGACGACGTGACGAAGCCGCTTTCCGGCGTGAAGCACGGCGGATAGTGCGCGAGGTCCGCCTCCATCAAATCGTGAGGCCGGCCAAACAGCGTTTCCTCCGCGACCGTCTGCCAGTGCAGCCGCCTGAACAGCGGCACGTTCTGGCGCTGCACATGCGCGAGAAACGTATCGCATCCCAGCGCGTGCGCACTGCTGACGGCGAGACGGATCAGCGTCGAGCCGAGCTTGCCGTGCGAACGGAACGCCGCATGCACGGCAAGGCGCGAACCGAGCCACGTGCGCGGCTGCGTTTCGTGTATCCGCACCGTGCCGACCACCTCCTCCGGCATGCCCGCGATGCAGCTGAGCGCGACCAGCAGCTTCGCGTGACGGTCGATCTCGTCGCGGTCGTCGCCGACGAAGATGCCCTGCTCGACGCAGAACACCGCGCGCCGCAGCGCGTACGCTTCGTTGCTTTCCCACGGCAGCGTCGCCCATTTCACGCGATATTCGGCGGGCGTGAAGTCGAGCGGCAACGCATCCAGTTCGTCGAATGTCTCGCAGAACATGATCAGTCCTCGTACGATGCGAGCGACGAGCACGCGCCGCATTTTCCGCAGCCCGCCTTGATATCGGCGGAACGCATCTGCGCGTCGCGCAGCATCGCGCCGAGCGGCGCCAGAATCGACTTCATGAACTCGGGCGAAGGCGCGGGATGGTCTTCGAGCGGCGTGCCACTGATCGGCACGAAGGGCACGACGAACGGATATACGCCGATCTCGATCAGTTCACGCGAGATCGACAGAATGGCTTCCGCCGTATCGCCGAGGCCCGCGAGAATGTACGTGCTGACCTGCCCTTTGCCGAACACCGCGACGGCCGCCCTGAACGCTTCCATATAGCGCGAGATCGGCACGCTCGCCTTGCCCGGCATCACGCGCGCACGCACGTCCGGCGTCACCACTTCGAGATGCATGCCGAGCGTGTCGATGCCGCTCGCCTTCATGCGTTCGAACCACGCATCGTTATCAGGTGGCTCGCACTGCGCCTGAATGGGAAGATCGACGGCCGCCTTGATCGCAAACGCGCTTTCGCACAGAATCTGCGCGCCGCGATCCGGCGCCGGCGGCGTGCCCGTGGTCAGCACCATGTGCTTCACGCCATCGAGCAGCACGGCCGCGCGCGCCACTTCCGCAAGCTGTTCCGGCGTCTTGCGCGCAATCGTGCGACCCGCCGCGAGCGACTGGCCGATCGCGCAGAACTTGCAGGTCTTCTTGCGGCTCTCGTAGCGGATGCAGGTTTGCAGCACCGTCGTGGCGAGCACGTCGGTGCCGTGCAATGTCGCGATATGCGAGTACGGCACGCCGTCGAGCGTTTGCAGTTGCGTGAAGCGCGGCGCCTTCGGAAAGCTGATGCTGGCAATGGGGATCGTGCCGCGCATCAACGCGCTCGCGCCCGCTTCATCCGGCGAACCCGCGACGAACGGCGAATTCCACGCGGAGCTGGTATGCACGGGCACCATGATCGTCACGCCATCGACGGTCACGGCCTTGTGGTCCGACGGACCCGCGCCGCCGCGCCGGCTCGCGGCGCCCGCGTTCGGATCGACGAGACGCAGCCCCGCCGACTGCAGTTCCGTGCGCAGTTCCACCAACTGGCGCTGCGTGCGCGGCTCAACCGGCGACAGGTTCACGCTGGCATTCATCCTGACCTCCACTCGTGGTTTCGTCGGGCGCGGCGTCCGCACCCGCGCGTTCGAACGACATCGACATCGGCGCAACGGGCAGCGCCGGACGATCGTTGATGGCAAGACTCAGCAACTCGGGCCGCGCGTAGTGGCCGACCGAGTCCATCATCCGTTTGCGCTTCGTGATCAGCGACATGTCGAGATCCGCGATGACCATGCCTTCGCCTTCGCGCAGCGGCTCGGCGAGATGCTGGCCTTCGGGCGACACGATCGCCGTCATGCAGCCACCGCGCAGCGCCTTTTGCAGTTTCGAATCCGTCGTCACGGATTCGATCTGCGCTTCGCTGAGCCAGCCCGTCGAATTGACGACGAAGCAGCCCGATTCGAGCGCATGATGACGGATCGTGACCTCGATCTGCTCCGCAAAAATCGGCCCGACCAGCGAGCCCGGAAACTGGCCGCAATGGATCTCTTCGTGCTGCGTCATCAACGCATAGCGCGCGAGAGGGTTGTAGTGCTCCCAGCACGCGAGCGCGCCGACTCGCGCAATGCCCGTATGCGCGACCTTGAGCCCCGCCGCATCGCCTTGGCCCCAGATCATCCGTTCATGAAACGTCGGCGTGATCTTGCGGCGCTTGAGCACGAGACGTCCGTCGACGTCGAACACGAGTTGCGTGTTGTACAGGCTGCCGTGATCGCGCTCGTTCACGCCGAGCACGACCACCATCGAATGACGGTGCGCGCGCTCGCTCACGGCCTGCGTGACAGGGCCCGGCACGACGACGGCCTGCTCGTAGAGCCGCATATGCTCGGCGCCCGACGCGACAGGCGGACGCACGAACGAAAAGTACGGGTAGTACGGCACGAACGTCTCGGGAAAGACGATCAGTTGCACGCCCTTTGATGCGGCTTCGTCGATTGCGGCGCATACCCTGTCGAGCGTGCCGCCGGGACGCTCGAAATCCGGCGCAATCTGCACCGCCGCTGCACGGATGATTCGCTGCTCGGACATGATCGGCACCCGGCGAGCTCAGACAGTCCACGTATGGATGATCAGCGCGTTCTCCTTGCGATGGAGAAGCTGCAGGTCGAGCACGTCGAGCGGATTGACCGGCCGGATGCCTTCGATCAGCGACGCTTCGCCATGACCGTAGAGCGCCTGCAATGCGAAGCGGCATGCGTAGACCTTGCCGCCCTCTTCCATGAACTTGACGAGCTGCTTGTTGAAGTTCAGATGGCCGGGAAAGGCTTCGTCGCCAAGCGTCGGAAAGCCGCGTTGCAGGCCGAGCGTGACGCCGGGGCCGTACAGCAGCACCGACGTATCGAAGCCCTTGCGTTGCAGGCGCGTGGCCTGCAACAGGTTGACGAAGCCGATCGAGCCTTCGAATGCGACCGTATGAAAGGTGACGAGTGCTTTCTCGCCGGGTTCGGCCTTGACGTCGGGAAATACCTTTTCTTCGTAGTCGACCAGGTAATCGCCTTTCTGATGCAGCGGTTTGTTGACGGCAGGCATATCGCTCTCCAATAAGTCGCGTAATTGATCGGATTGCTCAACGGGAAATGTCCCGATTGGCGAATCACTTAACGCAACGGATATGCCAATTTCCGGCCCGGTTCATGCAATCAACTTCCAATCAATCAAATCGCAATTGTTCGAGCGACCCGAAAATTTCTTTGCGAGTCTTGTCTGATGGGGGGTTTTCGGGTCTCGGCGGCCGATGCGCGCGCACCGGTTTCGCACACCGGCGCAGCGCCTTTTGCGTGCGGATGGTGCGCGATACCCCGCAAGCGTGCATTCATCCAATCAATGCGATCAAGTTTCGAATTGAATGGAAACCGATTTATTTTTCGCGGAATTCGCGTGTTACCTTGAATGACGCTTTTAAGTCCGCATCGGGAATAACAGCATGGACAGTCTCGCGCATCACTGGCTCAAGCGGCTGACGGAAAGCCGCAAACCGGCGTATCTCGTGATACCGGATCTGATCGAGGAAGATCTCGCCAGCGGTCGTCTGCGTCCGCGCGACCGGCTGCCCGGCTTGCGCGATCTGGCGGGTGCATTGCAGTTGAACTACACCACCGTCGCGCGCGCTTATGCGGAGGCGCGCAAACGCGGCTTGCTCGATGCGCGCGCGGGCAGCGGCACGTTCGTGCGCGGACGCACGCAGACCTTGCCGCTCGCGGGCGGCAGCAGCGTCGAGATGTCGATGAACATGCCGCCGGAGCCGCCCGAGTTAGCGACACGTTTGAGAGAATCGTCGGCGCATCTGCTTGCGCAAACCGATCCTTACCGGCTGCTGCGCTATCAGGATTTCGGCGGCACGCCCGATGACCGCGCAGCAGGACGCGCGTGGCTGAAGGACCGCTTGCCCGACTGCGAAGACGATACCGTGCTGGTGTGCCCCGGCATTCACAGCGCACTCGTCGCGCTCGTGTCGCAACTCGCGAGACCGGGCGAAACCATTTGTCTCGACACGCTCGCGTATCCCGGCATCAAGGCAATCGCGTCGCAGCTCGGCGTGCGCTTGCAGCCGCTGCCGCGCGATGAAGAAGGACCGTTGCCGCACGCATTCGAAGCGCTGTGCAAGACCGAAAAGCCCGGCGCGTTCTACTGCAACCCGACCTTGCAGAACCCGAGCACGCTGACGCTTTCGGCACAGCGGCGCGAAGCGCTCGCCGATGTCGCGTTGCGCTACAGCGTCCCCATCATCGAAGACGATGCGTATGGCTGGCTGCCGGCGAACAAGCCCGTTGCGCTAGCCTCGCTCGCGCCGGAACTGACCTGGTATGTGACGGGTTTTTCGAAGACGTTCGGCGCGGGGCTGCGCGTCGCTTATTTGCGCGCGCCGACAGCAAGGCAGACGCAGCGCGTCGCGGGCGCGTTGCGCGCGACGACCGTGATGCCAAGTCCGTTCACGGTGCTACTGGCAACGCAATGGGTCAACGACGGCACCGCGCACGAGATGCTGGACGCGATCCGCAAGGAAGCGAACGCGCGCCAGGCGATTGCGTCACAGGAACTGGCCGACTGGCATTACGAAGCGCAGTCCGATGGCTTTCATTTGTGGTTGCCGATTCCGCCCCAGTGCGACTGGAGCGCGCCCGAGCTTGCGCTGCAATTACGCAATCAGGGCGTGGGAGCGGTGGCGGGCGCGGCGTTTTCAACCGATGGGAACCCGCCCAATACGATCCGCGTTTGCCTGGGCGGTCCGCAGGACAGAAACGATTGCCGCGACGCGTTGCAGCGCGTCGCGGAAACCTTGAGCGATCCACATCATCTGCATATGCCGATGATGTGATCGCGTGTTGAAGGTGAATCAGCGCAATCCGCCGCTTGTGACGACGTGTTCGCCCGTCAACCAGCCGGAATCGTCGGATGCGAGGAACACGGCAACCGCTGCGATATCGCGCGGCTGACCGGCACGGCCAAGCGGCGTCTGGCTTACCGCGTTCGTTTCGAAGTCGGAGCCGGCAATCCCTGCTTCGTGCGTGCCTTCCGTGATGACGAAGCCAGGATTGATCGCATTGACGCGAATCTTCTTCGGCCCCAGTTCGCGCGCGAGCACGCCCGTGATCGCATCGACGGCGCCTTTCGTGCCGCTGTAGATCGCGCTGGTCGGCGGCGTGAGGCTCGTCACGACCGAGCTGATGTTGATGATGCTCGCGCCTTCGCCCAGATGCTTGACGGCCGCCTGCGTGGTCAGCAGCAGGCCGAGCACGTTGATATTGAACTGCTTGTGGAACTGGTCTTCGGTGAACTCTTCAATAGGTGCGAACTCATAGACGCCTGAATTGTTCACGAGGATGTCGAGACGGCCGTAGGTTTCGACAGCGGCGTTGATGATGCCTTGCGCGTCCGCTGCCTTCGACACGTCGCCGCCGACTGCGATCGCCTTGCCGCTCGCTGCGTTGATGTCGGCGACGACTGCATCAGCTGCAGCTTTGCTGCTGGAGTAGTTGACGACCACAGATGCGCCTTCCGCTGCAAGCGCCTTGGCGATGGCCGCGCCGATTCCTTTCGACGCGCCTGTGACGACAGCGACCTTACCTGCAAGCTTGCTCATGACTGTTTCCTCAATCGTTTCGATACCGTTTGACGGGGCCGGCGGCTTGTCGAACCAGCCGGCCTGCGATGGAGAGAATGTAGACAGATGATTCGCCGCGATAAAGCGGCTCAAGGCGAATTGACTTGAGGGATCTGGCGAACAATCGAAAACGGATTGGATACTGAGAGCCGCTCGCTGTGAATTCTAGCCCTTGAAACGGAAAACGCGCGACGAAGGGCCCGAAACGCTTACGGACCTTTCGCCGCGCGAATCGCGGCCGATTGCAATGTCATGCAATCGTCACATCAAAGGCATGATGGTCGGATAGCTCAGATGCGCGCGCGCTTCCTTCACGCCCTTCACTTCGAGCGCGGCGATGCAAAGCGCGCGCTCCTCTGCTTCGGATTCGATCACGCCCCACAGATGCGCGACGCCATCCTTGACGATCACGTTTCCCTTCGACAAGGCCCAGCGTTTGTCGCTCAGCGCAGCGACGATGGCATCGGCGATTTCGCGGTCGTCCGCAGACGGCGTGTCCTGCGCCTGCGCCGGCGCTGCCGTACTCGCCAGCGCGCGAATCAGGTTGCCGCGCGTAATGATGCCGACCAGCGCGCCGTCACGCATCACCGGCACGCGTTTGATACGGCGTGTCTCCATCAGTTCAGCAATGTCGGCGACAGGCGTCGTCTCGTCGACGGTGACCACGGTCGTAGTCATTACGTCGGCGACCATGCGCCCGTGCTCCTTCACAAAGGTGCTGGCCAGATCGCGCGTCGAAGAAAAGAGTTCGAGCCAGCGCGAACGCCGTTTCTCCGTTCCCGTCTCGACCCTGTGCAGCAGGTCGCCTTCACTCAGGATTCCCGCCAGCACGCCGTTTGCGTCGACGACAGGCATGCCGCTGATCCTGTTTTCGACCAGACATTTCGCGGCTTCCTGCACCGTCATTTCCGGTTTCGCGCAGATGACGGACGGTGTCATGACATCAATAGCTAACATGGTTTTCTCCTTGGCACACTGACCATTTTGTGCCTCTCGAAGCGGAAGCGCTTGACCTGCATCAACCGGCGCGATCCGAAGCGTGGGACGATGGATTCACGTTCTTTCGGAGGTCCGCATGCGGAAGTCGCCTTCCATGCGCGGACGGCACGCCATGACCAAACCTCTCTTCCGCATCGGTTCCGCACTGCTCAACACGCCCGCGCCGCGGCCCGTGGAAGGCACACCTGCCCCGTATATCGGCTTCGCGCCCCCGCAACGCACAGGCGGTATGCCGTTGCTCGACGCACTCGCCGCACGGCAAACGTCGCGCGAGTTCGCCGACACGCCACTCGATCACGGCACGCTCGGCGATCTGCTGTGGGCCGCCGACGGCATCAACCGCGCCCGCGGTAACGGTCGCACCGCGCCGTCGGCGTTGGGCGGCTACGAGATCGACATTTACGTGCTGCTCGCAAGCGGCGCGTATCGCTACGACCCTGTCGCGCATGCGCTTACCCTCGTCGCCGCCGCCGACCTGCGCGCGATGACGGGCTATCAGGAGTTTCTCGGCCACGCGCCCGTCAATCTAGTGTATGTCGCCGACCTGACACGCATGCAGGACGTTCCGCATGCACAGCGCGAAGCCTTTGCGTCGGCGAGCGCGGGCGCGATCCTGCAGAACGTGTATCTGTTCTGCGCGTCGACGGGGCTCGCGGCTGCCGCGCGCGGCTGGATGAACCGCACGGCGCTTGCCGCCAGCCTGAAGCTGCCCGTCGGATCGGTCGCGTTGCTCGCGCAGACGATCGGGCATTTCGCGGCGGGGCACGAAGGTCGCCCGTCCGATGAGGACTTCGCGACGACCTTTTTCTGATCATGCAAGCGCGCCGCTCGCGCTGACGCGAACGGCGCATTCTTCATTCATCTATCGCGGTAGGCTCTACTGCCCGGCTTCGTCTTTCTCGTCGCTGCCGCGCACCAGCAGCACGGGACACGTCGCAATCCGCACGAAGTGTTCCGCGACGCTGCCCAGCACGATCCGTTTCATGCCGCGGCGCCCGTGCGTGCCGAGCACCACGAGTTCCGCGCCCAGGCGCTCCGCGCAACGTTGCAGCGTCTGCGCGATATCGTCGTTGAGCGGCTCAGTCTCCACCAGCTCGTTCGCGCACGCGACGCCCGACTGCGCCTGCACGTGGCCTCGACGTTTTCCAGCGCGTTGCGCCCGTCGCTGCGCAATGCGTCCGTCAGAACGGTTGGGTCGAAGTAACCGGCGTAGTTGAAGATGGGCGATTTATCGACGACGTAGACGGCGTGCACCGTCCCGCTCGTGAGCGACGCCATCTTCACGGCCTCCTGCACGGCCAGCTTCGATGTGTGGCTGCCGTCCACTGCGACGAGGATCTTCTTGTACATGTTGACTCTCCTTGGAATGCTCGAAAGGCTGGAACGCGAGGCCGCTTGTTAATAAAAGGCGCGCACGCGTCAAGATACTTCGATCAGCACCTTGAGCGCATGCGTGCTCCCCGCATGTGAGAACGTCTCGTACGCGGCGAGCATGTCATCGAGCACGAACCGGTGCGTGATCAGCTGCTTCGGATCGAGGCGGCCCGAGCGCACGGTTTTCATCAGCATCGGCGTGCTGACGGTGTCGACCAGACGCGTCGTGATCGAAATGTTGCGATCCCACAGCTTTTCCAGATGCAGATCGCACTTCACGCCATGCACGCCGACGTTCGCAATCGTGCCGCCGGGCGCGATCAGCGCTTCGCAGAGTTCGAAGGTCGCGGGCACGCCGACGGCTTCGATCGCGCAATCCACGCCCGTCGACTCCGTCAGCGCCATGACCTGCGCGACGGCATCCGCGTGGCTGTTGTCGATGCAGGCCGTCGCGCCGAAACGTTGCGCCACTTCGAGCCGGTTCGCGTCCGGGTCGATCATGATGATCTGGGCGGGCGAGTAGAACTGCGCGGTCAACAGCGACGCGAGCCCGATCGGCCCCGCGCCAACGATAGCCACCGTGCTGCCCGGCTGAACCTTGCCGTTGAGCACGCCGCATTCGAAGCCCGTCGGCAGGATATCGGAGAGCATCACCAGCGCCTCTTCGTCGAGGCCGGCGGGAATCCGGTAAAGACTGGTCTCCGCGTGCGGAATTCGCACGTATTCGGCCTGTGTGCCGTCGATGCGATGGCCGAGAATCCAGCCGCCCGTCGTGCAATGCGAGTACATGCCGCGCCGGCAATAGTCGCACCGCCCGCACGACGAAATGCACGACACCAGCACGTGATCGCCGACCGCGAGGCCGCTCACCGCGCTGCCCACGCTATGCACAATGCCCACGCCTTCGTGGCCAAGGATGCGGCCCGGCTCGCAGGTCGGCACGTCGCCCTTGAGGATGTGCAGATCGGTGCCGCAGATGGTCGTGCGCGTCATCCTGACGAGGGCATCCGTTGGCGCCGCGAGTTCGGGCATCGGGCGTTCGTCGAGCGATTTCTCATTGGGACCGTGATAAACGAGTGCTTTCATGACAGAGTCCTCCATTGAAGGAATGAAGCAATTCACACAGACCAATCTAGACGCATGCGCGCCGTCGCGCTTGACGTCGATCAATACGCCCATCAATCGCCCCGCAAACAGCTGCCCGATCCGCGATGCGACACCGCTTGATCTGCATCAATCGCAATGGCGATGCGCCCCGTAGACTCGTTTGCATCGCGGGCTGACGCCCGCCCCACGTCTCTCTGTTCTGGAGTAACGGCGATGAGTTACAAGAGCATCCTCGTGCAACTCGACACGGGCGTTCACGCGCATCCGCGCCTCGAACTCGCGCTACGTGTCGCCCATCAGTTTCATGCGAGGCTGACGGGCCTCTTCACGACTTACCTGCCCGATCCGCACGCGCTATTCGTGATGGGGGGCACGGCTTTCTACTACGCGGAGCATGAGCGTCAACGTCACGAACGGTGTGCCGCGCTCGACCGTCTGTTCCATGCGGAGGCCGCGCGCGCGAAAGTGGACGGACGCTGGATCGCGGCAACGGGCTATGCGAACGACGTCGTGCCGCCCTACGCGCGTCTCGCCGATCTCGTGATCGCCGGACAGACCGATCCGCAAGACCCCGAATCGTTCATCGCCGACCAGTTCGTCGAGCATCTGCTGATGTCGGCGGGCCGCCCGGTGCTGCTGGTGCCGTCGACGGGCGCCCGCGCGACGCTCGGCCAGCGCGTGCTGGTCGCGTGGGACGGCAGCCGTGAAGCCACGCGCGCGATTCACGACGCGATGCCGTTCCTGTCGCACGCCGCTGACGTCACGCTGCTCACCGTCAACGCGACACGCGACGAACCGCCGTTGTGGCGCATTCCGGGCACCGACATCGCACTGACCATCGCGCGTCACGGCGTCAACGTGAACGTGCGCGAAGTGTCCGCCAGCGGCGACACGCCGATCGGCGACGTGCTGCTGTCGCAGGCGGCGGAATCGGGCTGCGACCTGATCGTGATGGGCGCCTACGCGCATTCCCGGTTGCACGAGCTGGTGCTGGGCGGCGCGACGCGCACCGTGCTCCAGTCGATGACCGTGCCCGTGCTGCTGTCGCATTGAGCGTCTCGCTGAAAAAGGAACTGACATGAGCTACAAGACCTTGCTCGTCCATATCGACGATAGCCGCCGCAGCGACACGCGCATCGCGCTGTCGCTCGAACTCGCGCAGCGCTGGGATGCGCATCTGATCGGCCTGTATGTGGTCTGCCAGGACCTCTTCCGGCCCATCTTCCGGCAGGACAAGACGCTGTCGTTCGGGCAGCTCGAAGCGCACGCAGACGAGCGCCGCGAGAAAGCGCAGAACGCCTTTCTCGCCGCCGCCGAACGCGCCGGCCGCAGCGCCGAATGGCGCGCGCCGCCCGGACCCGCGCTTGACGTCGCGATGCTTCACGCGCGGCACGCGGATCTGCTGGTGCTCGGCCAGCAAGATCCGAACGATCCCGCTTCGTTCGTCGCGCCGCACTTCGTCGGCGATCTGGTGCTGGGAGCGGGCCGCCCCGCGCTCGTCGTTCCGTATGCGGGCGACGTGCGGACGCTCGGCGAAAACGTGCTGGTCGCGTGGGACGGCAGCCGCGAAGCAGCGCGCGCCGCCGCCGACGCGATGCCCTTGCTGCAACGCGCGCGCCATGTCGGTGTCGAGATCGTGCGGCATCGCGCGCAGCATGACGGGGACGCGCCCGAAGGCATCGACGTCGCCGCGTGGCTCGACGCACATGGCGTGCAAGCGTCGTTCTCGACGACGCCGCATCATATCGGCGTCGGCACGGGCGCGACGCTGCTTAACCGCGCATCCGATTTGCACGCGGACCTGCTGGTGATGGGCGTGTATGGACACGCACGCGCGCGCGAACGCGTATTCGGCGGCGTCACGCGGACGATGCTGGAATCGATGGCGGTGCCCGTGCTGATGTCGCATTGACGAGCGCATGAAGATGGCGTCGCGGGCGGGACGCCATGCGGCGGACAAGCGCGGCAGCGCGCAGGCTGAGCGCGCCGCGCGCAGGCTGAGCGCGCCGCGCGCAGGCTGAGCGCGCCGCGCGCGAACGGATGCAACCATGCACAAACGGCGCACAATGTCAGCGCCACGCAAGCGCGCTTCGCATGACGCCGGCATTCGTCGCGAAGCGTCGCGCGCCGTCCGTCTTTATCGCGAGGCAGGCACGGATGAAAGTCGACCTCGACATTACCAGCAAGTCTCTCGCGCATCGACGCGTTGCCCAGGCGCAACTTGCCGCGCTCGTCTGCGGCCTGGCCGCAGTCGTCGTGCTTGCCGTCGTCGCGTCGAACGGCACGGCAACGATCGCGCTAATCACGGCGCTGTGCGCGTTGTCCCTTGTTGCGGCCGTGGTCAGCGTGATCGCCGCCGCGCGCACGCAGGCGCTTTCCACACGCAACGCGAGCCGCGACGAATCGCGCATGATGGGCATCATCCGCTCGTCGATGGAAGCGATCATCACGATCGACGAAGCGCAGAACATCGTGATCTTCAATCCGACCGCGGAACGCATCTTCGGCGTACCCGCCGCGCAGGCGCTCGGCACGCCGCTCTCGCGCTTCATCCCGCAGCGGTTTCGCGACAGCCATGCGCAGCACGTCGCGCAATTCGACGCGACAGGCATCTCCGAGCGAATGATGGGACGGCAGCCGGTTCTGTTCGGCTTGCGCGCGGACGGCGAAGAATTTCCGCTGGAGGCATCGATTTCGCAGATACGCGAAGACAGCGGCAAGCTGTACACGGTGATGTTGCGCGACGTCACCGAACGCGTGAAGTCGGAAAACGCGCTGAAGCAGTCGCGCGAAGAGCTGCGGCGGCTGTCGGCCAATCTGCAGAGCGTGCGCGAAGAGGAAAAGACACGCATCGCCCGCGAGTTGCACGACGATCTGGGCCAGCAGCTCACCGCGCTGAAAATGGAGCTTTCGGTGCTCGAAACCGAGCTGACTTCGCGTTCGGGCACACGCGAGCAGATCGACGCCATTGCGCGTCTGCACGGCATGGCTCGTACGATCGACGCGACGGTGGCTTCATTGCGCCGCATCGCCGCCGACTTGCGGCCCGTGATGCTCGACGATCTCGGCCTCGCGCCCGCCATCGAATGGCTCGCGAACGACTTCACCAGCCGCTATGGCATCGCGGTCGAACGCAGCATCGAGGCGGGCGACGCGGTCTTCACGAAAGACGCGGCGACGGCCCTGTTCCGCATCGTCCAGGAAGCGCTGACCAATGTCGCGCGTCACGCCGATGCGAGCGCCGTCGATCTGTCGCTGCACGCGAGCAGTCAACACTATGTGCTGCGCATCGCGGATAATGGCCGTGGCGCCGAACCTGACGCGAGCATCGGCACGGGGGAGCAAGCGGACCTGGACAGGCCGTTTGGCCTGATCGGCGTGCGCGAACGGGCCCATACGCTGGGCGGCTCGGTTCGGATCGACACGACGAGGAACCAGGGCTTTGCGTTGACGGTGACCTTTCCCTTGCAAACCGTGCAACAGGAACATACGCATCCATGATCAAGGTATTGCTGGCCGACGACCACACACTCGTGCGCGACGGGTTGCGCCATATTCTGCAATCCGCGAGCGGCTTCGAGGTGGCGGGCGAGGCATCGGACAGCGGCACGACCATCGCGCTGATCCGCGCCACGGAAGCCCACGTGCTGGTGCTCGACCTGTCGATGCCCGGCCGTAACGGTGTCGATCTCATCAAACAGATCAAGGATGAAAAACCCGCGCTGCGCATCCTCGTGCTGACCATGCACGCGGAGCAGCAATACGCGGTGCGCGCCTTCAAGGCCGGCGCATCCGGCTACATGACGAAGGAAAGCGCCAGCGCCGAACTGGTCGGCGCCGTGACGAAAGTGGCGTCGGGCGGCGTCTATGTGAGCCTCGCGATGGCCGAGCGCTTCGCGCAGCATCTGAACGAACCCGCCGAAGCGCTGCCGCATCACCGGCTGTCCGACCGCGAGTACGACGTGTTCCGGCGCATCGTCTCCGGTCAGAGCATCACCGAAATCGCGCACGAACTGTGCGTGAGCGTCAAAACCATCAGCACGCACAAGACCCGCATCCTCGAAAAAATGCAGATGCCCAATGAAAACGGGCTGGTGCGCTATGCGATCCGCCACAAGCTGATCGACGACGGGGCCGACATCTAGTCGCGAATCTTAAGACTCCGCCGCTGTCAGTAGGAATATTCCTATAACGCCTACCTAAACTCCTAGGGTCGGTTCCATCGTGTCCTATACATTTTTGAGATAGGGCCGTCGATACTGTTGGACATGGATACCGCCTTGCCAGCCCTCGCCGCGAAGGTCTATCTCGTCGACGCCGCCGTCGAAGTGAGGCGCCGCCTTGCGTGTCTGCTGGGCGCCATTGCGGGCGTGGAAATCGCCGGCGAGGCTGAAGACGGGGACTCGGCGCTGGAAGGCATCCGTGCCTGCGACGCGAATATCGTCGTGCTCGACCTGCGCCTTGCCGACGGCAACAGCCTCGCACTGATCGAGACGCTGTCCCGGCAGCACCCGGCCATCGTCAAGATCGTGCTGACGAACCACATCGCGCGCGCTTTCCGCGACGCATGCAACGCGGCGGGCGCCGATTTCTTCTTCGACAAGACGTCTGAATTCGATGCGGCCTGCCGAACCATCGCAGGCATTGCCCGGACGCAACGCGCGTCCCCGTAAGCGAACTGGAGCCGACCATGCTTGCCGCAACTGTCACCGCAACTGCAACCGCCCTCAGCAGCGACCGTCCTACAATCCGCGCGGCGCAAGTCGTGCCGATTCATCCCGTCTCGCGGGCCGAGCCGCCGGCGCGTCGCGCGCCCCGCTGCTCCGCGTGCGCGATGCGCGCGCTCTGCATGCCCGCCGACCTGAACGCCGACGAACTGGCAAGACTCGACGCCATCATCTGCTCGACGCGTTCCGTCAAGCGTGGCGACACGCTCTATCGCGCGGGCGACGCGTTTCAGAGCATTTACGCGGTGCGCGCGGGATCGTTCAAGACGGTCGTAATGCATCGCGACGGCCGCGAGCATGTAACGGGCTTCCAGATTGCCGGCGAGGCGCTGGGGCTCGACGGCGTCGGCGCAAGTCAGCACAACTGCGATGCCGTCGCGCTCGAAGACAGCGTCGTCTGCATCATTCCGTTTGCGCAGCTCGAAGCGATGTGCCGCGAGCTGAAGCCGATGCAGCATCACATCTATCAGATGATGAGCAGCGAGATCGTCCGCGAGTCCAGCCAGATGATGCTGCTCGGTACGATGACAGCCGAGCAGCGCGTGGCGACCTTCCTGCTGAACCTGTCGCGGCGCTTCAAGGCGCGCGGCTTCTCCGGCGCGGAGTTTCATCTGCGCATGACGCGTGAGGAAATCGGCTGCTATCTCGGGATGAAACTCGAAACCGTGAGCCGCATGTTCTCGAAGTTCCAGCGCGAGCGGCTCGTGGATGCGAACGGCAAGACGATCCGCATCATCGATCACGAGGGGCTCGCGCGGGTCTAGCGCGAGGACACCCAGATGATTCAAGCCAATCCGCGTTCGGCATGGGAAATCGACGAAACCCAGTTCGATCCTGCTGCGCCGCTCGACGCGCAACTGCGCTTTGCACTGCAATACGCGGTGCTCGCGCCGTCCAATCACAACACGCAGCCGTGGCACTTCATGATCGACGGCAGCACCGTGCAGGTTTGCGTGGACAGGCTGCGGGCGCTGCCCGTCGTCGATCCGTTCGATCGCGGGCTGATCATCAGTTGCGGCGCCGCGCTCTTCAATCTGCGCGTGGCGCTGAGCCACTTCGGGTTCGCCTATGCGATCACACTGTTTCCTTCGGATGCGGACCCCGACGTCGTCGCGCTGGTGCGGGTGTCGCGTCACGGTCAAGGCGACGCCGCCGTGGCGTCGCTCTTCGATGCGATCACGCGGCGCGTCACGACGCGGACGCCCTTTGCCGACGACCCCGTTCCCGCCGACGTCCAACAGAAGCTGATCGACGCCTGCGACGCGGAAGGCGCGCTGGCGGGCTGCCTGCATGAGCGCGCCGATCGCCAGACGATCGCGTACCTCGTCGCCGAAGCCGACCATACCCAATTCGCCGACCCGCGCTTTCGGCGCGAGCTTGCCGTCTGGACCCATCCGCGCCGCCGCGACGACGGCATGCCGGCGTACGGAACTGCCGTGAGCGGGCTGCTCGATTTCGCGGTGCCGCTCGTCTCCGCGGTGGTCCGCGTGTTCGACGCGGGCGCGGGGACGCCTGCCACGCACCGGCATCTGGTCGACGGTTCGCCGCTGATCGTCGGCATTGCGACGTTGCGCAACGACCGCGAGGCATGGGTCGCCGCCGGCCAGGCGCTGGAACGCATGCTGCTGGTCGCCGTCTCCGAAGGATTAACGGCGTCCTACCTCAACCAGCCGATCGAGGTGACCACGCTGCGCGTGCAGATTAGCGGCCTGCTGCACCTCGACGCGACGCCGCAACTGCTGCTGCGCGTCGGACGCAGCCCGCAGGCTGCACACTCGCCGCGACGCCCTCTCGCCGACGTCGTCTCCTGACTTCAGGGCAGCAGCACTTTGCCGCATGTGCATGTCGGCGGCCATTGACGTGCCTCAATTTCCAGCGTCGTACACGCGGTAGATTGAATGCGTGCGCCACCCCGAAAAAGGAGCCGTCGATGAGAATCACCCTTCACCTCGATACGTTCGAGTGCATCGAGCCGTCCGTCTATGCCATTCTCTGGCTCGACCGCGACGCCCGCAAATGGTCGCGCGAAGGACACGCCGTGATCGATCTGCCTGAATGGGGAACGCTGGCGCTTTCGAACGATGCCACGCGCATTCTGGACGCGGCGGGCGATCGCGTCTGCTGCGAGTTGTCGGGCCTCGATCTGCTCACGCTGGATGGGCCGTTCGAAGGCGAATCCGGGCAGGCGCTCTGGTATCGCGATGCAGGTCGCGCGCCTATTGCCGGGCAATGGCATGTGCAGTGGATCGACGGGACCGATGCGGAGCCGGAGCACGGCGTTTTCGCCGACGAAGTCTGAAAGCGCGACGCGCTAACAGCGCGCGCTCAACGACGTGGCGCGGACGCAGAGGCCTCTGTCCGCAACGTGCGCTCCGCGGCGTCGAACGCGCGGCGCACGGCCTCTTCCGCGCTCTCGGCCGCATGGCGGCCAATCGGCTTCAGTTCGTGCGTCGCGGTGACGAGGTCGAGGCGCACATCGTAGAGCGGCTTGCCCGAACGCAGCCGCAGCGCTTCGATGGCCAGATGGCAGTCCGACAGGGACGCGCCGAACGGTTGCAGGCGCATCAGTTGCATCGCCGCCTCCGCTTCGAGCGCAGCCGTCGCGCTGCAGCCCAGATAGACAATCTGCATGCCGATGCCCACCATCGCCTCCCATTGATGCCCGCTTCATTGGATGCGTAGAGCAAGTCTTGCGCAGATCCGTGCCCTCAGCGTACCGGCCGCGCGCGCCGACGCGATTGACCCATATCAACGCGGCAGAGCTTCGGCCGCCAGACACGCCCGATGCACGATCGCCCGGCAAACTGGTACAACCGTTCGTGAACTGATATAACTCAACCGTCCTTTCACAAACGCCGGGAATCACGATGACCGCGTCGGGCAACGAGCCGTCCCGCAGCGAGAAAGCGGCGTCCGCATCGGATGTGCCGCTCGAGGACCGTTATTTCCTGTTGATCGAAGCGGTTCAGGACTACGCGATCTTCATGCTCGATCCGGCCGGCAATGTCTCCAGCTGGAATCCGGGCGCGCAGCGCATCAAAGGCTATTCACACGACGAGATCATCGGCCATCATTTTTCGGCGTTCTATACGGACGAGGACATCGCCGCCGGCAAGCCGGCACGCGAACTGGCAATCGCCGCCGCCGAAGGGCGCGTCGAGGACGAAGGCTGGCGCGTGCGGCGCGACGGCTCGCGGTTCTGGGCCAACGTCACCATTTCCGCGGTGCGCGACGCCAGCGGCACGCTGCTCGGCTTCGCCAAGGTCACGCGCGACATGACCGACCGCATGCGCCTTGCGGAACTCGAACGGGCGAGCGAGGTATCGGCGCAGGTGCAGATCACGCGCGAGAACGAGCAAAAGCGTATCGCGCGCGAACTGCACGACGACCTCGGACAGCAATTGACCGCGCTGAAAATGAGTGTCGCGCTGATGGAAGCGACGCTTGCCGCGAAGGCCGAGACCGCGCCACTCGTGCCGCAAACGCGGGCGGTGCAAAAGGAGATCGACGCGATGGCGATGTCGCTGCGCCGGATCGCCTCCGATCTTCGCCCGCCGCTGCTCGACGATCTGGGGCTCACCGCCGCGCTCGAATGGCTCGCCGAAGACTTCACCAAGCGCTACGGTGTCGCCGCGACGGTTCACATCGAAGCCGATGAGCCGCAGTTCAACGCGCAGTTCAATGAGTTCGCGTCGACCAACCTGTTTCGCATCGTGCAGGAAGCGCTGACCAACGTCGCGCGTCACGCGAACGCGAGCCGCGTGCGCATCGAGCTGGCGTGCGTCGGCGATCGCGTCTCGCTCGACATCGAGGACAACGGCGTGGGCGCGACGCTCACTCTGCCGCCTGTCAGCACATCGTTCGGGCTGCTTGGCATTCGCGAGCGCGTCAGGCAGCTACAGGGCACGGTGTCATTCGCCAGTTCGCCGGGCACGGGTTTTCACATTTCGATTCGCGTGCCTGTTGCAGCCGTGCAGTAAGCGCTGCTTTCGCCCGTCACGGCTTGCCTTTTTGCTGCGCGTCGGCGTCGTCTTCCCAGTCGCGCCATTCGACATCGTGCTGCTCCAGATACGCATCCACGGCCACACCCGTCGTCGGGAAGAAATGCTGCTCGCCCATTGTGTCGAACAGGCCGTAGCGCCGCAGCATGTCCTTCACCGGCCCCTTCATCTCGGCAAAACACAGTTCGATACGCCGCTCGCGCAGACTCGCATGAAACTCGCGCAGAATTTCGCTGGCCGTGACGTCGACGTCCGTGATCGGCTCGGCTGCGACGACGACCCAGTTGGCGGGCGTGGCCGCCGTTTCGATCGCGCGTTGCACATGGTCGCGAAAGATCTCGGCATTCGCGAAGAAGAGCGGCGCATCCCAGCGGTACAGCACCAGCCCCGGAATGGTCCGCGCTGCGGGATGCCGCGAAATATCGTGGTAGCCCTTGCGTCCATCGACGCGGCCGAGCACGGCATCGTAAGGCCGCCACGCGCGCCAGACGAAGGCCATCAGCGCCAGTCCCACGGCAATGAAGATGCCCTGGATCGGACCGATCAAAGCGACGCAAGCAAAGCACGCCATCGATTGCGTGAACTCGCTGCGACGCAGGCGCAACGTGCGGACCACGTCCCTCACTTCGAACAGCCCCAGGCCCGCCGCGACGACCACGGCGCCGAGCGCGGCGACCGGCAGCGAGCGCAGCAGCGTCGGCGCGAAGATCAGCAAGGCGGCTACGCACAGCGCGGCGACGATCCCCGTAAGCTGCGTTTTCGCGCCCGCCGATTCGGCGACGGGCGTGCGCGACGCACTGCTCGTCACGGGGAAGCCCTGGAACAGTCCCGCGGCGATGTTGGCCGCGCCGAGCGCGACCAGTTCCTGATCGCGGTCGACGCGTTCGCCGCTGCGTTCCGCAAACACGCGCGACAGCACGCTGATATCCGCGAGCGAAATCAGCCCGATGGCGATCGCGCCGGGCACCAGCGCGACGATCTGATCGAATGAAACGGAGGGGAACGACGGCACGGGCAAACCCTGCGGCACGTCGCCGACCACGGCCACGCCCGCTCGCGCGTCCAGGTCGAGCAACGCGACGGCAAGCGTCGCGCCGACGACGGCGACGAGTATCCCCGGCACCACGGGCATCCAGCGCTTGCACGCGAGAATCACCAGCAGGCACGCGGCGCCGATCACGCACGTCACCTCGTTCAGCTTGCCGTCCACTACGCCGCGCACCAGACCGGCCGCTTCCTGCAACAGGTTGCTGCCCTTGACGTCGAAGCCGAGCAGCTTCGGCGCCTGGCTGATGATGACCGTCAGCGCGACGCCGTTCAGATAGCCCTGGCGGATCGGCTTCGACAGCAGGTCGGTGAGAAAGCCGAGACGGCACACGCCGACCGCGATGCAGAACACGCCCGACAGGATCGCCAGCATGCCCGCCAGCGCGAGCACCTGCTCCGGGCGCGCACCTGCCATCGGCAGCACGATCGACGCGATCAGCGCCGCCAGCGCCGAGTCGGGTCCGAGCACGAGAACGCGGCTCGGGCCGAACGCCGCATACGCGACGATCGCCGCGATCGTCGCGTATAGCCCCGTGATGGCCGGCAAGCGCGCTGCTTCCGCGTAGCCGAGCCCGGCGGGCACGAGCACCGTGGTGAGCACGATGCCCGCGATCAGATCGTGCGAGAGCCACGTGCGCCGATACGTGCGCAGCGTCGCGATGCCCGGCACGCGGCGCAGCAACGGATGAGGGCGGCGGGAGTCGGCATGCTCGGGACCGCTGGTCGCTCGGCTCATCGCCCGCCCTCTCGAGTAAAGAAGCGCTTCACGTTGAATATGCGGCCGCGAGGCGCCTGTCGCCCTGCGGCTACCGCATGTCACATGAACCAGCTTATGCCCGCAGATGGGGTCGGTGCAATCCGCGCGTCATTCGACGCGGCGCAACTCGCGACGAAGTATCTTGCCGACCGTCGACTTCGGCAATGCATCGACGAAGTGAATGGCCTTGGGCACCTTGTACGCCGCCATGCTCGCGCGGCAATGCGCGATCAGCGCCTGCTGGGTCACGTCGGCGCCCGGCGCGGTGACGACGAACAGCTTGACTGCCTCGCCCGTCTTTTCATCGGGCACGCCGATACACGCGCATTCGGCGACGCCCGGATACGCAGTCGCTACCGCTTCCACTTCGTTCGGGTAAACGTTGAAGCCGGAGACGATCACCATGTCCTTCTTGCGATCGACGATCTTCAGAAAGCCCTTGTCGTCGAATACGCCGACGTCGCCGGTGCGGAAGTAGCCATCCGCTGTGAAAGCACGCTCGTTGGCCTCGGGCTGCTGCCAGTAGCCGCACATCACCTGCGGGCCTTTGACGCAGATTTCGCCCGCCTCGCCGACGCCCGCTTCGCGGTTGTCGTCGTCGAGCAGCTTGACGTCGGTGGAAGGCACGGGCAGGCCCGTGTTGCCCGTGAAGCCGTCGATGAACTGCGGGTTGAACGACACCACGGGCGAGGTCTCCGACAACCCATAGCCCTCGCGGATGAAGCTGCCCGTCACGGACTTCCAGCGCTCGGACACGATATCGATCACGGCCGCCCCGCCGCCCGCGGACAGCCTGAGCCGCGACCAGTCCACTTCCGCGAGACGCGGATGCGCCGCCAGCCCCGCATACAGCGTGTTGACGCCGACGAAGATGGTCGGACGGGCGGCCTTCAGCACGTCGATGAACGGCTCGACTTCGCGCGGGTTCACCACGAGCCAGTTCTCCGCGCCGACGGAGAAGTACGTGAGGAAGTTCACCGTCAGCGCGAAGATGTGATAAAGCGGGATCGCCGTGACGACGACCTCAACGCCAGGGCGCAGCGAATCGGGCATGAATGCTTTGAACTGCTCGATGTTCGCAACCAGATTGCGATGCGACAGCGCGGCGCCTTTCGATAGCCCCGTCGTGCCGCCCGTGTATTGCAGAAAGAGCAGATCGCTGCCGTTGACGTCGACGGGATCGGCGGCAAGCCGCTCGCCTTGCGCGAGCGCTTGCGGCAGCGTGAGCGCGTTGTGCAACGTCACGTCGGCGGCGGGTCCGGGAAGCGTGGCGCCGCTGCCGTCGCCGGCGCCTGCCGTGATCACCGTCCTGATCTTCGTGCGGTTGACGACTTCAGCCAGCGTGCGCGTCGAGCCGTCGAACACGACGATCGTTTCGACGCCCGCGTCGTTCAGTTGGTGCTCCAGTTCGCGCGCCGTGTAGAGCGGATTGACGTTGACCTGCACCGCGCCGATCCGCGCGATGGCGATGAACGCGATGGGAAACGCCAGCAGGTTCGGCAGCATCACGGCCACGCGGTCGCCCTTGCCGACGCCCGCCACCTTCTGCAAGTACGCGGCGAATGCCGACGACAAGCGGTCGATGTCCGCATAAGTCAACGTGTGGCCGAACGCGCGGAACGCGGGCCTGGCCGCAAACTGACGCATTGCGCCTTCCAGCATTGCGTTGATGGACGGATAGCGGTCGGCATCGATCTCGGCAGGGATCGAGCCGTACGATGCGATCCAGTGTCGTTTGCTGGCGTGGCTTTCCACGGACGGTTTCATGCAATGGCGGGTGCTGATGTGGCTGTCGTCCACGCTGTCTCCTGATCGATCTTTTATGCAGGTTGAACTATCGCGCGCGGACGGCCGGATGCAAATGATCGGCGAGGCCGAAATGGTGATCGCAACGGACAAGCTGCTTCGCCCCCGGCAGAGACGCTATCCGCCATTCATGCGTGTTTGCGCATGGCATCAGCAAGATGAATAAGGGTGAACCCTATGGCGAGCCGATGCGTTCGGGCGCAGAATTCCGGGCACGTCATCGGTATCTTTTCGGACACAGGACTCACTCACGTATGCAGCAACGCGCGCCCGCGCAAGCGGCGGCAACCCATCAGCACGCGCCATCCGTCATCGGATGGCGTGAAAAGCGCTTTGCGCCGTCCAAGCTCGTCGCGCTGCTCGACGTGACCTCGGAAGCCGGCATCGACGCGAATGCCGTGCTGGCAGGCACGGAGCTCGACGCCGGGGCTGTCGCCAACCCTTTCACGCTGACTTCGTCGCTGCAATTTCTGACGGCCGCCGGCAATGCTGTTCGTCTGTGCGAGCGACCTGATCTCGGCGTGCGTGTCGGCTGCCGTTTGCATGCATCGAGCTATGGCATGTACGGCTATGCGTTGCTGTGCTCGGAAGCGCTCGCACAGACCTTCGATACCGCAGTCAAATACCATCAGCTCGCCAACGGCATGCTCGACATCCGCTGGTTCGAGCACGACGACGCGGCATCGTGGGTCTTCCCGAATCGCGACGAAGTACGTATGCCCGACATCGGCGAGCCACTGTATCGCTTCCTGATCGACCTGCAGTTTGCTGTGCACGTGACGGTCATCAAGGACGTGATGGGCGCATGGTGTGTGCCGGCGCGCGCGCTGTTCACGCAGGCGCAACCGCCGCATGCGGCGATGCTCTCGGACGTGCTGGAATGCCCGCTCGCCTTCGACCAGCCGCAGAACCTGTTGAGTTACCCCGCCGCGTGGCTATCACGCGCGCCGCAACTCGCCAATCCGATCACGGCTGCGCAAGTCTCGACGCAATGCGCGCGGCTGGTGGAGCAATTCCGCTGGCAGGCAGGCGTCACACGGCGCGTCTATCAGGAACTCACGCGCACGCCCGGCAAATTCCCGGACATCGAACAGATCGCGGAGAGTCTGTGCATGACGTCGCGCACGCTTCGCCGCAAGCTCGAAGCGGAAGGCGCGTCGTATAGCGAGCTATTGACGGGCGTGCGCAAGGCACTCGCCGTCGACTATCTGAGCACGACCACGCTCAGCATCGAAGACATCGCCGTGACGCTGGGTTTCAGCGACGCCGTGAGCTTTCGCCACGCGTTCAAGCGCTGGACGGGCAAGACGCCGAACGACGTCCGGCGCGATCGCGGCGCGGCGCTTCCATAAACGAACGTCTATGGCCTGCCAAAGTTTGTTTTATTGTTCGACGCGAAAGCCGCGACCTTACACTTGACGAATACTCCGGAGCCGCTAGCGCTACACAGCGCCTTCTCCTCATTCGAAAACATCCACACCAAGGAGACGATGCCCGGCCTTCCGGGCATCAGCACCCGATGCCGCCCACCCTCGTCTACACGCACGCCGCCTGTCTGAATCATCAGCCCGGCCCGCATCATCCCGAATCGCCGGAACGGCTGAAGACCGTGCTGCAAACGCTGCGCTCGCCCGAGTTCGCCGCGCTCGAATGGCGCGACGCGCCGATGGGCACGCTCGAACAGGTGCAGCTCATTCACAGCCAGGACTTCATCGACGAAGTGGTGGACATCGCGCCCAAGCACGGCTATATGCCGCTCGACGGCGGCGATACCGTCATGTCGCCGGGTTCGTGGGAAGCCGTCATGCGCTGCGTCGGCGCGGCGTGCGCGGGGGTCGATGCCGTGCTCAACAAGGACGCGCGCAACGTGTTCTGCGCGACGCGTCCATGCGGGCACCATGCGGAGCCAGGCAAGGCGATGGGTTTTTGCATCTTCAATCAGGCGGCCATCGCGGCTGCGTATGCCTATGACGTGCATAAACTGGAGCGCGTGGCCGTCGTCGATTTCGACGTCCATCACGGCAACGGCACGCAGGCCGCGTTTTATGACCGGCCGGAACTCTTCTATGCATCGAGTCATCAATCGCCGCTCTATCCCGGCACGGGCAAGTCGGCCGAAACAGGCGTGAGCCACAACATCCTCAACGTGCCGCTGCCGCCGGGTTGCGATTCGGATCTGTTCCGTTCGCGCATCGAGGCCGATATGCTGCCCGCCGTGCGCGAGTTTCGTCCTGAACTGATCATTATTTCAGCGGGCTTCGACGCGCATCGGCTCGATCCGCTCGCCGCGTTGCGTCTCGACGATGACGACTTCCACTGGATCACGCGCGAACTGGTACGCATCGCCGACGAGACCTGCGAGGGGCGCGTGGTGTCGATACTCGAAGGCGGATACAGCATGGAGGGGCTGTCGGGCGGTACGCGCGCGCATGTGCGCGCGTTGATGGGGACTTGAGCCGCGACGCTGCGTCTGGAATGTGCAAGGACAGCCCGCGCATCGACATCAGCCGATGCGCGGGCTTTTTTCATTGCCCCTGTTGCTGCTGCAAATACTGCTTGACGTCATTCAACGACACCCGCCCCGAATGCGCGGTGTCGATCTGATCGAAGTGCTTTGCGATAAAACCAAGACCGCTGCTCTGCGCCTGCGCTTTCGTGATCGAAGCACCATTGCCCAGCACTGAATTGGCGCCCATGCGCGCGTCGATGCGCTGTTGCGCCTGCTGTTGTAATTGCGTCCCTGTGGAGGGCGTAACAGCGGCTACGCGGTTGGTCGGGAAGAACGGACCGTCGACGCCATGGCCGCCCTTTGGCAGCGTAACAGGCGCAACGGCCTGCGTCGCTGCATGCGCGCTACCCATCGCGGCGCCGAGAACGACGATGATGGGAAGAATGCGCGACAACCTATCGATTGAAGACATGATCACTCGCCCTGAATAAATGAGGTGGGAGTCCCCGCACGGAACAGTGCCGGACGGGGACCTGTTCCATTGACCCTACTGCGTCGCCGCAGCCTGTGCGGTGGAGGTCGGCGTCCCCGCCGGGTTTTCGTCGCGCCACGGCGCCGGCAACGTCCACAGCGACAGCGCGAGCGGAATCGGCTGGCCGCTGTAGTAGTCCACCAGATCGCTCTTCATCTTCGGACGCGCCACGTCGTCCAGATAAATCATATGCCCGCCCTGGAAGAAGTTCACTTGCAGATCCGGATTCAGGCCGCGCACCGTTTGCAGACGCGCCAGGTCCTTTTCCGTCTTGAAGAACGGCGTGGCGAGATCGTGAAAGCCGTTCTCGGCGAGCACCTTGAGCTTCGGATTGAGCGTAATCGCGCCGAGCAGATCAGGCAGCGTGTCGGGCAGCGCCTGGCCGTCGTGCGAGAAGTCCCATACCTCGATGATCTCGTCGTTCAGCGGCATATACGTCGCGTTCGGCGCCGTGTAGCCGAGATAGTCCGGCATTTGCGTCGCGAGCGCCGTCGTGAACGGCTGCGAGATCAGGATGTCCGACGGGTCGCCATCCGTCTGCAGACGCGGGTCCGAATTGGGCAGCGACACGCGCCCATCGTAGCGGCCGATCGTGGAGCCCGGAACCAGCGCCAGGTTAAACGAGTTGGGATCGAAGTAAGCCTGCAGCGCATGCAGCGTGAGGCTCGACGGCCACTCCCATGATTGCAGCGTGCGCGTCGCCGGATACACGGGCGGATCGAAGTAACCGGGAAGTCCGAACTGGCTCAGCACCCATGTCTCCGCGTACTGCCTGAAATGGTTGTACTGGCCCGTCGCGAAGATCTCCGATTGCAGCGCAAACAGCCCTTGGTTGAGCAGCGGCGGCGACACCTGATGGAAGTAAGCCGCGACCTCCGCATAGCCGGGGTAGTAACCGGCGAGCGTATCGGTGTCGAGTTGCAGTCCTTCCTTGGTGCCAAAGATCGCCACGGCCTCGATTGCGTCGGCGAAGTAGTTGAGAATCGCAGACTGCAGCACGATACCCGTCAGCGGCACGCCTGCCGTTTCGAGCGCCAGTGCAAGCATGTCGGTGCGCGGCGTGCCGTACGATTCGCCGTAGAGATAGATCGGCGAATCGCCGCGATTGTTCGCCGCCAGATAGCGGATGATGAAATCGCGCATGATGTTGACGTCAGAATCAACGCCCCAGAACTGCTTGTTCGTATAAGGCAGGACCGCTTCCGATAGACCCGTGCCGGGCGGATCGATGAACACCATGTCGGTGGTGTCGATCAGGCTCTCCGCATTGTCGACGAGCGGGTAGTTCGGCCAGTTGGTGAGAAGCGGGTCGGGCGTCGCGACACGCGTGGGCGCGAACGAACCGAGCCGTAGCCAGATCGACGACGAACCCGGACCGCCGTTATAGACGAAGGTCACTGGGCGCGCGTTGCCTTTCGTACCCGGCGCCGTATAGGCAACGTACGACATCGTGGCTTCCGGATTGCCGTTTGCATCGGCTGCTGTCAGGTGGCCTGTCGTCGTCGTGTAGTTGACCGTCGTCTTGCCCGACTTCCACTGGTAGTGCATCACGGCCGCTTTCTCCGCGACCTGCGATGCGGCCAGGCCGTCGTTCGCGTGCGGCGAATAGGGAATCGGATCGGTGTACGGCTTGTTGGCCGCTTGCGGCTGCGCCTGCTGTTGCGCGAGCGCTTGCGGATTCGCGGCCGCCTGGCTCAACGCGCTCGTCGCCGACGAAGCGGGACTGCTGTCGCCTCCTCCACATCCCGCGAGAACCAGCAACCCGAGAATCATCGCGCCTGAAGCGGCTAGCCGCCCCAGACGCGGGCGGCTGCCGCTAATGCTACGGTCTGGTTTCATTTCTGTCCCTGTGATAGGTAAGTTACCGCTACACAAAGGCCGCCTTCGCCGGTGAGGCGCATAGGAAACAGACAGCGGTGCAGAACTCGTCGGCACTCACAGCGGCTGACATTAAACTTTCTTATTTCTAACAGCATTAATACAGGTTGCTGAATATTCTAATAATTCGGATCGCTAATTACGCAACGTGAAACCATGCCGGTAAGTTGTACTGGTTCTTTAATGCTTTCCGCTTTGGAAAGATTTGGTAATGAAGGGTGGCAGAGGAAAAATAGGAGGTCGCGCGGGGCTTTGTCAAGGCCCGTTTTTACAGGCTATGCGCGGTGAATAGGATCGAAACTTGCGTTCGCATCCATTGTTTCTGGTCGAGAAAATCGCGTCGAAATCATTCTCGTAATGTTTTATCGCGCAATCGATAAACCGGATTGGCGAATTACGCTTTTTCGTGTAAATCGGAATGTATTTCGATGAACCATATAAAGAACCGCTTTCGCCGCAATTAATGCGCCGACAACAGACTCGCCACCTGATTCGATTGCGTCTGCGCCGCGATATCCTTCGCCGTCATGCCGCGATTGTCTTTCAGCGATTCGTCAGCACCGCGTGCGAGCAACAGCTTCACGGTATCGGCGCGATCGTAGCCCGCGGCCCACATCAACGCAGTCAGATCATTCTTGTAGCGGCGGTTCACGTCGATGCCCGTATCGAGCAACTGCTTCACCACTTGCGTTTGCCCCTGTCCCGCCGCGTATTCCATCGCGGTCTTGCCGACGCGATCCGTCGCCAGCGGATCGGCGCCGCGCGCGAGCAGCAACGCGGCGATGCCGTCGTAGCCGCCATACGCGGCCGCCATCAGCGGCGTGACGCCGGACGCATTCGCGTGCTTCACGTTCGCGCCATGATCAACCATCACGCGCGCTATCTCGGCGTCGCCCTTCTTGCATGCCGTGAGCAACGCGGTGTCGCCGATTCTCGTCATCGCATCGACGGCCGCGCCCCGATCGAGCGCCGCGATCACGCTGGCGCGGTCGCTGTCTTTCGCGGCAGCGAGCAGCGTGCGATTCACCTCGCCCGCTTCTTCGGCTGCTGCAGGCAGCGCAGCGCCCGACGCGGCCCAAAGCGCGCAGGCCATCAACAACGCGGTCACCCCATACCGCACGACGTGATACATGTTCGTCTCCCCGAGGCTACTGCAGATTCGCGACGTAACTGGCGAGGTTGCGGATATCGTCGTCAGTCAGATTGCGCGCGACGCTGCCCATGTTTCCCGCATCGTTGGTGCGCGTGCGGGAACGGAAGTCCTGCAGCTGCTTCACGATGTACTGATAGTGCTGCCCGGCCACGCGCGGAATTTCGTTCTGTCCGGTGAAGTTGCCGAGGTGGCACATCGTGCAAAGCTCCGCAGCCGACTTCTTGCGCCCAGCTTCGACGGCGACGCCGTCCGCCTTGAAATCGACGGGCACGGGTTTCTGCGCGGCGAAATAGTCGGCGAGATCCTGCATGTCATCTTTCGACAGTTTCGCCGCCATCGGCGACATGCGCGGGTCCTTGCGGCGGCCTTCCTTGAAGTCCTTCAACTGAAGGTATGTGTAACGCGCGGTCTGCCCAGCAAGCACGGGATACTGCGGATCGGTTGAATTGCCCATCGGACCGTGACAGGCCACGCAGGTCTGCGCCTTCGTCTTGCCCGCTTCCGCGTCGGCGCGTGCGTCGGCAAGCGGCCACATGATGCCGCCCACACAAAGAACCACTGCGAAAAACACCGCGCAAACGCGCGCGACCCTACGCGCTGCGCGCTGCGCGGTGAGCGATGACGTCCCCGTTCGCGTCATCACGGCAACGCGAAGACCAGCACCGTGTTGCCGCGTTTGAAGTCCAGTTGCGTGTTGCCGCCCGCCGCGACGGCCACATACTGCTTGCCGCGCACGCTATACGACACGGCCGGCGCGTTCACGCCCGCACCGCATTGGAACTCCCAGAGCTTCTTGCCCGTCGCTGCATCGAACGCGCGGAACAGCCCATTGCCTTCGCCGTTGAACACGAGGCCGCCCCCTGTTACGAGCACGCCGCCGATCAACGGCTGCGCCGTCTTGAAGTCCCACGCAACCTTGCCCGTGTCGACGTTGACAGCCGACAGCTTGCCCCATTGCTCTTCGGACGCAATCACCTTGAACGCACCGCCTAGCCACAGCTTGCTGCCGCCGGGATACGGCGCATCCGTGACCTGATAGGTCATCGGTTGATGCAGGTTGGCCGCGTAGGCCAGGCGCGTCTTCGGATCGAACGCCATCGGCGACCATTCGACACCGCCGTTCGCACCCGGCAGCATCCGCGCACCCTCGGCGGTCGGCAGCGTCCACATGTTCTCCTGCGGAATCATCGCCTGCGAGAAACGGATCAGGCGACCTGTTGCGCGATCATGCACGTAGATATGCCCCGTCTTGCCACCGTGGATCACGCCGGGAATCATCTTGCCGTTCGTGTCGCGCACGTCGATCAGGATCGGCGGGCTGACGGCGTCGAGGTCCCACACGTCGTGCGGCACGTACTGGTAATGCCATTTGTACTTGCCCGTGTCGAGATCGATGGCGACGAGCGAGTCCGTATAGAGGTTATCGCCCGGTCGGATCGCGCCATACAGATCCGGCGACGGATTGCCGACCACGAAAAACACCGTATGCGTCTTGCGGTCGATGGCGGGCGTCATCCACACGCCGCCGCCAAGCGTCTTGTAGAAGTCGCCGCCTTTATCCGCGAGTTGCTTCTTTTCGGCGGCGCTGTCGAGCTGCGCCTGACTGACGGGCCCAAACGTCGACGGCATCGGCGCCGAGGTGGTGGTGGGCGTGTTCTGCACCTCGTCGGCGGCTCGCGAGGTGGGCGATGCGAGCGCGGCGAACAGCAGGGGAATCAAGACGGCGAGGTACCGCGGGGATGGGGCCATGAGCGTCTTCTCGGCTTTTTATCGTTCGAGCTTGCGAGCGCGGGAGTGCGGCGGCTGTCCGCGCGTAGACAACGCGTGGACGGGCACAGTCGCGCAACCCCTCTCAAACAACAAAAGCTTTGAAATTGGAACCGTTTGATTGCTTCGTCGGGACGGGTCGGCTGCGCAGATTCCGCGAGTACAGCTTCACTCTCGCCCTCAAGTCTGGCTCAATTAAGCGTAGACGAAGCAATGCCGATTTACCAGGCACGCGGCAGCGCATTGGCGCCTCATTACCGCGCAACTGAAGGTTGGTTCACGTATGAGGATTGATGGCCGCTCGCGCCGCGTTGACGAACGGACCGGCGTAGTGCCGGTTTTATAACGTGCTTGTGGACGCACGCATTGTGCATTGCATCGAAGAGATGCGAAGCCGGCGTCCGGCTTCGCATCCGGAAGGCTCAGGCCTGCGCGTCGTCGCTCTCGCCGAGCATGCGCATCGCGGCTTTCTCCGCGTTCGCCACGTGCAGGCGCGCGAGTGCCTGGGCTTCGTCGGCATCGCGTGCCTTGAGCGCCTTGTAGAGCTTGTCGATTTCGCGCAGGCTGCTCGGCAGCCGGTCAGGATGCATCAGCGACGTGGCGCGCAGCAGATTCACCCGCGAATAGAGGCTATTGAGAACCTCCTTAACCAGCGCATTGCCGCAGTTGTCGAGCAGCACCTCGTAGAGCGCGGTCTTGGCCTTGAGCACGCCCGCCTGGTCCTGCGCCGTCGCCTGCGTGCGCAGTTCCTTCGCGGCCTCGCCGAACTGCGCAATCGCGGCGTCGCTGGCGAGCCTTGCGAACTCGTGCGCCGCGAAGCCTTCCAGCAGCCCGCGCAACGCGTACAGTTCGCTCGCCTCCTGCGGCGAGATCACGGCGACGATCGGGCCTTTGTGCGGCACGCTGCGCACGAGCTTTTCCGCTTCGAGCTTGCGCAGCGCTTCGCGTACCGAGGTACGGCTCACGCCGAGCGACTCGCACAGTTCGCGCTCGATCAGACGCGCGCCCGGCGCGAAGCGCCCGCTCATGATGGCCTGCCGCAGCACGTTTTCGACCTGATGACGCAGCGTCTCAGGTCGGACCAACCCGATATCAGTCGACATTATTGTCTTCCCGTCCGACAAAGTTACAGTCGCTATGATACTTCACCGCCAGCCGTTTTCCGTCCTTCATTGCGCATAAAACGCGTTCATTGTTGCGTGATGTTGTTGCCCCCGCGTTGTTGCCCGAGGACGGCGCGTCAGTTGTAGCCAAGAATCGCCACCGCCCGCACATGCGCGTGGTCGGTGCCGTTCGCTGCGAGCCGCGCGAGCGGCAACACCTGCAACGCGCGGAACGTCGAATGAGAATCGCGGACGCGCGCATCGGGGTTTTGAGGCGACCGCGCAGCACGTGTGACGTGCTCATTCCACGCGTTGGGAGTCAGCATCGTGAGGTCATGCATCGACGGCCACTCGGTGCTTTGCCAGTGCCGCTTCGAGCAGCGGCGCGCCGAGTTCGGCGCCGTGAATGCCCGTCGTGCTGACGATCTCCAGCAGTTCCATCAGTTCGTCCGCCGTCGCGCCGTAGCGCAGCGCGTTGCGCATATGCAGCTTGAGGCCGGGCACATACAGATGCGTCGACGAAGCATCGAACGCGCAATACATGAACTCCTTGATCTTCGGACTCAACACGCCCGTGCGCCAGGGCACCGAAGAAAACTCGACATACGCTTCGAACAGATCGGGATCGAGTTCGAGCAGCCCTTCCCACGTCGGATGCCAGTAGCCGCGATTCTTCTCGAAGGCCTCCTTCAGCGCGCGGCGGCGTTCGTCGAGCGGCGCAGGTCCCGCGCGCAAGCCTTCTTCTTCGAGCACTTCGAGCAGCACGGGCACGCCGACATTGCTCGTGTGAATGCCGATCGTGCTGATCAGCTCCAGCACTTCCATCAGCTCTTCGCGCGTCGCGCCGAACCCGAGCGCGCGCTCGATATGATGCGCGACGCCCGGCCCGTACAACTGCGTCGCGCACGCATCGGCGGCGAGCGCGATGAACGCGCGCGTCTTGTCATCGAGATGGTTTCTGCGCTGCGGCACTGCGGAGAACTGCACGTACGCATCGACAAAACCCGCATCGAGACGAAGCATACTGTCCCATGCGGCATTCCAGACGCCGTGCACGCGCACGAAGTCGTCCTTGATCTGCTGCGGCTCGCGATGCGCGCGCGCCGGCTGCTCTCCCTGCTTCATTCGCTTGCTCCTTCCGATGACGATGATGCGTTGCGCGCGCGCCACGTCAGCCCGCGACCAGCCCTTGCGGATAATCCGCTTCGGCCACTTCTTCCTGCCACGTCGCCTTGCCGATCGACGTCGCGATATGCACCATGTAGCTGCCGTCGCTCGCGCCGTGCCAGTGCCGCTCGTTCGGCCCGATGAACACGATGTCGCCCTGGCGGATTTCCTGCGGCGCTTCGCCCTCCTTGCAAATCCAGCCCTTGCCCGCCGTCACCTGCAGCACCTGGCCCTGCTCGTGCGTATGCCAGTACGTGCGGCCGCGCGGCGCGAAGAACACCGTGTTGATGGTGACGCCATCCGTCGACGGCATCACGGGGTCGGCCCACACCGTGCCCGAAAACGTCTCGCCGCGCAGTTCCGACATCTTCCCTTCTGCCCTGCCGTGAAATACCTTCATGCCTGCTTCTCCTCTTTGCGAATCTTCCCGTCGTACAGACGCACGCCGCCCGACACATCGCCAATCGCATCGACGACGCGATTGCTGATCACATCGCCATATCCGAGCGCCGTACCAAGACCAAAGCTGGCGAGCGGCCCCGCGGCATTCAGCGACACCACGCCCAGTTCGCGCGCGCGATCGACGTACAGCACGACATCCTTCGTCATCAGCTTGCCCGTCAGCCCGCCTTCCAGATAATCGCCGTCGACGATCTTCGGAAAGCGGTTCAGCGTTGCGAAGTTCACGCCGCTGCTGCTGTTGAGCACGTCGAGCAGCAGATGCAGATCGAGCCCGGCCTTCTTGCCCGCCACCATCACTTCCGCGCTCGCCGCGAGGCTCACCGCGTTGAGGAAGTTGTTCAGCAGCTTGGTGGTGTGGCCCGCGCCGCTCTCGCCCATGTGCGCGACCTTCGAGCTGATCGGCGCGAATGCCCATTCGAGCGCTTCGACCGCGCTCGCGTCGCCGCCGACCATCAGCGTCAACGTGCCTTTCTCCGCTGCTGCCGCGCCGCCTGAAATGCCCGCATCGACATACTGCACGCCGCATTGCGTGAAGCGCCGCGCGAGCCGTATCGTCGAGCTTGCCGCCGCCGTGCTCAGATCGACCACGATCTGTCCCGCACGGCAATGCGCGAGCACACCACCTTCGCCTTCGACCACGGCCTCGACGACCTTGCTGTCCGGCAACGACATCATCACGACGTCGGCGAACTTCATCACGTCCGCGACCGAAGCCGCGGCCTGCGCGCCCGCTGCCTTCACGCGCTCAGGCGCGGTGTCGTAACCGAGCACCGCAATGCCCGCATCGACGAGACGCCGCGCCATGCGGCCGCCCATGTTGCCGAGACCGATGAATCCGATCCGTTCCTTGTTCATTTCCGCTATTCCCTTGCAGTCAGTTGATTCGTCAGAAGTCGACGTCTTTCGTTTCCGGTCCCATCATCGCGCCGACCGCACCGATCAGTCCGCCGATGCACAACAGCACTACGGAAGTCATCCGCAACGGCATGAACGCGCCGAGCCAGTTCATATAGAACGCGTAGAACGACGGGATGATCACCGAGAGGCTGAAGCCGACGCCGAAGCCCGTCGCGCGCACATCGGTGACGAAGCGTTCGTTGATGTACGTGACGATCACGCCCCACGGCGACGTGACGAGCACGGCGAGCACGCAGACCAGTGCGATGATGGCCGGCAGCGACAATCCGTCGACGTTCGCGAGCACATACAGCAGCCCTGCGCCGACCGTCGCGATCAGCGGGCCGACGATCACGAAGAAGCGCCGCCGCCCGATCGACTGCGCAATCAGCCCCGAGCCGATGTAACTGAAGAACAGCACGAAGTACGTGATCATCAGCGTGGACGTCATCTGGAAGCCCGTCAGATGCAGCGTCTTCACGAGCAGGCCCGTCGGCAGGTAGATCGTGATGATGTTCTGAGTGAGCCAGAAGCCCGTCATCATGACCAGCACCTGAAGCAGGTTGCGTCCGCTCTTGCCGCGCAGCAGGTCGGAGAGCGGCAGCTTTTCCGGCTGATTGCCCTTGTCGGCGGCTTCGCTCTTCCAGATCTCCGATTCGGCGACCTTGTGCACGTAGTACAGCGCGAGAATACCCGCGAGCACGGCACCCAGCACGAACGGAATGCGCCAGCCCCATTGCGCGTACGGCGAGTTCATGCCGTTGAGCGGAAAGAGCGCGAACATCAGCATCGCGATGAGATTGATCGACACGTATGCGGCAGGAAAGCCCGCGATGATGAAACCGCCGACAAACCCGCGCTGCGCTTTCTTCGAATACTCGATGGCAAGCGGCATCGCGCCCGTGTAGCCGCCGCCCAGAAAGATCCCGTCGACGAAGCGCAGCAGCACCAGCGCCCAGTACGACACGATGCCGATGCTCTCGTAGCCCGGCAGCAGCGCGATTAGCAGTGTGACCACGCCGAAGCCCGACACCGACCAGATCGACGCCTTGCGGCGCCCGATACGGTCCGCGATCATGCCGAACAGCAGCGCGCCGATAGGACGCCCGAGCAGCGTCGTGATGAACACCAGCGACGCGAGTATCGTCTCCATGCCGCTCGACAGATGCGGCGGCTGGAAGAACGCGAGCACCGGCGACAGCACAACGACGGGCAGGTAAATATCGAACATGTCGATGTACTCGGAGAAGAACGCGCCTTTGATGGCATTGCGTCTTTTCGTTTCTATCGATTGCTCGCCTTCGGACTGTGCGATGTCGGTCGCAGTGAGGGTTTTCATCGTAGTCTCCAATTCTTTGTCGGCACCGCGTGGTGCGTGGTTTATCTGCTGCGTCAAGCCGCCGAAGTCTCCGCTTCATACGCCTTGATCGCTTCCGTCGCGACGCGGAACGCAGCCAGCGCCAGCGGCGCGCCGCAGTACACGGCTGCCTGCATCAGCACCGCGCGGATTTCGTCCTTCGTCACGCCGTTGCGCAGCGCGCCCTTCACGTGCACGGCGAGTTCGTGATGCTGGCTCATTGCCGTCAGCATGCCGAGGTTCAGCATGCTGCGCGTCTTGAACGACAGTGTCCTGTCGCCCCAGATATCGCCCCAGCAGCTCTCGGTGACGAACTTCTGCATCGGCCGGTTGAAGTCGTCGGCATTGGCCCATGACTTCTCCACATGCCCTGCGCCAAGCACTTCCTTGCGGTTTTCAAAGCCTTTTTCGAAACGTTCGTTGCTTTCCATCTTGAGGTCCTCTCTGTTGCTTCAACCCGTTCAGTTGCTTCGCACGTTACGACTGCCTGACGCGATGATTGTCAGACAATCTAAACGTGCAAAATTTTTTGGCCGCTTTGGCCGCCTTGGCTCACTACGTGCCGTAACCAACCATCGCCTTCGTTTCCAGATACTCGCGCAAACCCGCTTCGCCCCACTCGCGGCCATTGCCCGAACGCTTGTAGCCACCGAACGGCGCATGGAAATCGGCAGGCGGATAGTTCAGATGCACGCCGCCCGCACGCAACGCACGACCCACCTTGCGGGCGCGCGCGATATCCGCCGATTGCACGTAGGCTGCGAGACCATAGTCCGTGCCGTTGGCAATCGCGATGGCGTCCGCTTCGCTGTCGTACGGGATCATCGACAGCACCGGCCCGAAGATTTCTTCACGCGCGATCGTCATGTCGGGCGTGACGTCCGCGAAGACGGTCGGCTTTGCGTAATAGCCTTTGTCGATGCCTTCGGGCAAGCCCGCGCCGCCTGTCACAAGCCGCGCACCTTCGTCGATGCCCGTCTGGATCAACGCCTGCACGCGCTCGAACTGGTTGCGGTTGACGAGCGGGCCGAGTTGCGTCGAAGCATCGTCGGTCGGACCGACGCGATACGTTTCCGCTGCGCGCTTCGCGATCTGCGCGGCGTCGTTCATCAGATGACGCGGCACCAGCATGCGCGTCGGAATCGAGCACGACTGGCCCGAGTTCACGAAGCACGCAGCCACGCCGCGCTTGACGGCCTCTTCGAGATCGACGTCGTCGAGCAGAATGTTCGCGGACTTGCCGCCCAGTTCCTGCGCGACGCGCTTGACCGTCGGCGCGGCTGACTGCGCGACCAGCACGCCCGCGCGCGTCGAGCCCGTGAACGACACCATGTCAATATCCGGATGGCTCGCGATTGCCTCGCCGACACCCGGACCATCGCCATTGACGAGATTGAACACGCCGGCGGGCACTTGCGCTTCGTCCAGCACTTCCGCGAAAAGCAGCGCGCTCAGCGGCGAATACTCGCTCGGCTTGAGCACCATCGTGCAACCGGCCGCGAGCGCGGGCGCGATCTTCACGACGATCTGGTTGACGGGCCAGTTCCACGGCGTAATCAACCCGCACACGCCGATCGCTTCGAGCACGACGCGCGTGCTGCCGCGCTGTTCTTCGAATTCGAAGCGTTCCAGCACGTCGATCAGCGCATTCAGATGCGCGGGACCACGCGCCGCCTGGCCGTTGCGCGCAAACGTGACGGGCGCGCCCATCTCGCGGCGCATCGCTTCCGCGAACTCGTCGTAGCGGCGTTCGTAGATCTGCAGCACGCGCCGCAACAACGCGACACGTTCCGCGACGCTCGTCGTGGACCACGCGGGAAACGCGCGACGCGCGGCAGCGACCGCGCGGTCGACATCTTGCGCATTGCCGAGCGCGAGCCGCTCGAACGGTGCTTCAGTGGCTGGATCGACGATATCGAACCAGCGGGCGGATGCGGGTTCGACCCAGCGTCCGTCGATATAAAACTGCGCTGCATGTGACATGGCAGGTTCCTGTCCAGAATCAAAGCGCATCGCGATCCAGCAGGCGATACATTTCGGTGTGGTCGGTGGCGGGCGTCGAACGTTGCGCGGCTTCGCCCCACACTGCCGCGACGGTGTCGCCGAGCGTCATCGGATAACCGACCGACTGCGCGAGCGCATGGGCGATCTTCAGATCCTTGTTCATCAATTGCAGTGCGAAGCCGGACGCGAACGTGCCGCTCAGCATGAACTGCTTGACCTTGTTTTCCGATGTATTGCTACGGCCCGACGAAGCGTTCAGCACATCCGTCATCACGTCCGGCTCGATGCCGAAACGTTGCGCGACGAGCAGCGCTTCGACGGTCGCCGCGAGTCCCGCCGCCGACACGTAGTTGTTCAGCGCCTTCGCTGCATGACCCGAGCCCGCGCCGCCGATATGCAAAATGCTCTTGCCCATCGCTTCGAGCACAGGCATGCACTGCGTGAGCACTTCCGAACGACCGCCGACGAGAATCGCCAGCGTGCCTTCCTTCGCTTTCTTCACGCCACCGGATACGGGCGCGTCCAGATACGCGAGGCCGCGTTCTTCGAGCATCGAGCCGAGCTTGCGCGAACGTTCCGGTTCCGATGAACTCATGTCGATCACGACGGCGCCCTTCGCGAGCCGGCTCGCCCAACCCTCTGCGCCGCCGCCGAGCAAAACGCTTTCGACGATGGCCGAGTTTGGCAACATCGTGATCAATGCTTCGAGCGACGCGGCGTTATCGCGAGTCAAACGCTGTGTGCCTGTTTGCGTGGCGAGCGTGTCAGCGCGCGCTGAATCCGCGTCTTCGATGTAAAGCTCGAAGCCCGCGTTGACGAGGCATTGCACCATCGGTGCGCCCATCATGCCGAGCCCGATGAAACCGATGCGCTTCTTCTGTGTCATGGCATCCGTCTCCTAGCGCAGCGCGGAGAACGAGGTCGGGCTCAGGAAGTGATTCTCGATGCGCTCGACGATCGGCCGCTGCGCTTCCGTCGCGGCGCGCGTCGCGATCCAGTCGGCGTCGGCCTGAAACGCGTTCCACTTCTGCTCGCGCTCGGCAAGGCTTTCCCATTGGATCATGTAGGTGAGCGCGTGATTGCTCGGGCCGATCAGCGTGGTCCAGAAACCGATCTGCTGGATGCCGTACTTCTCGAAGAAACCGAGCGTGTGCGTCGTGAAGCGGTCGAGCAAGGCCGGCAGGCGCGTCGGCGCGCAGTGATAGATGCGCATTTCAACGATCATGGAGTTCTCCGTGTTTCGTGTTGTGTGTTCGATTCGGTACTGCTTCAATCTTCAAGGCCGTCGACCGACGACCAGCGTTCGACGTATTTGACGAGTTCCGTCATATCGCGCGCGGCGCCGTCCTGCATCGCGGCGTAATTCCACATCTGGCGCGCGACGCTGCCCACCCACATCGGTACACCGAGCGCCTGGCATTCGTCGACGGCAAGGCCGATGTCCTTGCAGACGCTGCCGACAGGAAAGCCGAAATCGAATGTGCCGGGCAGCACGTGCTTCGGAAACTTGTCGAGCGTCGCACCGTTCTTGCCGCTACCCGCATTGATCACCGACATCATCACTTCCGGGTCCAGCCCGCCGCGCATGCCGGCGACGAACGCCTCGGACGTGATCGCGAACGCCGTCGACGACAACATATTGTTCAGCAGCTTCAGCAATTGCCCTTGCCCCGCCTTGTCGCCGACGACGAACACCTTGCCGAGCACTTCGAACAGGCCGCGCACTTCTTCGAGCGCGACGGGATTGCCCGCCGCCATGATCGCGAGCGTGCCCTTCGTCGCGCCCGCTGCGCCGCCGCTCACGGGTGCGTCGACGGTTTCGATTCCTTTTGCGAGCAGCCCTTCGGCCACTTCCTTTTCGATGCGCGAGCCGACCGTCGACAGATCGACCAGCACCTTGATCGCGCTGCCGTCGATCAGGCCGCCGTCGCCGAGCGCGACCTGTTTGAAGATCGCGGGCGTGGGCAGGCTCGTGAACACGATGCGCGCGCTGTTGGCCACTTCGCGCACCGACGCGGCAACTTGCGCGCCCGCCGCCTTGAGTTCCGAAACCGCTGCTTCATCGCGGTCGTACACGATCACCGCGTGACCTGCTTCGATCAGCCGCCGCGCCATCGGCCGGCCCATCGTGCCGACGCCGACGAAACCGAGCGATGGCCCGCGTTGCTGACTTGATGCCTGACTACTCGACATGACAATCCTCGTGAATGAAAAAATTCCGATTCAATTCGAACCGCGAGCACGCGCGAGACGCATTACTGCCGCCGCGTCCTGCTCGGTCTCGAACTTCCATAATCTATCGATCAACGTTTGCGCATCGACGCCCGAGCGTGAATACGCGGCCAGTTGATGCAGCTTGTCGGCCAGCTCGACGTTGGCGAGCGGCGCGGCGAGACTGCCGCGCGCGGCATGCACGCGATGCGCGACGCGTTCGCCCGAACGCAGAATGATCGTCACCTGCGCGGATTCGACGGGCCACGACGCGTTATCGATGAAACGCAGGCGGCTTCCGACCGCGCGGAGTGAAGGATCTGCGACCGCGGCATCGCTGAACTCATCGAGGCTAGCCTTGCCGCGCGACAACACCACGGCCACCGCATGCTGCGCGCTGACCTGCGATTCGCGCCCAGTGCGCACGCCAGGCCGGTCGGTGCGCTCGCGCAGCAGCGGATGGCCCGTCAGTTCGATCTGTTCGATATCGTCGAGCGACCAGCGCGCGTCGCGCCGCAGATCGAGGCATGCTTCGATCACCGGGTTCAACACGACGCCGCACGGATACGGCTTGTAGGTGTTCTTCAGCAGTTCCCACTCATGCCCAAGATCGTGCGTGAGCGCGCTCCAGTCCGGTTGCGACGCCGTCACGCGCAGAAAGCCGCGCTCGCCTTCGAGCGGCGCGTCGGGGCCCGAAAAGCCGTCTTCTGCAAGAAGCGCGGACAGCAACCCATTGCGCGCCGCATTGCCGACGCTGATGCTCTTCGACATCGTGCCGAGCGTTTCGACCAGTCCGCCCGTTTGCACCGATGCATTGCCGAGCGCCCACGCAATGTTTTGTTCACCGAGATCAAGCGCCTTCGCCACGGCTGCAGCCGCGCCGAACACACCGCATGTCGACGTGATGTGCCAGCCGCGCTGATAGTGCTCCGGCGACACCGCGTTGCCGATCCGGCATTCCACTTCTACGCCCAGCACGAACGCGAGCAGCAGCGCTTCGCCGCTCATTGACTGCGACTCGGCAAGCGCGAACAACGCCGCCGCGACGGGTGCCGTCGGATGAATGATGGTTGGAATATGCGTGTCGTCGAAGTCGTAGACGTTCGCGCTCATCGCGTTGAGCGCGGCTGCGTTCAGCATGTCCGTGCGCTCGCTGCGTCCGACGATGCTCGCGTTTTCATCCGCGCGAAAACGCTGATAGACGTTGACGGCTTTGTCGAGCGTCGGGTCATGCGAGCCTGCCAGCGCGACCGCGAAGTAATTGACGAGCGAGCGCTTCGCTTCGTTGCGCACGTTGGCGGGCAAGTCGCGCCACTGCGTGCCGGCGACGAAGCGTGCAAGGGAGCGAGTTAATACGCCGCTGCGCAATGCGTTGGCGTCGATGGAATCAGCCTGCAAGCCAGCCTCCTTCTATCGGCATCATCGCGCCCGTGATCTGGCTCGCCGCGGGGCCGCACAGAAACACGACCATCTCGCCGACATGCGCCGCTTCGACGAGTTCGCCCGTCGGTTGCTTGCCTTTGAGGAACTCGCGCACTGCATCGCTGCGATTCAGTCCGCTCTCGTCCATCAACGCGTTGATGCGTCCGTCGATGTTCGGCGTCAGTACCGAGCCTGGGCAGATCGCGTTGCATGTGATGCCGTGATTCAGCGTCTCGATCGCCACCGAGCGCGTGAGCCCGAGGAGCGCAGTCTTCGTCGTCACGTAATCGACGCGGTTCGCGACAGCGCGCGCGCCGTACACCGACGTCATATTGAAGATGCGTCCCCAGCCGCGCTCGCGCATGCCGGGCAAGGTCAGTTGAATCGCGCGAAATGCGGCCGTCAGATTCACCGCGAGCGCGTTGTTCCAGTGCTCGATTGGGAACGATTCGATATCCGCAAAATGACGTACAACGGCGTTGTTGATCAGTACGTCGAGCGTTTTCACGCGTTCAAGCGCGGTGCCGATCAGCGCATCGACGCCTGCTGGCGTCGCGAGATCCGCTTGCACGTACGCGACGTTCACGTCGAACGCGGATGCCAGCTCGTCCGTGGTCTGTGTCATCTGCTGCGGCGCTTCGAGTCCGTGCAATACGATGTCGCAGCCTGCGCCCGCGAGCGCACGCGCCATCGCGAGACCCAGGCCGTTCGACGAACCTGTCACTAAAGCGCCTTTGCCTTTCAGCATCATAAGTGCCGCCCCGCTCAGCGCGCTTGTGCGTCGAGACGCACGATCCAGCCTTCCGTCTCGCGATCATGCGACGGATAACGCGTCAGCACAGCAGGATCGTGGCCCGGAATCACATGCTCGGGCGAACTGGCCAGCCGATGCGCAGCCTCATAGCCTTCGAGCATGTCGCCGACGTTGTAGACAACAGGGAACGGCCGATGCTCCTGCATGTTCGCGTAGAAATGCGACGCATCCGACGCGAGCACGACCCAGCCGCGCTCCGTATGCACACGCACGACCTGCAAGCCGTTCGTATGTCCGCCGACCCAATGCACGCTCAGTCCAGGCGTGATCTCCGAAGCGCCGTCATGAAACTGCACGCGCCCATCGAACAGACGGCCCACCATCGACTTCACGTCTTCCGGCTCGAACGGATGACTCAACGCGTGATGACACATGCAGCGCCCCGTGCAATACGCCATCTCGCGATCCTGAAGGTGATAACGCGCGCGCGGAAACAGGGAGCTATTGCCCGCATGGTCATAGTGCATGTGCGTGATGATCACGTCTTCGACGTCATCCGCGCGAATGCCGATCTGCTTCAGGCCGCGCTCCACTGTGTTCGTGATCGTGCGACCTCGCTTGTCGGCCATTGCCTGGTCGAAGCCCGTGTCGACGATGAACGTGCGCGATTCGCCCACCACGGCCCACACGAAGTAATCGAGCGGCATCGGCACATCATGCGAATCGCCGCCGATGAAGTTGTCGCGCGAACGGCGCTCGAAATGCGCGTACTTGACTGCATAGATACGGTAGTTCTCAGTGGGCGATGACATGTCTCGAGTGTCCTATGTTTGTACAGTGATCCGTCGCGGCGTATGCAGCGCGGCGGTTATTTCATGGCCGCCGTCGCGCCGCCTTCGATGGTTTCCGCGCCCGTGACACCGGCGTCGGCGGCGATCGATTCGAGCGAACGTTGCTTCGTTTCCGGGCCGAGCACGCCGACGATCAGCGCCTGGATCAGCAGCGTGCAGACGATCAGCGTCAGCACGCCCGCAATGCCGAAGCTCATGAACGCGCTCGCCACCGCATACGGCACGACGATGCTGACCGCGCGGCCCACCGTGTTCGCGAGGCCCGAGCCGCGCAGGCGCAGCTCCGTCGGGAACAGTTCGGGCACATACGTCGCGACGCTGAACGACGACAACACATAGATGCAGCAGGTGATGGCAAACCCAAGCGCCGTGATCGCAACCGCCGACTGCGCAAACGGATAGGCAACGCCGAAGGCCACGCACACGAGCGAAAACAATACGATGCCCCACTTCCGGCCGAGGTGCTCGGCGAGTGCAAAAGCGATCAGCGAGCCGATCGGGCCACCCGCAAACATCACGGCTGTCAGACCGAGCGAACTGGAAACGCTGTGTCCCTGCTTGACGAGGAACGTCGGTATCCAGCTGACGAATGCATAGTTGACCGTGAACAGCGCGACGAGAACCGTGATGGCCGTGATCGTGCGCGTGAGCAGCCGGCGCGAGAACAGATCGCCGAGACGGCCCGTGTCGTTCGAATAGAACTCGCGGGTTGAAGGTTCAGGTGCATTGACCGGATAACTGACTGCGTTACCGCACGCCGTCTCGATGCGTTCGACGATCTCCCGCGCTTCGTCGCCTCGTCCGCGCGACGCGAGCCAGCGCGGTGACTCCGGCATCGACTTGCGCAGGAACCACACGAACAGCGCGCCGCATCCCGCGATTGCGAACATCCAGCGCCAGCCGTATTGCGGCACGATCAGCCAGCCAAGGAAGGTCGAAAGGAACAGCGACGTGTTGATGATCAGATTGAGGATGGTGCCGAAGCGGCCGCGCCAGTCGGCGGGAATGAACTCGCTCAGCGTGCCATAGCCGACGACGATCTCCGCGCCCATGCCGACGCCCATCACCAGACGGAAGAAGATCAGCCAGTAGATCGACGGCGCGAGCGCCGCGGCAATCGACGCGAAGCCGTAGATGCCGAGATTGAACTGATAGCAGAAGCGGCGTCCGAAACGGTCGCCGAGCAATCCGGAAAGCCACGCGCCCGTCATCATGCCGACGAAGGTGACGGAGACGAACGTCGCGTTGAGGCTCAGCGTGGATTCGCCGCTGTGGATCATCGCGGCGAGGACCGTGCCGGCGATATAGATGTCGAACGAATCGAAGTACATGCCGGCCGCGATCAGGCCCAGCAGACGCCAATGGAAGCCGGACAGAGGAAGTCTGTCCAGGCGCGCTCCGATACTGGCATCCATCTGCATGAGGCTGTCTCCGTGACGTTAGCGTTTTTTGTGCGCCCGCTTTTGCATTCCGTGTTGCGCTTCGCTTCGGAACGCAGGCGGCCGGTCGATGGGTTGGATTATATTCCTGTCATACAATCCGTCAAGAAGACGATTCAAATTCGTTCACTGATCCGCCCATGACGTTTTGTGGACAAAAGACTACAACTCACCTCACAAACGTTTACTGTCCGCTGACATCTCGTTATATTCCTCGGATTACAACGGTACTGCCGGACCCCGGTCCAGCGGTGCTTCAAGCAGTCCGTCCGCTCCACGAAAACTGGAAGACAGGACGTCAGCAACACACGCGGCTGTCGCATAGCACGCCGCGCCAGCAGGATTACACCGGCATCGAAACGCGAAATCGTGCGCCCACGCATGAGGCCCCTGCTCGATTTGACATTTCGTGCCGCCTTTAGCAGGACGTTTTCAGACCATGCCGCGCGCTCGCCGCCAACGGGCGCGCAGGCATTCACTACAAGAAGGAAGAGAATGAAAAAGACCATCCTGGCCGCAGCGGCTCTCGGGAGTTTCAGCATCGTTGCGCAGGCACAAAGCAGCGTCACGTTATACGGCCTGCTCGATGCCGGTATTACGTACGCAAACAAGGTGGCGACTTCGACGGGACATGACAGTCTCGTCAAATACGGCGACGGCGTCGCATCGGGCAGCCGTTGGGGCCTGCGCGGCACGGAAGACCTCGGTGGCGGACTGAAGGCGATCTTCGTGCTCGAAAGCGGCTTCAGCACGGGCGACGGCACGTCGGGCCAGGGCGGCGCGCTGTTCGGCCGTCAGGCATTCGTGGGTCTGGCGAAGGACGGCATCGGCTCGGTGACCTTCGGCGGCGTTGTTGCATAAATCGGGTTTGAAGACAAAGGCGGTCTTGTGATCTTGAATTCAGGCAATGCGAGCGGATTGCGGACGTGCGAGCGCCGTCATGCGGTTGAGCACGCCGACGCGAACCGCCACTTCGGTCGCCTGGGAGCCGATCGTGCGCGCCCACAGACAATTGCCGGT
>NZ_JAWRXV010000222.1:0-519 GCF_046534875.1 Paraburkholderia sp. SIMBA_054 | reverse complement strand
CGAATCATTCGTCAGTGATTTTGAGTGAGCGACCGGTTGGTAAAACAACCGAAAAACAGTAACAGGTTTGAACTGAAGAGTTTGATCCTGGCTCAGATTGAACGCTGGCGGCATGCCTTACACATGCAAGTCGAACGGCAGCACGGGGGCAACCCTGGTGGCGAGTGGCGAACGGGTGAGTAATACATCGGAACGTGTCCTGGAGTGGGGGATAGCCCGGCGAAAGCCGGATTAATACCGCATACGATCTCTGGATGAAAGCGGGGGACCGAAAGGCCTCGCGCTCAAGGGGCGGCCGATGGCAGATTAGCTAGTTGGTGGGGTAAAGGCCTACCAAGGCGACGATCTGTAGCTGGTCTGAGAGGACGACCAGCCACACTGGGACTGAGACACGGCCCAGACTCCTACGGGAGGCAGCAGTGGGGAATTTTGGACAATGGGGGCAACCCTGATCCAGCAATGCCGCGTGTGTGAAGAAGGCCTTCGGGTTGTAAAGCACTTTTGTCCGGAAAGAAAACC
>NZ_JAWRXV010001366.1:0-248 GCF_046534875.1 Paraburkholderia sp. SIMBA_054 | reverse complement strand
GATTTAAGTTTGAACTTTTATGTCTTTTTACAGTACAAGGACATGAAAAAGGATACTTTTTAGACAAGAAAATAAAAACTTTATAAATTACTTTTGTTATTTATGTTGAATTGAATTTTAAATTCACATTTAATTAGTATTTGCTATTTTTACAAAGTATCCACTTTGGTGTCTCCGGTTAAAAAAGTGAATTCAAGTTCATGACATCAGAATCCTAAATAATGCTATACGCCCATCTCTCCAATTAC
>NZ_JAWRXV010001365.1:0-248 GCF_046534875.1 Paraburkholderia sp. SIMBA_054 | reverse complement strand
CCGACCGCGCTGGTGACCGGCGGCGTCCACGGTTACGAAACCAGCGGCGTGCACGGCGCGCTGGCATTCCTGCGCGGCCCAGCGGCGACCTACGCCGGGCGTGCCAACCTGCTGGTCGTGCCCTGCGTCAGCCCCTGGGGCTACGAGCGCATCCATCGCTGGAACCCCGATGCGATCGACCCGAACCGCTCGTTCCGCGCCGACAGCCCGGCAGCCGAATCGGCCGCGCTCTGGCAGCTGGTCAGCCC
>NZ_JAWRXV010001364.1:0-248 GCF_046534875.1 Paraburkholderia sp. SIMBA_054 | reverse complement strand
GCTGACGCAGAACGAACATTAGAGCCGGGCATGCGCTTCGCTTCGGGGCGCCCCCGGGTCACGGTCGCGTACCCGCCTGCCACGCAGGCAGTTCCGGGATCCTCGATGCGAGTGCGGCAGCCGCCAGCAGCAGCATCGCCGCGCCCGCCAGCGCCGGTCCGTAACTGCCGCGCGCGTCATGGACCAGCGCATACAGCACCGGGCTGGCGGCCATGCCGATCACGAATACCGAGAACAGCAGTCCGTAC
>NZ_JAWRXV010001363.1:0-248 GCF_046534875.1 Paraburkholderia sp. SIMBA_054 | reverse complement strand
CTTACACCCAACGCTATCAAGGTATTGTTGCGCTTGATGGTTCGACGCTGGAAGAAATCGCCACGACCTATTTCCGTCAGTCGGAACAGATACCGACCGACCTGAAGTTGAGTGTTGCCAAGCTTGTCGAGCGTGGTGCCGATGGAAAGCCTGTCGAGCAGTGGCGCGCTGGCGGACTGATTATCCAGTTTCTGCCAGAATCCGAACTGCGCGCGCGTATCCCCGATCTGCCGGGTGGGGATGAGGAC
>NZ_JAWRXV010001362.1:0-248 GCF_046534875.1 Paraburkholderia sp. SIMBA_054 | reverse complement strand
CTTGCATCAGTCTCAAGCAGCGCACAGACGCGCGGTGCGAGGCCCTCCTGCAGGTCCCGAGCCGCAATGGCCTCGATAGCTGGAAGTTGCTGTTCGGGGTGCTCGACCGAGTAAAGCATCGGCATTACACCTTTGAGCTCCGGCATCGCAGCCGGAACAATCTCGCCGACTTCGTACATCCGTGGCGCCGTGCCAAGGTCAACGAGGCCGTTGTCGGGCTCCACAATCAGGTACTGGTCCATGGGTAC
>NZ_JAWRXV010001361.1:0-248 GCF_046534875.1 Paraburkholderia sp. SIMBA_054 | reverse complement strand
GTCGCTGCGCAAGGAGCTGACCGACATCCAGTACGGTCGCCAGCCCGATCGCCATGGCTGGCTGGTGCGCCTTGGCTGACCGCCCCGCGCGCTGGTGGAACGGCACGAAGCCCCGCAGCGATGCGGGGCTTCTGCGTCATGGCCGCGACGGCAGGCTCCGACGATCGTGGCGAAAATTCCATTTGCGCCACGGCCGTTTGAACACGGTCACGATGCGCATGATCGATGCCGGTCCTGCGTTGTCGCAC
>NZ_JAWRXV010001360.1:0-248 GCF_046534875.1 Paraburkholderia sp. SIMBA_054 | reverse complement strand
CTATAGGCGCGACGGCCACCTGTCAGAATGGTCGGCTCGACACCTTTACCTTCCAGATGTAGTTTCTTGAGATTGCTGGGGGAGACACCAAGGAAGTACGCAGCCTCGGCCATCGAAAACTGGCGCAGCATATTCTTGCGCGCATCCGGCGGAAAGTTTTCGTGACGCAACAGATTGAGCTTGCGAGAAATCTCGCGCCCCTGCGATAGTATCATGTCGTCAAACGACAAAGCTGCTGCTGGATTTGC
>NZ_JAWRXV010000221.1:0-520 GCF_046534875.1 Paraburkholderia sp. SIMBA_054 | reverse complement strand
GCGTCGCCCCTGTGCGGGGCGGCACCTACTTTTCTTTGCCGCCGCAAAGAAAAGTAGGGGCGGTTTCAAGGGTCAAGTGCAACACTTCATTTAGGATGTGTTGCATGGGACAAAAATACGAACACCTTGGTGCCGAGGAGCGCGGTGCCATCTTTGCAATGAAGCAGGAGAACAGGAGTACACGAGAGATTGCGCGTGTGTTACGGCGTTCACCAGCGACGATCAGTCGTGAACTCAGGCGCAATGGCTGGAAGCCGGACCATGAGCGAGGTCCAATGGGACGTCCCACCATCGCCGGCGGCTACAATGCAGCGAATGCGGGCCGCCGGGCGGCAAGGCTGCGGCGCAAGCCGCGCTGTGAGCGCAAGCTGCATCCTGACGGAACATTGTGGCCCGAGGTACGTCAATACCTGGAGGCGGGCCTCTCGCCTGAGCAGGTGTGCGCCCAACTCGAACGTGTGCATCCCGAAGAACCCGCCTTGAACGTCTCGCACGAAACGATCTACCACGCCATCTATGC
>NZ_JAWRXV010001359.1:0-248 GCF_046534875.1 Paraburkholderia sp. SIMBA_054 | reverse complement strand
ACCCCGTGCTGGAAGTCCGCCTTTGGCGCGATGCGACGACGATTTACATGATGTCGGGGCCGGGCGGTTGTGAGCCGTTTGGGCTTGCGGTCGCTGCGCATGAGCGCGGTCTGAAAGCTTCGATCATCGTTTCCATCGAGGACATGCTTTTCCTGCAATCGGTGCGTTCGGAGGAAAAGCGCAAGGTGATGCAACTGGCGCAGACCGATTTCCGCCAGCGTACAGAAGCCTATGCAATTCCGGTGGAC
>NZ_JAWRXV010001358.1:0-248 GCF_046534875.1 Paraburkholderia sp. SIMBA_054 | reverse complement strand
CATCTGGCGTCGCAGCGCCAGATGAATTTTCGCCTGCGCATCCGTCATCTTCTCGACGGAATAAGGATCGAACAGCGTATCCGAAACGAAATGTGGAAGAGGTGCACCCGGAGGCGGAAGCATGGCACTCACTTTCTGTGCCCCCCCTGCAGACGGATCCGCGGATCCAGGATCGCCAGCGCGATGTCGGAGATGAGCATTCCGATGACCGTGAGAAACGCAAGAAACATCAAGAACGAGCCTGCCAG
>NZ_JAWRXV010001357.1:0-248 GCF_046534875.1 Paraburkholderia sp. SIMBA_054 | reverse complement strand
ATCGGCCCGACGCCCGACATCGACACGGGCGGCAATGCGACGATTGCAACCTGCGTGGTGCGCGCGGGACTGGACGTGCGGGCCATCAGCGGATCACAACGCGGCGGCGGGGCGAACGGGCGGACGCGGCGCGCGTTACTTCAGGCTGCCGGAGAGGAACTGCTTGAGCCGCTCGCTGCGCGGCGCGCTCAGCACTTCGGCGGGCAAGCCTTCTTCTTCCGTGCGGCCTTGATGCAGGAACATCACAT
>NZ_JAWRXV010001356.1:0-248 GCF_046534875.1 Paraburkholderia sp. SIMBA_054 | reverse complement strand
CTGAAGAAGCTACAATACCACTAATTCTTTCGAAATATGGACTTAAGCAAGTAGGATATAATTACCGATTATTAAATATGAAAGGTACAGGCAAAGACTTTAGTAAAAAAACAGCCATGAATAATCATAAGCAGAAACTCGACTTAATTTTTGGGGGGCTATCTCAAAGTCCGATACCGTATAAAATTGTTATTGATGCCGATGATAAATCGGATGAAAAACTTGAAGAGATTAGAGAACAATACAAG
>NZ_JAWRXV010001355.1:0-248 GCF_046534875.1 Paraburkholderia sp. SIMBA_054 | reverse complement strand
GCAACGGATAGCCGTTCTCGGGCCGCAAGCGTTCGCCGTTCTGCGCATAGACCACGAGCGCGCGCTCGAGTATGCGATCGAGCGGCAGGCTGCGCGTCATCGCGGCGGCGTCCGCGCCTTCCGCGAGCAGCCACGCGCCGCCGTTAGCGTTGCTTTGCGCGGACACGCCGCCGACCTCTTCCAGCAACGTGGAAAGACGCACGCCTGTCCATTCGCAACACGACAGCAGACCGTGCGTCAGTTGCACC
>NZ_JAWRXV010001354.1:0-248 GCF_046534875.1 Paraburkholderia sp. SIMBA_054 | reverse complement strand
ACCCGCCGGCAGCAGAAAGCCGTTGCCGCCGAGCCGGTGATCGAACACGACCAGCTCGGCGTCGCGCGCGAGCCGGTAGTGCTGAAGGCCGTCGTCGCTGACGATCACGTCGACGTCGCGATGCGCCGCGCACAACGCCTCCGCCGCCGCCACGCGATCGGGGCACACCCAGACGGGCGCGCCGGTGCGCCGCGAGATCAACAGCGGTTCGTCGCCGCCGACACTGGCCGCCGAGGCGGGCGTAACCC
>NZ_JAWRXV010001353.1:0-248 GCF_046534875.1 Paraburkholderia sp. SIMBA_054 | reverse complement strand
GGCTGCATAGCCAAGAACTTATTTTGCAAGGCACCCGTTATGACGATTTGACCGGTGCCGGCAACCGCAAAGGCTTCAATGAAGTATTGCTGCAAATGAGCCATTTAGCGGAAAGAACCGGCAAGACCTTCACGCTGGTGTTGTTGGACCTCGATCATTTCAAGAAAATCAATGATGATTACGGCCACCCTGCGGGAGATGAAATCCTGAAAACATTCAGTGACATCCTCCTGAACAAAGAACGGGAG
>NZ_JAWRXV010001352.1:0-249 GCF_046534875.1 Paraburkholderia sp. SIMBA_054 | reverse complement strand
CACTCTCCATCATCCCGGTCCGCAAGGGTTATCTTCCCTATGCCTGCACGCACTAGCATTTCGCCACTACCAGTTCCCAACACCCCCGCGCCGATGACCAAGACGTGCTTATTCCTCAATTTCTCTTGCCCCGCTACCCCTATTGGCGCAAAAAGCTCCTGCCGTGAGTATCGTTCATTCAACTGAGGCTCATTCCTTCCATTGGGCTGCTGGCTGTGGCATACCGCTTTTTAGGAATTCGCCCAGCTT
>NZ_JAWRXV010001351.1:0-249 GCF_046534875.1 Paraburkholderia sp. SIMBA_054 | reverse complement strand
AAATATTCCGTAGCTGAATAGACTCTGCAATCCACGGCAGATCGGCCATCAGATGGGAATCGTTGGCAATCGCCAGCACCACTTTGATGTCTTCTTCTTGCAGGTTGCGTAACTCTTTACCTAACGGCCACAGTGCTTTGTCTACCAGGCGTTGATCATAGTATTCCGCCAGCCACAGGTCGGCTTTGGCGAAGACCATCTCCAGCATGCCGAGACGCGTCGAGAAGAATGGCCAATCGCGGCACATAG
>NZ_JAWRXV010001350.1:0-249 GCF_046534875.1 Paraburkholderia sp. SIMBA_054 | reverse complement strand
GGAGCTGTCTTCCTTGCGAATCTCGATAGTCCCGCTCATGCCATCCTCCTGAACAAATACGTGTCCTGATCAACGCATCAAGTTCACAACATAGGAACGGAATGTGCAAATAAAAACCGGCCACGTGGGCCGGTTTTCGATTTGTCGCTCCATGACAAGCGCGGAAGATATTGTTCCACCGAGGCCATGATCCCCGTCCTTCCAAAACCTGTCCCGGTTTTGGCGAGACAGGTCTTAGTGACGATATTG
>NZ_JAWRXV010001349.1:0-249 GCF_046534875.1 Paraburkholderia sp. SIMBA_054 | reverse complement strand
ATGCCGGCATCCAGGCCGACGCGGTGGATGCCGTCCTTCTCGACCACCTGGGTCGCGCCGGCCAGCAGCACGCCGGATTCGGCGACCATGAAACGCCCCGGCTCGATCGCCAGGCGGAACGCCGGATGCACCGCGCGCACCTCGGCCAGGCCGGCCGCCCAACGCTCCAGGTCGAAGGGTTCGTCCTCGGCGCTGTACGGGATCGGCAGGCCGCCGCCGATGTCGATGGTTTCCACCGTGCCGATGCGG
>NZ_JAWRXV010001348.1:0-249 GCF_046534875.1 Paraburkholderia sp. SIMBA_054 | reverse complement strand
AAACGCGAGAGCGAGCCCGATAGCGAACGACGCCAGCGTAAGCGGCACCGTGAACACGAGCCCCGCATACAGCAGCGGCCACAGCGACTGCGCCATCAGATGCAACCATGCCGGCATGATTCAGACTCGCGAAAGGCGTTTACTGGGAGACGTCTTTGCCGAAGTACTTCTGCGAAATCTTCGCGTACGTACCGTCTTTCTTCATGTCGGCGAGCGCTTTATTAATTGCCGCGACGAGTTCCGGGCTGC
>NZ_JAWRXV010001347.1:0-249 GCF_046534875.1 Paraburkholderia sp. SIMBA_054 | reverse complement strand
GCTCAGCGGGCCGTGGAAGTCATCATGGTTCATCGAACACTCCATGGGCGCGGCGCCCCAGGCAGGGCATCGCGCGGACGCAGGCGTGGCCAGTGGCCACGGAGCAACGGGCGGCGAGGTCGCCGGGGAGTGTCAGGCGATGGGAGGTCGTACCGGCTGGTAAGGCCGCGGCAGGCCACGCAGCGAGGTCGGGGTCGAGGCCGGCTCGCGGCCGTGCGGGGTCGCCAGCGCGAGGGTGGCGGGCAGGCC
>NZ_JAWRXV010001346.1:0-249 GCF_046534875.1 Paraburkholderia sp. SIMBA_054 | reverse complement strand
CGCACTTGAAGGGCCGCTATAACGGCCGGCTGCACATCGCGGTCGGCGCGGACGACACGATTGCGACACCCGCGGCCTGCGAGCGACTCGCGCTCGCCGCGGACACCCAACTGCAAGTCGTGCCACGCGCGGGGCACGCCGGCTATATCGAAGCAAGCGCCGCGTACACCGCGATCATCGACACGTTCTGCCGCGCAAGCGCCGGACAACGGAGCCAATGAATGACGCCCGATACCCTCAACGAGCGCG
>NZ_JAWRXV010001345.1:0-249 GCF_046534875.1 Paraburkholderia sp. SIMBA_054 | reverse complement strand
ACGCAGCCCGCAACTGCGGCATGCCCGCCTGCGAAGCCTGCTGCTGCACGCCGCCGGTCCCGTCGCGCGCGGCGCCGCCCTCGGGCAACGCGAACACCGGCGAGCGAAAAATCTGGATGCCGACCCAGGCGAGATAAACCGCGCCGCCATAGCGCACGACGTCGTATAGCCACGGCGCGTTGCGAAGCAGCGCGGCCGCGCCGCAAGCGGACAGCGTGACATGCGTCGCACGCGCGACGCCGAGCCCGC
>NZ_JAWRXV010000220.1:0-527 GCF_046534875.1 Paraburkholderia sp. SIMBA_054 | reverse complement strand
GCATGACAAGGAGTGCGCGAATCTCGATGAATCGGCCTCGGCCTATGCCGCCGACGTGACCGCGCGCGTCATGGATATTTATCGCCGCAGGCTGACGGCACTCGCCGGAGATCAGGAACCGCGCGACATGGCGCGGCGCGCGGACGCACTGGAATTTCGCATGAAGCTCTCCGCAATGCGTGCCGAGCGCCAGGTATTGCTCAGCTTGCGCAGCAATCAGACCATCAACGACGAAACGTTCAACAAGCTCATGCATGAAGTGGATTTGTCGGAGACGGCGCTGACCGCGCGCTGGAAGTAACGTCGTCTCCTGGAAACGATCAGGCCACCGGCCCTTGCGCCGGCTTCCGTCTGAGAAGCGCGTAAAGAATGATCGCGCCGAACGTCGCCGTGCCGATGCCGCCGAGACCAAAGCCGCCGAGCTTCAGCGAGAAGTCGCCGGCGCCGAGCACGAGCGTGACCGCGGCCACGATCAGATTGCGGTTATCCGAGAAGTCGACCCTGTTGACGACCCAGATGCGCGCGCG
>NZ_JAWRXV010001344.1:0-249 GCF_046534875.1 Paraburkholderia sp. SIMBA_054 | reverse complement strand
GCATAGACAGGCTGCGCATAGACCGGCTGTTGATAGGCCACCGCGGGCGCAGGATTCAATATCGACGTCACGACCGCGCCCAGCACCGCGCCGCCGATCAGTGCGCCCACTACATCGCCGCCGCCACCGCCATGACCATGAGCCGACGCTTGCCCCGCGACGCTCAAGCTGCCCACCATCACTAACGCCACTGCTAACTTTTTCATTTTTCGCTCCCGCCGTTCAGGCATGGAACGAATTGTCGGCTAC
>NZ_JAWRXV010001343.1:0-249 GCF_046534875.1 Paraburkholderia sp. SIMBA_054 | reverse complement strand
GTAAGTGGTTGGCATATGACAACTACGGCCCGGTCCTGCAGCCATCCGGTGCCGCAGCGCACTTGATAGTAGTCGCCGCCCTGCGCCGCAATCGTGGCGGCGAAAGGCTGGAGCCACGTCTCAATCCGCCTCGAACTCCACCAGCGCGGCGCCCTCGGCCACCAGCTCGCCCTGCGCCACCCGATACCGCCTCAGCACGCCATCGGCGGGCGCGTTGAGGCTGTGCTCCATCTTCATCGCCTCCAGCAC
>NZ_JAWRXV010001342.1:0-249 GCF_046534875.1 Paraburkholderia sp. SIMBA_054 | reverse complement strand
AAGAACGCGCGCAGCGGGATGGTGCCGCGCGGGGTGCGCGCGTACTTGCGGGCGATCGCCCGCGAAATGGTCGATTCGTGCAGCGACAGTTCGCCGGCGATCTCGCGCAGGGTCAGCGGGCGCAGGGCCTGTTCGCCGAATTCCAGGAAGCCGGCCTGGTGGCGCAGCAGGCAGTTCACCACCCGCAGCAGGGTCTCGCCGCGCGCCTCCAGGCTCTTCAACAGCCAGCGCGCTTCCTGCAGGTGCCCG
>NZ_JAWRXV010001341.1:0-249 GCF_046534875.1 Paraburkholderia sp. SIMBA_054 | reverse complement strand
GCTGTCGGAAAGCGCTCGCCTTGAAAGTTCAACGGGGTCTTTTTTCCAGAGCCAGGCACACAATTTGCTGACAGGACTCCTGGCGCATGTAATGCTATCGCCAGAATTTTCCGGACGGCGCAATCTACACAGCCTGCGTCAAATCGTTTCCGAACCGGAGACATCGGTGCTTGCCATGCTGCGTGACGTTCAGGAAAATTCCGCCTCGACGTTTATTCGCGAGACGCTTGGTGTTTTCGTCAACATGAC
>NZ_JAWRXV010001340.1:0-249 GCF_046534875.1 Paraburkholderia sp. SIMBA_054 | reverse complement strand
GCTAGTCTCTACTATATTACAAATTGGTCAGCTATTTATTAAACCTAAATTAAAATTAACTTAAATGTCTATTAAGTATAGGTGGCATTTTATAATTGTACATAGGGTCCAGTTAAACTTCAGAAAATCTTAAGGTTTTCTCAGTAGGTTGATACATATAAATTTAAAATCATAGGTTGGTCCATAACCACTATTACAATTTTTGTGGCAGAAGCTAGAACAACAAAGATCTTCTAAACAGGATTGTGA
>NZ_JAWRXV010001339.1:0-249 GCF_046534875.1 Paraburkholderia sp. SIMBA_054 | reverse complement strand
CTCAACCGCAAGCTCGGTGTCGCGCACTGCGTAGCCGGTCCGTCGAGCCTGATCGGTGCGAGCAACTTCTTCGAACTGGCAGTGGCAACCGCCATCAGCGTGTTTGGATTCCAGTCGGGCGCAGCACTCGCCACCGTAGTCGGTGTACTCATCGAAGTGCCCGTCATGCTGCTGGTCGTCGGCGTCGTGAACCGGACGCAACATTGGTACGAAACCCGAACATATTGAGGACAAACGATGCGCGTGACC